>JANNSP010000151.1:0-8268 GCA_031402975.1 Hyphomicrobiales bacterium
CTCGACGTCGCCGACAATTCCGGCGCCAGGCGCGTCCAGTGCATCAAGGTGCAGGGCGGCTCGAAGCGGCGCTATGCCTATGACGGCGACATCAACGTTGTTTCGGTGAAAGAGGCGATCCCGCGCGGCCGCGTGAAGAAGGGCAGCGTCATGAAGGCGATCGTGGTGCGCACCGCCAAGGACATCCGCCGCGCCGATGGCTCGGTCATCCGTTTCGACCGGAACGCCGCGGTGCTGATCAACCCGCAAGGCGAGCCCGTGGGAACCCGCATTTTCGGACCCGTGCCGCGCGAGCTTCGGGCCAAGAACCACATGAAGATCATATCGCTGGCGCCGGAGGTATTGTGATGGCGGCGAAGCTTAAAATCCGGAAGGGCGACAAGGTCGTCGTCATTACCGGCAAGGACAAGGGCAGGCAGGGCGAAGTGCTCCGCGTGATCCCGGCCGAAAATCGCGCCGTCGTGGGCGGCATCAACGTGGCCCGGCGCCACACGCGCCAGACGGCGGGCCAGGAAGGCGGCATCATCCCCAAGGACATGCCGATCCAGATTTCCAACCTGGCGCTGCGCGATCCCAAGGATAACAAGCCCACCCGCGTCGGCTTCAAGGTTCTGGGTGATGGAAAGAAGGTGCGCTACGCCAAGCGTTCCGGTGAGGTGATCGATGGCTGACGACAAGGACAAGAAGGCTTCCAGGAAGTCCGAGGGCGGCAAGCCCGAGGCCAAGAAGCAGGACCAGCCCAAGGCCGAAGGCAAGAAGGCGGATGCGCCCAAGAAAGCCGACAAGAAGGCCGACAAGAAATCCGACGCCAAGGCGCCGGTTGTAGCGGAAGTCCTGCCGAAGGATTACGTGCCGCGTCTGCGCAAGCATTATGACGAAGTGGTCAAACCGAAGCTCATCGCGCAGTTCGGTTACACCAATGTCATGCAGGTGCCGCGTCTCGACAAGATCGTGCTCAACATGGGAGTGGGCGAAGCGACGCAGGATTCGAAGCTGGTCCAGGTCGCGGCCTCGGAGCTTGAAAAGATCGCCGGCCAGAAGGTGGTGATTACCAAGTCACGCAAGGCCATCGCCCAGTTCAAGATCCGCGAGAACCTGGCGATTGGCGCCAAGGTGACGATGCGCAAGGTGAGGATGTATGAATTCCTCGACCGGCTCATCACCATAGCACTGCCGCGCGTCCGCGACTTCCGCGGGCTCTCGGACCGGAGCTTCGACGGCAATGGCAACTACTCGTTGGGAATCAAAGAGCATCTTATATTCCCCGAAATCGACTACGACCGGATCGACCGCGTCTGGGGCCTCGACATCGTCGTGTGCACCACGGCTCGCACCGACGAGGAAGCCAAGGCGCTGCTCGAGGCTTTCAACTTCCCGTTCCGCAAGTCCACCCGCATCAAGCAGGCGGCGTGAGACATATCAGGCTGAAGGTAGAGACATGGCCAAGACGAGTTCGATAGAAAAGAACAACCGCCGCAAGCGGCTGGTGAAGCAGTATGCGGGGAAGCGCGCGCGCCTCAAGGCGATTTCGCAGAACATGTCGCTGCCGATGGAAGAGCGCTTTGCCGCCCAGCTCAAGATGGCGATGCTGCCGCGCAATTCCTCGCCCAACCGGGTGCGCAACCGCTGCGAACTGACGGGGCGGCCCCGGGCTTATTACAGGAAAGTCAGGATGTCACGTATGGCGCTGCGCGAAATGGCCAACCAGGGATTGATCCCCGGCATGACCAAGGCGAGCTGGTAGTCTGATACGGACCTAGGAGAACGATCAAGATGAGTGTCATGGATCCGATCGGCGATATGCTGACCCGCATCAGGAATGCCCAGGAGCGCGGCAAGCCGAAGGTGACGACGCCGGCGTCGAGGCTGCGCGAACGCGTCCTCGAAGTGTTGCATTCGGAAGGTTTCATCCGCGGCTTCGCCACGGTGCAGCAGGGAACGGCCAAGGCCGAGATCGAGATCGAGCTCAAATATTTCGACGGCGCTCCGGTGATCCACGAGATTCAGCGCGTGACGAAGCCGGGCCGCCGTGTCTATGCTTCGGTCGAGACCTTGCCCACGGTCTATAACGGCCTCGGCATTTCCATCCTGTCGACGCCCAAGGGCGTCATGTCCGATGCGGAAGCGCGCACCCAGAATGTGGGCGGCGAAGTTCTCTGCACGGTATTCTGAGGACGATAGAATCATGTCGCGAATCGGAAAGAAAGCGGTCCCCGTTCCGGCGGGCGTCACAGTCAATGTGAACGGCGCCGCTGTGTCGGTGAAGGGCCCCAAGGGCGAGTTGAAGCTGGTGCTGGTCGATGACGTATCGGCTAGCATGGGCGAGGGCGGCGTCAAGATCGACCCCCGCGACAAGTCGAAGAACGCGCGCTCGCGCTGGGGTCTGTCGCGCACCCTTGTGTCCAACATGATCAAGGGCGTTACGATTGGTTATTCGAAGTCTCTCGAAATCACCGGCGTCGGTTTCCGCGCCGCCGTTCAGGGCAAGGTTCTGCAGCTCAATCTCGGCTACAGCCACGACGTTCACTACCCCATTCCAGACGGCATCGAAATCAAAACGCCGAAGCCCACCGAAATCGTGGTGTCGGGCATCGACAAGCAGCGCGTCGGCCAGGTCGCGGCCGAAATCCGCGAATTCCGCGAGCCCGAACCTTACAAGGGCAAGGGCGTCAAATATGCCGGCGAATACATCTTCCGCAAGGAAGGCAAGAAGAAGTAACAGGTGACCTGAATGGCTAAGAAATCCTCACCCACCACCAAGCGCCGGATCCGTGTCCGCCGCACCCTCAAGGCGCGCGGCAACCTGCGCCCCCGGCTGTCGGTGTTCCGTTCCAGCAAGAACATCTACGCCCAGGTGATCGACGATGCGAAGGGGGCGACGGTCGCCGCCGCGTCGAGCCTCGAGGAGGCGTTCAAGAAGGACGGCAAGAAGGGCACCGACAAGGCGGCGGCGGCTGCCATCGGCAAATTGGTGGCCGAGCGGGCCGTCGCCGCCGGCATCAAGGACGTGGTGTTCGATCGCGGCGGCTACATGTATCACGGGCGCGTCAAGGCGCTGGCCGATGCCGCCCGCGAGGGCGGCCTCAACTTCTAATTCACAGGCGGAAAAGCACAATGGCAAGAGAACATGGCGGCCGGGACCGGGATCGCAAGGACAGCCGCGACGACCGCGACAACGAGTTCATCGACAAGCTGGTCCATATCAACCGCGTCGCCAAGGTGGTGAAGGGCGGCAAGCGCTTCGGTTTTGCGGCACTTGTGGTGGTGGGCGACCAGAAGGGCCGCGTGGGCTTCGGTCACGGCAAGGCGCGCGAAGTGCCGGAAGCGGTGCGCAAGGCCACCGAAGGCGCCAAGCGTGGGCTTATCCGGGTGCCGCTGCGCGAAGGCCGGACGCTGCATCATGACATGGACGGTCGCTGGGGTGCTGGCAAGGTCGTGCTGCGTTCGGCGCCTCCCGGCACCGGCATCATCGCAGGCGGACCGATGCGCGCCGTATTCGAATCGGTGGGCGTCCAGGATGTCGTCGCCAAGTCCAAGGGATCGTCCAATCCTTACAACATGGTACGGGCTACCTTTGATGCATTGAAGAAGCAGGTGAGTCCGCGCTCGGTGGCGGCCCGCCGGGGCAAGAAAGTCTCGGACGTGCTGCGCCGCCGTGGCGACGCTCCCGTCACCGAATAAGTCAAGGAACCAATCGCCATGGCCAAAGCCAAAACCACGACCGGAACGACGATCACCGTGCAGCAGGTTCACAGCCCGCAGCGCCGCCCCGGAGACCAGCGCGCGACGCTGATCGGGCTTGGCCTCAACAAGATGAGCAAAACCGTGACGCTGGGCGATACACCGGCGGTGCGCGGCATGATCGCCAAGGTGGCGCATCTCGTGCGCGTGATTTCATAAGGACGACACACGATGAGACTCAATCAGATCGCCGATAATCCCGGCTCCCAGCACCAGAAGAAGCGCGTCGGGCGCGGCATCGGCTCAGGGCTTGGCAAGACGGCCGGCCGCGGCGGCAAGGGCCAGACGGCCCGCAAGGGCGGCGCCAAGGCCGGCTTCGAGGGCGGCCAGATGCCGATCTACCGGCGGCTCCCCAAGCGCGGCTTCAACAAGCCCAACCAGGTCGATTACAACGAAATCAATCTCGACCGGGTGCAGCGCGCCGTCGATGCCGGCAAGCTCGACGTCTCCGCAGCGGTGACCCAGGACACGCTCATCGCGGCCGGCGTATTGTCGAAGAAGATGGCGGGCGTGCGCTTGATCGCCAAGGGCGAACTCAAGGCCAAGCTCGCATTCGAGGTCTGGCATGCCTCGGAAGGTGCTGTAAAGGCTGTCGAAAAGGCCGGCGGCAGCGTCAAGATGCTGAGGCCCGCCGAGGCACCGGCTGAAGCGAAGCCCGAAGCGAAGTAGGATTGCAGGCGTTCCCCGCCCTCCCTACATGAGGGTGCTGGCGGGCGAAACGAGGACGTGGGAATGGCATCGGCAGCAGAACAACTTGCGGCTAATCTGAATTTTGGCGCGCTCGCCAAATCCGAGGATCTGAAGAAACGCATCTGGTTCACCCTGGGCGCCCTCATCGTCTATCGCCTCGGCACCTATATTCCGATCCCCGGCATCGACACGCTCGAACTGGCGAAATTCGCAGCGCAGAATTCCTCCGGCATTCTCGGCTGGGTGAACGGTCTGGCGGGCGGCGCGCTCGGCCGCATGGCGATCTTCGCTCTCAATATCATGCCCTATATCTCGGCCTCGATCATCATCCAGCTGATGACGTCGGTCAGCCCGCATCTCGAGGCCCTGAAAAAGGAAGGCGAGCAGGGCCGTAAGAAGATCAACCAGTACACCCGTTACGGCACCGTCATCCTCGCCGCAGCGCAAGCCTATGGCATTTCAGTGGGGCTTGAGGGCCAGGCGGGACTGGTGACGGATCCCGGAATGTTCTTCCGCGCCAGCACGGTCATCACGCTGACCGGCGGCACGGTCTTCCTGATGTGGCTGGGCGAACAGATCACGGCGCGCGGCATCGGCAACGGCATCTCGCTCATCATCTTCGCCGGCATCGTTGCAGGCCTTCCCTCGGGCATCGCGGCCATGCTCGAAATGGGCCGCACCGGCCAGCTTTCGACCTTCCTCATCCTCGGCATCCTGGTCATGGCGCTGGTTGTCATCGCCTTCATCGTGCTGGTGGAGCGGGCCCAGCGGCGCCTCCTGATCCAGTATCCCAAGCGCCAGGTCGGCAACAAGATGTTCCAGGGCGACAGTTCGCATCTGCCGCTCAAGCTCAATACTTCGGGCGTCATTCCGCCGATCTTCGCTTCTTCGCTCTTGCTGCTGCCCATCACGGTGGCCAATTTCACCAAGGGGCAGGGGCCGGACTGGCTCAATTCGCTCACCGCCATGCTGGGCCACGGCCAGCCTCTGTTCCTGTTCCTCTATGTGCTGCTCATCATCTTCTTCGCCTTCTTCTACACCTCGATCATGTTCAATCCGAAGGAGACGGCGGAAAACCTCAAGAAGTATGGGGGCTTCGTCCCCGGCATCAGGCCGGGCGAGCGTACCGCCGAATATATCGACTACGTGCTGACCCGCATCACCGTGATCGGCGCGCTCTATCTCAGCATCGTCTGCATCCTGCCGGAAATTCTCGTCGGTTACGCGGCCGTGCCGTTCTATTTCGGCGGCACCTCGCTGTTGATCGTGGTGAGCGTCACCATGGACACGGTGGCGCAGCTCCAGGGCCATCTGCTGGCCCAGCAGTATGAAGGCCTCATCAAGAAATCCAAGCTGCGGGGCGGCAAGCGGTGAATGTCATTCTTCTGGGACCGCCTGGAGCTGGCAAGGGCACGCAGGCCAAGCTGCTCGAGGACCGTCACGGGCTGAAACAGCTGTCGACCGGCGAGATGCTCCGGGCCGCCGTCGCCGCCGGAACGGAGACGGGCCGGAAAGCGAAATCCGTCATGGACCGGGGCGAACTGGTTTCCGACGATGTCGTCGTCTCGATCATCGCCGACCGGCTGAAAGACCCGGACGTGAAAAAGGGTTTCATCCTCGACGGTTTTCCGCGCAACACGGCGCAGGCCGAGGCGCTCGACGCCATGCTGGCGTCCAAGGGCATCAAGCTCGACCGAGTGATTGAGATGCGGGTCAACGACGACGCGCTCGTCGAGCGCATCACCGGCCGCTATACCTGCGCCCGCTGCGGCAAGGGTTACCACGACAAATTCGAGCGGCCAGAGGTCGCGGGCGTTTGCGATGTCTGCGGCTCGAAGGAATTCCTTCGCCGCGCCGACGACAACGAGAAAACCGTGCGCGACCGCCTCGCCATCTACAACAAGCAGACCGCTCCCTTGGTGTCCTATTACAGCAGAAGAGGCAATCTCAAGATCATCGACGGCATGGCGGATATCGCTGACGTGACCCGCCAGATCGAGAAGGTATTGAGCAACGCATGACAGGCCTGTTTTTGGCGCTTCCAGAGGTTGACGCGTGAGCGATTCCAGCCTAAGTAACCGCCAATCCTGGTCGACACAAAGGCTGGCTTCGGGAAGGGAACTTCCCAAGGCGCGGCCTTGCGCCATTGAAGCGGCGCATTCGGCACTGATGAAAGTTTAACGACCTGGGCACAAGCCCTTGGAAAGATTAGGAGAACCGACTTGGCCCGTATTGCAGGCGTAAATATACCGACCAACAAGCGCGCGGTCATAGCACTTCGCTACATCCATGGAATCGGACCCGTGAACGCGGTCGAGATCATGGACAAGGTCAAGATTCCCCATTCCAAGCGGGTGAACGAACTGAGCGACGCCGAGGTGCTGGCGATCCGCGAAGTGATCGACCGCGATTATGTGGTGGAAGGCGACCTTCGCCGCGAAGTATCGATGAACATCAAGCGCCTGGTCGATCTCGGCTGTTACCGGGGTCTGCGCCATCGCAAGGGCCTGCCGGTTCGCGGCCAGCGCACCCATACCAATGCGCGGACCCGCAAGGGTCCCGCCAAAGCCATCGCCGGCAGGAAGAAGTAATCATGGCCAAGGAAGCAGTCCGTCCGCGCCGCAAGGAGCGCAAGAACATCTCCTCGGGCGTGGTTCATGTGAACGCCTCGTTCAACAACACCATGATCACCATCACCGACGTGCAGGGCAACACCATTGCCTGGGGCTCGGCCGGCAAAGCGAACTTCAAGGGCTCGCGCAAGTCGACCCCCTATGCCGCCCAGGTCGCTGCCGAACAGGTGGGCCGCGCCGCTATGGAACACGGCATGCGCACCGTCGAGGTCGAGGTTTCGGGTCCGGGCTCGGGCCGCGAATCGGCGCTTCGCGCCCTCCAGTCCTGCGGATTGCAGGTCACCTCGATCCGCGATGTGACACCCATTCCGCACAATGGCTGCCGCCCGCCCAAGCGCCGCCGGGTCTAGGCGCTACCGGGTCTGCATTAGCAGGCCAGTATGAACAGGAAATGTCAGGCCGGGGTTTTGCCCGATCACTCGACAGGAAAGCAAAGCAATGCATGTGAACCAGAAGAATTGGCAAGAACTGATCCGTCCCAACAAGCTCGACATCCAGTCGGGCCGCGACCGCCGCCGCATTGCGACGATGGTGGCCGAACCCCTCGAGCGCGGTTTCGGAACGACGCTCGGCAATGCGCTCCGCCGCATTCTTCTGTCGTCGCTCCAGGGCGCCGCCGTCACCTCGGTTCAGATCGACGGCGTCTTGCATGAATTCTCCTCGATCGCGGGCGTCCGCGAGGACGTGACCGACATCGTTCTCAACATCAAGGAAATCGCCATTTCCATGCAGAGCGAGGGTGCGAAGCGCCTGATGCTCAAGAAGGAAGGTCCGGGCGTGGTTCGCGCCGGCGATATCCAGCAGACCGGCGACATCCACATCCTGAACCCCGAGCACGTGATTTGCACGCTCGACGAGGGCGCGGAAGTGCGCATGGAATTCACCGTGAGCAGCGGCAAGGGCTATGTCCCCTCCGAGCGCAACCGGCCCGAGGACGCGCCGATCGGTCTGATCCCGGTCGATTCGATCTACAGCCCGGTCAAGCGCGTCTCCTACCGGATCGAGAATACCCGCGAAGGCCAGATCCTCGACTACGACAAGCTGGTGATGAGCGTCGAGACCGATGGCTCGATGACGCCGGAAGATGCCGTCGCCTATGCCGCCCGCATCCTGCAGGACCAGTTGTCGGTGTTCATCAATTTCACCGAGCCCTCCAAGATCATCGCCGAGGAAACGCGCCCCGAACTCGAATTCAACGCGGCGC
>JANNSP010000152.1:0-4629 GCA_031402975.1 Hyphomicrobiales bacterium
GCGTGAACCGCCAATGCTTCCCTTCTCCCGGAGGGAGAAGGAGGGGCCCGCCGCGGAACGCGGTGGGAGGTTGAGGGGATCGGAACTCGCAATTGAAGCACCGTATCCCCTCACCTTCCCAACGCGTTCCGCGCTGGACCCCTTCCTCTCCCAAGGGGCGAGGAAAATCAA
The DNA here is from genome assembly GCA_031402975.1 of Hyphomicrobiales bacterium. Classification (GTDB taxonomy): domain Bacteria; phylum Pseudomonadota; class Alphaproteobacteria; order Rhizobiales; family Aestuariivirgaceae; genus Aestuariivirga. Next base: position 172 of record JANNSP010000152.1, read on the forward strand.
GTTACGGTGACACAAATTACGGTCAAATTTCGGTGACAGAAATTTCGGTGACAGTGCATTCAATTCACCAACCTGAACGCGCCGCTCTTGTTTCCGCCGAAGCGGTAGATGGCGAAGTGGTGGTCGAAGGTCGCGACGTCGACGATCTGTAAGCGTTCCATCAAGGCGAAGCTGGTGCGGTCGGTGAGCGAGAAATCCTGGTCGGGGTAGCGTTGGCCGATGAGCCAGGCTCCCTCCATATCCTCCGCGCTGACAGCTTCGAGATCGGCGGCGCCTTGCCTGATGATCCGCCAGAAACTCTCGGCCGCCTGCCAATGGAGTTTGTGATGCAGCAGCCGCCATGTCTCGGCGAGAACCAGATTTGATGTCACGAAGCCGGATTGGCCCGACAGAGCGCTCTTGGCGCGGGAATGCTGGGCATCGTTTCCGTTCGCCGCGGCAAACCACGCCGAGCTATCGACGAAGATCATTCCGCCAGCTTGCCGGCCGCAATCGCATCCGCGATCATCGCGCTTTTGTCTTTGGCTATGTCGGTCATCTCGGCGGAGCGGCCGAGATCGAAAAGCTCGGACACACTCGCCCTGGGCGGATCAACGCCGAGATCGGCGGCGATAATGCGCCGGACATACTCTGCAACCGGAACGCCGATCTTCTTGGCCCGGCGGCGGACCTTGACCTGGATTTCAGGATCCAGCGTGATCTGCATCCTCGATGTCATGATGGCGATGGTATGCCATCATGACATGTTTGTCAAATTCCCGGCCGCCCGCCCCTCTCAATACTTGTTGAGATTGAAGCCGAACACCCCGCCGCCGGGAAACTTTCCGACGCCCTCGACGGACTGCTTGTCCTGCGACATGGTGGCAAAATTGATGCCGTTCTGTACGCCGGCCAACTTGAATTTGCCGATGAAGGCGCAGCGTGCGCCATTGATCAGGGTCAGGCTGCCTTCGGTCATCGGAACCGTCAATCCGGACGAAACAGTGCAGGTGGTCGGGGCAATCACGCCCCCCGCGTTGATCGATAATATGCAGCGGAACCAGGCGGTGCCCGCGCTGTTCGATGCCAGCGTGTAGGACTGCCAGGTTCCCGCCGTGTCGGATTGCAGGCAATTGACGGCCTGGGCGCCGGTGGCGGTCAGGCCGAGCATGACCGTGGCGGAGGCCAAAATCTTTGTGAAACTCGATGTCATGAATGTCTCCCTTGAACGGCTTGGAAATCAGCCGCGCCTAGAGATGCATTTTGCCACATCCGGGGCAAGAGCAAATATGTGACGGCCCGGGGCCCTTGCTCAGCTCTCCAGCCCCGCCACGTCCACCTTCACATCCTGCCAGGCTTCGCCGGACGCTGTGATGCAGGCGATGCCTTGGGTGTTGGTGACCAGCATGGTCCAGGTGCCTTCCGGCGACAGGAAGATTTCCATGACCGCGGTGGCGCTGACCACGGCCAGCGCATGGCGGGTCTCCTGGTATTTCTTGTTGAGCACCTTGACGATGTCGTCATGGGCGGCGCAGCGCGAAGGGGCGGCGATGGCCGGCTGGGCGATGGCTGCAATGGCGACACCGGCGAGTGCCGCGGCGAGGCTGAGCGAACGGATCTGGGTCAACATCTGGGGTCTCCCTCGTTCGGCGGCAGTGATTTGCCGTCTGCATGATGGAACTCTGCTCCCGCTTACGAGAACCGGCGCTGAACACTCCGTTCACCCGCAATTCACCGGTTGAGCATCGCCGAACACCCCTCGCGAAGCGCCATGCAATGGTCTAGATTTGACGCCACAACGCCCCGCTTCGTACCCGCCACAGGCGACAGAATGGCCGAGCCAACCGAACCCACCACCCTCGAAGCGCCCCGCGTCTATCTGGTTCATATGATGGTTTTCACCCTCGTGGTGGCCATCCTGGTGGCGATCCTGTGGCCTTCCATCCAGCGCGCCTTCATGGCCAATCCGGGTTTGAACGGCGTCATCATCGGCACGCTGCTGCTGGGCCTGTTCCATTCCTACCGCATGGTGTGGCGGCTGTTCCCGGAAATCGCCTGGGTCAACAGTTTCCGGGTGTCGGAAGCGGGCGGCAATCCCGAACGCCAGCCGCTGCTCCTCGCCCCCATGGCGACGCTTCTGCGCAACCGGCAGAGCACGGTGCTGTCGCCGCTCTCCATGCGCTCGCTCCTCGATTCGCTGGCTTCCAGGCTCGACGAATCGCGTGACCTGTCGCGCTATCTCGTCGGCCTCCTGATCTTTCTCGGCCTCCTCGGCACCTTCTGGGGCCTGCTCGACACCGTCTCCTCGATCAGCGACGCGATCAATGCGCTGGACGTGAGTTCGGCCCAGTCGGCGACCGTATTCGAGGGATTGAAGGAAGGCCTCAAGGGTCCGCTGACCGGCATGGGCCTGGCCTTTTCGTCGTCACTGTTCGGCCTCGCCGGGTCGCTGATCCTGGGTTTCCTCGACCTCAAGGCGTCGCAGGCGCAGAACCGCTTCTACAACAATCTCGAAGACTGGCTGTCGACCATCACCGATATCGCGGCGGGCGACGGCAACACGCAAACCTCAGCACCCCAATATCTCCGCCTTGACGTGCAGAGCCTGCAAAGGAGCCTCGACCGCTTCGGCCAGTCGATCGAGACCATGAAGCCCGCGCCCGGCAAAGCGGGCGACACGGAATCGCTCGAGCAACTGGCGGAGGCCGTCGCCAGCCTCGTCCAGCAGATGCGCGAGGAGCAGAAGATGGTGCGCGAATGGGCCCGCTCGCAGCAGACCCAGCAGAACGAGATCCAACGCCTCCTGATCCGCGCCACCGGGCAGCGGCCGCAGCGGGCGCGTCTCGGCGACGAGGACTAGGCCATGGCGATTGCCGCATCGCGCCGCCGCCGCCAGGAAGATTCGCCCTACTGGCCGGGTTTCGTCGATGCCATGGCGCAGCTTCTCCTCGTCATCACCTTCCTCTTGTCGGTATTCATGGTGGCGCAGTTCCTGCTGGCGCGCGAAATCTCCGGCCAGGATTCGGCCCTCGGGCAACTTCGCTCGCAGATCGCGGAACTGACCGAGCTTCTGGCGCTGGAGAAATCCGCCAAGGCCGAGGTCGAACTGTCGCTGCTCGCACTGAACGACGATCTCAGCGCCGAGAAGGGCAAGTCGGCCAGCCTCACCGCCATGCTCGCGGCGGAAAATGAGAAGGGCGGCTCGGCCACCAGCGCCATCACCGGCCTCCAGACCGATCTCGACCGGCAGAAGACGATCTCGTCGGAAGCCCTGGCCCAGGTCGAACTGCTCAACCAGCAGATCGCCGCGATGCGCCGCCAACTGGCGCAGATGAATAACCTGTTGTCCGACGCCGAGGCCCGCAACACCGCCTCCGACGCCCAGATCGCCGATCTCGGCAAACGACTCAATTCAGCCCTCGCCCAGCGCGTCCAGGAACTGTCGCGCTACCGCTCGGAATTCTTCGGCAGGCTCCGCCAGATCCTGTCGCAGCGCTCCGATATCCTGGTCGTCGGCGACCGTTTCGTGTTCCAGTCGGAAGTGCTGTTCCCCAAGGGCGCCGCGACGCTCAATACCGAGGGCAACACCGAGATGACGAAGCTCGCCGACGCGCTGAAGCAGCTCGAGCGGGAAATCCCCGCCGACATCGCCTGGGTGCTCAGGGTCGATGGCCACACCGACAACGACCCGATCAAGTCGGCGGCCTTCCAGTCGAACTGGGAACTGTCCTCGGGCCGCGCTATCGCCGTCGTCAAATTTCTCATCGAGAACGGGGTGGCGCCCAAACACCTGGTGGCGGCGGGCTTCGGCGAACACCAGCCGATCGATCCGGGCTCGACCGAGGAATCGAAATCACGGAACCGCCGGATCGAGCTCAAGCTGACGGAGCGGTGATGGGATTTTTCCTCTCCCGGAGGGAGAGGAAGGGGCCCAACGCGGAATGCGATGGGAAGGTGAGGGGACACGGTGCTTCAATTGCAAGTTCCGATCCCCGAGTAGGGAAGCGTAACGCCCCTTCCCCTTGACACCTTCCCCGAAATATGCTTTTATTCCTCCCGTCTCCTTCCCACGGAGGGGCGGTTCGCGAGCCGTCGTGATCGGGGTTGGAGATGCGGAGCCTGAAGTGGATCTGTCTTCACGGGGACAGGGACTAACCGGGGGCCACCGCCCGCCATTCCCGTCCGGCCCGTGGGGCTGGACCTCCTTCGATGGATGCGAGAGAGCATCTTCTCTCAAAGCCGAAGGCGGGCAACGGTCAATAAATCCGCGGGCGCGGGGAGTGCGATAGCCGCCTCTTCCCAACTCTTCCTTGCGGTGAAGCGCTGCCTGCGCCTCCCCTCCATCCGGCGGCCGGCATGACCGGCGCCATCGCCAGCGGAGCTATGTCCCGAACCGTCACCCCCGACTGATCGGCTAGCGGATTCACACATCTGTCATCCTCCCCGCCGCCGAACAGGCGCGAGGGAGGTGGCGAGCGC
>JANNSP010000153.1:0-4386 GCA_031402975.1 Hyphomicrobiales bacterium
GACGCAGTTCGGCTCCGGCTGGTGCTGGATTTCGGTGAAGGACGGCAAGCTCGCCATCTCGATGACCCCCAACGGTGAAAATCCGCTGATGCACGGCGCTTCCCCCATCCTCGGCTGCGACGTGTGGGAGCACAGCTATTACATCGACTACCGCAACGCGCGGCAGAAATATCTCGAAGCCTTCATCGACAGCCTGGTCAACTGGGAGCATGTCGAGGAGATGCGCTCGAAGGCCTGATGCCACTTCCCCCACAATCGTCACCCCCGCGAAGGCGGGGGCCCCGCTAACCCGGAATGATGATCCCGGTCTTCGACGGTCACAACGATGTCCTGCTTCGCCTGTGGCTCGCAAAGGACGGTGATCCGCTAGGCGAATTCCTGGCCGGAAACGGCCGGGGCCACATGGATCTGCCGCGCATGGTGAAGGGCGGTTTCGGCGGCGGGCTGTTCGCGATTTTCGTGCCCGAACTGCCGTTTCATGCCTCCACCCTGGAACATCCCGAACTGAACCCGCCCGAGGCGAGTGCTGTGGCGCAGTCGGCGGCACTCGGCATCACGCTGGCCATGGCCTCGCTGCTGCACCGTATGGCGCGCCGGTCGGAAGGGGCCATCCGGCTATGCCGTAGCGCCGCCGAAATCCGCCAGTGCCGCGAGGCGGGAGCCATCGCCGCGGTCATGCATATCGAAGGGGCGGAAGCGATCGAGCCCGATCTCGCTTCGCTCGAAGCACTGTATGGCGCGGGGCTTCGGTCGATCGGACCGGTATGGAGCAGGCCCAACCAGTTCGGACATGGCGTGCCGTTCCGCTTTCCCTCTTCGCCCGATACGGGTCCAGGTTTGACCGATGCCGGCAAGGCGCTGGTCGCCGAATGCAACACTCTCGGCATCGCCATCGACCTGTCGCATCTGAACGAACAGGGCTTCTGGGACGTGGCGAAGCTCAGCACGGCACCGCTGATCGCCAGCCATTCCAACGCCCATGCGATCTGCCCATCCTCGCGCAACCTGACCGACGATCAGATCAAGGCGGTGGGCCAGTCCGGCGGACTGATCGGGCTCAATTTCGCCAACGGGTTTCTCCGGCCCGACGGGTTGTGGAAAAACGATACCGGCTTCGACATCCTGCTCCGCCATCTCGATCATCTGATCGGGCTCGCCGGAGTGGATCACGTCGGCCTCGGCTCGGATTTCGACGGCGCGCGCATTCCCGCGGCAATCGGCGATGTGGCGGGTCTGCAAAGTTTGGTTCAGGCGATGCGCGGCCATGGCCATGACGAAGCAACCTTGCGCAAACTCTGTTTCGACAACTGGGTCGCGGTGCTGGAGAAGACGTGGGGCGGTTGAGCAATTGCATTGCAATGTGGCATGACGCATATAGATGGAATGGGAATGTATCGGAAACGAAGCCAATGAAACGCATGTTTTATGTACGGGCACTGTGGGACGAGGAGGCCAAGGTTTACTATTCCGAAAGCGACATTTTCGGCCTGCACATCGAAGCCGCCACGATCGAAGAGTTCGAGACGGTCATTACCGATGTGGCGGCGGACCTTATCCTGTCCAATCATTTTTCTGCCGAGGAAATCGCCAACCTGCCTCTCCGCGACCTGGTGCCGGCGATAATATGGCAGCGTCCGGAGCCCAACCGAGCCGTCGCCTGAACCGTGGTCGACGCCTGTTACAAAGCGGTTTGCGCAGAACTCCTGAAGCTTGGATACAATCGCGATAGAAATACCAAGGGGTCGCACGAAAAGTGGGTCGAGCCACAAACCGCGAAGTTCGTGATCGTTCCTCGCAACCTGTACAGCCGGCATACAGCGAACGGCATCATGAAAGACGCCGGGAGCGCACGGAAATTTTGATTGCCTGGCGAAGTTTGACTGGATTTTTTGTTATTAGCGGTGCTAATAACGACGCATGAAACTCGCCGAATGGCTTGCATTTAACAGTATGTCGCAATCGGACTTCGCCAGGAGCCTCGGCATCACGCAGGGCCGCGTGTCGCAGCTGGCGGCCGGCGCTCAGCCGTCGCTGGAACTGGCGCTCAGGATCGCGGGCGTCACGGGAAACAAGGTTCAGGCACAGGATTTCGGAGACAGCGGCATGGCGGACCAATCGAGGCTCGACAGCGTGGAGGAGGCGATCGCCGCCATCGCCAATGGCGAAATGGTGGTGGTGGTCGACGATGACGACCGCGAGAACGAGGGCGACCTCATTGCCGCCGCCGCCAAGATCAGTGTCGAGCAGATGGCCTTCATGGTCCGCCACACATCCGGGATCGTCTGTGCACCGATCACCGCCGAGGATGCCAGGCACCTGAAGCTCGATCCGATGGTGGCGCTTAACGACGCGCCGATGGGAACCGCCTTCACCGTCTCGGTCGATTACAAGGAAGGACTGACGACGGGCATCTCGGCCAAGGAGCGTTGCGCCACCGTCCATGCGCTGGCCAACCGCAATGTGCAGGCATCCGATTTCGTGCGCCCCGGCCATGTCTTTCCGCTGGTCGCCAAAACCGGCGGCGTGCTGATGCGCTCGGGGCATACCGAGGCCGCCGTCGATCTGGTCAAGCTCGCCGGGCTGCATCCGGCGGGCGTCATCTGCGAACTGGTCAATGACGACGGCAGCGTCAAGCGCGGCGCCCAGGTTCTGGCCTTCGCCCGCGAGCACGGGTTCAAGATCATCTCGGTCGCCGATCTCATCGCCTACCGCCAGTCGCGCGAGCGCCTGGTCGAGCAGTCGGCGCAATTCGATGTCGAGACCTCGATCGGCAAAGCGCGCGGCTTTTCCTATGTGACGCCCTTCGACGCCGTCGAGCAACTGGCGCTGGTGTTCGGCGACATCACGGGGGGGCGCAACGTGCCGGTGAGGCTCCATCGCGAGAATGTGCTGGAGGACGTGTTCGGCAACAGGCGGACGCTTGACCAGGTGTTCGAGATTTTCAAGAAAGAGAAGCGCGGCGTCCTGGTCTATCTGCAGGAGGGAACGGCCGGCGTTCCCGCCGGTCAGAAGTCAATGGAGAAAACCGGCAGCGCCTATCAGCGCCAGCAGACCTGGCGCGACGTGGGGCTGGGCGCCCAGATCCTCCGCGACCTCAATGTCCATTCGATCCGCCTCCTCACCACCAGCCAGCGGCACTATGTCGGGCTCTCGGGCTTCGGCATCGAGATCGCGGAAACGATAAGGATTGGCGAATAGCGAATGGGGAGTGGCGAATGGGGAGAAATTGCCCTATTCGCCATTCGCCATTCGCCATTCACTGCTCAAATGCCCCGATCGCCAACCGCATCCCTCACCCCACCCCTCAGCCTCATCGGCTGGCGCGAGCATGTGCGTCTGCCGGAGCTCGGTTTGGGTCCCGTCGTCGCCAAGGTCGATACCGGCGCCCTGTGGTGCGCGCTGCATGCCGAGGCCATCGCCGTCCACGGCAAGCGCGTCAGGTTCAGCGTGCGGCTGGGCGATCGCCTGCATGACTGCGAGGCGCGGTTGCAGGGATCGAAGACCATCCGCAGTTCCACCGGCCACAGCCAGAACCGCCTCGTCATCGAAACCGAACTCATCGTCGGGCATCAGGCCTTTTCGGCCGAGGTTACGCTCGCCGACCGGACCGACATGGGGGTGCCCATGCTGCTCGGACGCGCCGCCATCCGGGGGCGCTTCATGGTTCATCCGGGGCGGACCTTCATCCTCGATGCGAAAGTCAGAAGGCACAAATGAAAATCGCGCTCCTCACCCGCAATCCCAAGCTCTATTCGCACCAGCGCATCATGGCGGCGGCGCAGGCGAGGGGCCACGAGATCGTGCCGATCGACTATCTCCGCTGCTACATGAACATCACCTCGCGCAAGCCCGAGCTTCGCCTGCTGGGCGAAAAGCTCACCGGCTTCGAGGCGGTGATCCCGCGCATCGCCGCGTCGCATACCTTCTACGGCCTCGCGGTGTTGCGGCAGTTCGAGATGATGGGCGTCTACCCGCTCAACGAGTCGGTGGCGATCGACCGGTCGCGCGACAAATTGCGCAGCCTGCAGATTCTGGCGCGCGACGGCGTGGGGCTGCCGGTCACCGCCTTCGCCAATGACTCGACCCGCACCGACGACGTGCTCGAAATCGTGGGCGGGGTGCCGGTCGTCATCAAGCTCCTCGAGGGTACGCAGGGGATCGGCGTGGTGCTGGGCGAAACGCATAAATCGGCGCGCTCGGTGATCGAGGCGTTTCACGGCGCCGACATCGCCATCCTGGTGCAGGAATTCATCAAGGAGTCGGAAGGCCGCGACATCCGCGCTTTGGTCGTCGGGCGCAAGGTGGTGGCCACCATGGAGCGATCCGGCGCAAAAGGCGACTTCCGCTCAAACCTGCATCGAGGCGGCACCGCCACCAAGGTCGATC
>JANNSP010000154.1:0-5845 GCA_031402975.1 Hyphomicrobiales bacterium
CGATTGGAAAAGACCATGGCACCCCCTAGGGCGGATCAGCGGCCATTGGCAAGCAAGCCCCAAGCCTCTATGATTTTGCCATGTACACCGTCATGCTCGTTGTCCTCGCCATGAACTGGGAGGGTCACGACGACTGGATGAAGGACCATCCGGCCGCCGTCGAGCTTGAACGCCAGTTCGAGCAGGCAGCGCCCTTGCCGCCCGCGCCCTGCGCCGAGGAGAGCGTGGGGCTCGACAACCCGTATGAACAGGTGCCGCTGCGCTGCGGCGTTGACAGAAAACGTAATCCGGAGCCGCTGCCATGATCGTTCAACTCTTGCGGGTTTCCATTCTGGCGCTCGCGCTGCTGGGAACCGCCGCCGGCGCCGAAACGCTGCCGCTGCCGGAAAATCTCGTTGGCGCGTCATCCGACGCGGGCGAAGCCCTGTTCATCGATGCCGATTCCCGCGAAGCTTTTTTTCCGCTGGCCAGCAATTTCGTCACGCAGAAGAACCAGGCCTTCTGCGGCGTGGCCAGCATGGTGATGGTGCTCAACGCCATGCAGCTGCCGGCCCCCGCGGTGCCCGAATACGACCCCTATCTGACCTTTACCCAGGACAATCTGCTCGATGCCAGGAGCGAGCCGATCATTCCGGTCGAGCTGATCAAGAAGCAGGGCATGACGCTGGACCAGTTGGGCGCGGTGCTCGCCCTTCAGCCGCTCAAGGTCGAAGTGCATCATGCCGCCGACAGCAGCGTTGAAAAATTCCGCCAGACGGTCCGCGACTATCTGGCGAAGCCCGATCATCATGTCATCATCAACTATCTCCGCAAGGCCATCGGCCAGGAACGCGGCGGCCACATTTCGCCGCTCGCGGCCTATGATGCCGAGACCGACCGGTTTCTGATCCTCGATGTGGCGCGCTACAAATATCCGCCCGTCTGGGTCAAGTCGGCCGAGTTGTTCGCGTCGATGAATACCGAGGATTCGGACAACGGCAACCGGACCCGGGGCTACATTCTGATCTCGCGGAAAAACTAGGCGGGCGGGAGGGCGTCCGGTCGAAAGGACTTTGCCCGCGATGGGGCTAGCTTCGCCGTCAGGTAACTGTCAAAAACCAGCCCCATTCAACGTCTAACCGGACACTCCCCAGGAACGCGCCCTCAGGACATGGATTATCTCCAGCCCTATCTCGACTACTTCAGCCAGAATCCCGGATGGGCCATATCCATCATCTTTCTGATCGCCTTCGGCGAGGCGCTGCTGATCATCGGCCTGTTCGTGCCCTCGACGGCGGTTCTGGTGGGAGCCGGCATGCTGGTGGGCACCGGGCATCTCGCCTTCTGGCCGGTATTCCTGGCGACCGCCATCGGCGCCATCGCCGGCGACCAGATTTCCTATTGGGCGGGCCGCCTGTTCGGCCAAAGCCTCAAGACGCTGTGGCCGCTCAACCGCTATCCGCAACTCGTGGCGCGGGGCGAGGATTTCGTCAGGAGCCATGGCGGCAAGTCGATCGCCATCGGCCGCTTCGTTCCAGGCGTCAAGGCCGTGGTTCCCGGCATCGTCGGCATGTTCGGCATGGGCCAGATTTACTTTGCCGCGGTCAATTTTTCCTCCGGCATCGTGTGGGCCGCAGCCCATGTGTTTCCGGGAATTCTATTGGGGCAGGGGCTGGCGCTGGCGGGCGAATTGTCGGGAAGACTGGTCATCGTGCTTCTCATCCTGCTGGTCATTCTGGCGGTGGCGGGCTACGTCATTCGCATGATCGCGGCGGGCCTGTCGCCCTATCTCAGCCACGTCCTCGGCAAGATTTCGCTATGGGCGCGCAATCGCAAGAGCCGCTCGCTCCGCCGGTTCTCGCGCGCCATATCTCCGCAAAATCCGCGCTCGATGGTGATCGTGTTCTTCGCCGTCATCTTCGTGGCCTGCCTGATCGGTCTCGCCCTGATGGTGTCGGGCATCATGCTGCGCGACGCCGTGTCCAATGCCGATGTGTCGATCTTCAACCTGATGAGCGAGATGCGGAACGCTCCCGCCGACGAGATCATGATCGCGCTCACCATGGCGGGCGACAACCTGATCCTGGCGGTGATGATCACCGTCACCATCGCCTGGCTGATCTGGCGCCGCGCCTATCGGGCGGCGATCGCGGCGGCGATCGTGTTCGTCGCCGGCCGGGTGTTCGTCAGCGTCATCACCTATGCCATCGAGCGGCCGCGCCCCGTCGAACTCCATGGCGCGAGCGAGGCTTTCGCCTTTCCCTCCGGCCATGCCACCATGGCGACGCTGGCTTTCGGCGTTGTCGCCGTCCTGGTCAGCCATTCGATGGGCCGCTGGGGCCGCTCGGTGGTCATCGCCACCTGTGGCCTGGCGGTCATCGCCATTTCCTATTCGCGAGTCTATCTCGGCGTCCACTGGCTTTCCGACGTGCTCGGCGGATTGCTGTTCGGCACCATCATGACGGCCGCCTTCGCGGTGGCGATCGAGGCCATTCCGCCCCGCCGCATAAGGCCGCTCGGACTGTTCGGAGCAACCCTCATCGCCTTTATCGCGGCGGGCGCCTTTCATGTGTCGCGCGACTATGCGGTTGCCGAACAGCTCTATGCGCCGCAGCAACGCACCGAACAGACCGATCTGGCGCGCTGGCAAGATGGCGACTGGAAGAAGCTGCCGGCGCGCCGCATCGATTTGGCCGGCAAGCCCGAGGAAATATTCATCGTCCAGTGGGCCGGCAGTCTCGATCCCCTGAAGAACATCCTTGTCGCCACCGGCTGGACCGAAACGCCCAAATGGACCTGGCGCGAAAGCCTGCCCTATCTCGATCCCCATGCCGAACTGGGCGGGCTGCTGCCGAGGCCATCCCTGCACGAAGGCCTGAAAGCCAAGCTCACTTTGGTCCGGCCACTGGCCACCGACCCCCGCCGGCGGGAGGTCTTTCGCGCCTTCAAGACCAATACCGAACTGACCGGCGGCGGGCCGGCGCAACCGATCTATCTGGTCAGCCTGACGCGCGAACAATTGCGACGAGGTCTCAACCTCTATGCGGTGCCGAGCCCTCTGCCGGCCGAAAGCGGCGAACTGGCGGACATGCTGCGAACCATCGGGGACGCGCCAGGCCTCCGCGTGCTGGCGGAAAACAGCCTTGACAGTGGGAATCCGGCACTGGTCCTTGCCACTCCGTAATGCTTCCGTCATATTCCGCGATGCTTGGACAAAGGCTTCGGCAACATGCGATTCGTGACACAATTCTTTACCTGGTGGAGCGGTCAGACGCTCAACACGCGGTTCTATACCTGGCGCAAGGGAGAATTCGTCGGTACCGACAATCTCGGCAACACCTATTACCGGGCGCCCTCGGCGCTGCCCCAATCGATCGCCGAACGGCGCTGGGTCATCTATAACGGCTATTCCGAGGCCTCGGCCATTCCACCGGGCTGGCATGGCTGGATGCATCATAGGACCGACGTGCCGCCGTCCGAGGAATATCCGGCGCGCGAATGGCAGAAGCCGCATCTGCCCAATCTCACCGGCACCGCCGCCGCCTATCGCCCCATGGGCAGCATCTTGCGGGGGGCGACGCCCGCGCCGGCCGAGCCGTCCTACCGGCCGTGGACGCCGGATTGACCGGCATCAATCCGCCACATAACGGCGCTTGATTGGCCTTTGAGCGCGAGACAACCATGAAAAATTCTACCGTTGAAACCCTGATCGGCGCGGCCGTCATCGCGATTGCCGCGGCCTTCTTCATCTTCGCCTATACAGCCACGGGATCGGGCGGCGGCACCGGCGGCTATCGCCTCAGCGCCGAATTCGACAATGCCGAGGGCATCAATGTCGGCACCGATGTGCGCATGGCGGGAATCAAGGTCGGCACCGTCGTGGCGCAATCGCTCAACCACGAAAACTTCCAGGCGCTGATCACCATGACCATCGATCCCGCGCTGACGCTCGCCGAGGATACGACTGCGAAGGTGACCGCCGAGGGACTGCTTGGCGCCAAATTCATAGCGCTCGAACCGGGTGGTGCTGAAGAGAAGCTGGCCGAAGGCGGCATGATCTCCTACACCCAGGGTGCCGTCGACATCTGGTCGCTGATCAGCCAGGCGATGTTCGAGAAGTCGGGCGCCAAGTCGGGCGGTGAGACAACTCCGGAAACCCCGCCGCAGCAATGACGGCCGCCCACCAGCAGTCGTGGACCGCCGAAAGCTACGCCACCCATGCGCGCTTCGTGGCCGATCTCGCGGGCGCCGTCATGGAATGGCTCGATCCCAAACCCGGCGAACGCATTCTCGATCTCGGCTGCGGCGATGGCGTGCTGACGGCGGAGCTGAAAGCCCGGGGCTGCGACGTGCTGGGTGTCGATATCAGCGACGATCTGTTGGCGGCGGCGCGCCAGCGTGGCGTGGACGTTGCCCATGCCGATGGCCAGGCGCTACACTTCGCCAATGAATTCGACGCGGTCTTTTCCAACGCCGCGCTGCACTGGATGACCGATGCGGCCGCCGTCGCAAATGGTGTCGCGCGGGCGTTGAAACCGGGTGGCCGCTTCGTCGCCGAATTCGGCGGCCATGGCAATGTCGCGGCGATCTCGACCGCCATGCGCGCCACCGCCATCCGCCGCGGCGGCGATCAGGCGCTGGCGGGCCCGTGGTTCTTTCCCTCGCCCGAGGTCTATCGCGGTATTCTGGAAGCGGCGGGCCTCGCGGTCAGACGCATCGGGCTCTTTCCCCGGCCGACGATCTTGAAGACCGGCATGGGTGCCTGGCTCAAGGTTTTCCGCAAGCCCTTTTTCGAGCAATACGGCGCCGAAAGCGAAACCGTCCTCGCCGAAGTCGAAGACCTGCTCCGCCCCGTCCTCTGCGACAGCCACGGCAACTGGACAGCCGACTATGTCAGGCTCCGGGTCGAGGCGGTGAAATGAGAAAGGTTGTCAAGATTGTCCTGACGACTGTCTTCGCCCCGCGGCAGCGGGGAGAAGAAGGGGCCCCATTGCGCAGCAATGGGGGAGATGAGGGGCCCTTGGCAGAACTTGGCGCGAAAGCCCCTCTCCTCCCCCATCATGCGTGCCGCATGATGGGTCCCCTTCCTCTCCCCGCTGGCGCGGGAGCGAGGACAAGTGGGCGAAAATTTCTCTGCGTCGTTGCACTTGCCGGTCTATCTGCAACTCCAGCCACCGCGGGCCGCCTGCCCAACCCGATCGCGGTGTTCAACGGTCTCGACAAGATCACCGGCGTCACCACCACCTTCGAAATTCCCATCGGCGAGGAAAAGCGCTTTGGCGGGTTGATCGTCAGGCCCGAAGCCTGTTACACGCGGCCGCCGACCGAGGAGCCCAAGACCACCACCTTCGTCGAGGTCGACGAGGTGATCAGCGACGACACCAGGAAGCGCATCTTTTCCGGCTGGATGTTCGCCGAAAGCCCCGGCCTCAACGCCGTCGAGCACCCGATCTTCGATGTCTGGCTGACCGGCTGCCGCGATCCCAACGCAGCCCCGCCGGTGATCGAAGCCTCGCCCGATACCTCGACGCTGCAGGATCAGATCGAGGAAGCGCCGCCCGAGGACTGAGCCAGACGCAACACCGTCTCGGCATCGTCATCGGCGCTGAACGCGAAGAAATCCGCCTGTTCCACCAGCGCCTCGTCGAGAAGCCGCCGGTAGCGATCTTTCGCCACCGCGACGGCCCCCATGCGTTCGAGATGCGGATTGATGAATTGCGCGTCGAGCAGGCGGAAGCCGCCGGCCCGGAGCCTGGCCACCAGATGGACAAGCGCCACTTTGCTCGCATCCGGCGTCCGCGAAAACATGCTCTCGCCGAAAAACGCCGCTCCGATGCGAACCCCATAAAGCCCGCCCACAAGTTCG
>JANNSP010000155.1:0-13952 GCA_031402975.1 Hyphomicrobiales bacterium
CCGGCTTCACAGCCTGAGCATATCCTGATCGTGGGGCTTGGAACCACGGCACGAACTCACGGAAGGGCCGCTGGCGAAGCGGCCCTTTTTATTTGGGCGAGGGGGCCTTCGACTAGGGCCTCAGCACGTCCATCTGGATCGGGCCCTCGGCGCGGCCGTTGATAAACTGTTCGACATAAGCGTTGCCGCTCGTATCGATCGACTTCGCCGGCCCTTGCCAGACGATCGAGCCCTTGTAAATCATGGCGATGTCGTCGGCGATCTTCCGGGCGGACGCCATGTCGTGGGTGATCGAGATCGTCGTGGCGCCCAAATGCTTCACGCAATCGACGATCAGGTTGTTGATGACATCCGCCATGATGGGATCAAGCCCCGTCGTCGGCTCGTCGAAGAAGATGATCTCGGGATCGGCGGCGATGGCGCGCGCCAGCCCCACCCGCTTCTGCATGCCGCCCGACAGTTCCGCCGGATAGAGCTTCGCCACTTCGGGACCGAGCCCCACCAGCCCCAGCTTCTCGATGGCCGTGTCGCGTGCCTTCGCCCTCGCGACGTTCCGCCCCTGGATCAGCCCGAAAGCGACATTCTCCCACACGGGAAGCGAATCGAACAGCGCGCCGCCCTGGAACAGCATGCCGAAATGCTGCAAGTAGTCGTCGCGCGCCTTGCCCTTCAATCCCGTCACTTCCGTGCCACCGATCTTGATCGAGCCCTGATCGGGGCGCAAAATCCCCAAGACGCATTTGAGCATCACCGATTTCCCGGTGCCCGATCCTCCGATCACCACCAGCGAATGGCCGCGCGGAACGCTGAGATCGACGCCGTTTAACACCTGCTTCGGCCCGAAGGCCTTGCGCACGCCGTGGAGTTCGATATGCGCCTCCGCCACCCCCATCACTCCGCGAACAAGAGCGAGGTCAGAACGAAATTGGCCGCGAGAATGAGGATCGCCGCCGACACCACGGCGTTTGTCGTGGCGCGGCCGACGCCTGCCGCTCCCCCCTTCGAGTTGAAGCCGTGATAGCAGCCCATGATGGCGATGATGAAGCCGAACACCGCCGCCTTGATCAGTCCCGAGGTCACATCGCCCAATTCAAGAAAATCGGCGGTGTTCTTGAGATAGGCCGAGCCGTTGAAACCGAGTGACCGCGTGCCCACGATATAGCCGCCCATGATGCCGATCGTATCGCCGATGGCGACGAGAATGGGGAGCGTCACGACGGCCGCGATGAGCCTGGGGCCCACCAGATATTTGAACGGATTGGTGGCGAGCGTCACTAGCGCGTCGATCTGTTCGGTCACCCGCATGGTGCCGAGTTCGGCGGCAATCGACGCGCCGACGCGCCCCGCCACCATCAGTCCCGCCAGCACCGGCCCAAGTTCTCGCGTGATGCCGAGTGCTACGATCGAGGCCACCAGGCTTTCGGCATTGAAGCGCGACGAACCCAGATAGATCTGCAGAGCCAAAGCGCCACCGGTGAAGAACGCCGTCAAGCCGACGACCGGCAGCGAGAAATATCCGATCTTGAGCATCTGCTCGAAAATCTGGCGGACGAAGATGGTGGGCGTCAGGCCCTGAACCAGGCTGTCCTTGATGAACAGCGCGACCAGGCCCACCTCTTCGCAGAGGTGGAGCACGGCGCGGCCGATATGGGCGACAAAATTCAAATGACGAGGTCCGATTCGGTCCCCGAGTATAGCCTCGCATAGCGGCTGCCCAAACGTGTCAGCAATTCGTAGGAGACAGTCCCCGCCCAGCCTGCGGCCTCGTCGATCAAGATGTTGGCCCCGAGGATTTCCGCCCGCGTGCCCCGCGCCACGCTGCCTGGCGCAAGCTCGCTGATATCGGCCGCCATCATGTCCATCGAGATGCGTCCCACAACCGGGCAGCGCCGTCCGCCGATCCATACCTGCGCCGGTCCGTCCTTCTGTCTTGAACCAAGTGCCCGCGGCACGCCGTCCTTGTAGCCCGCACCCAGGACCGCGATCCGCGATGGGCCCGGCGCCGTCCAGGTCGCGCCATAGCCGACCGTCTCGCCCTGGCCCACATCGCGCACCTGCAGCACCGTGCCGTCGAGCAGCGCCACCGCCCGCATGGGATTGTCCGTGTACGGAACAGGATTTCCGCCATAGAGCGCGATCCCCGGCCGCACCAGGTCATGAACATAACCGTTCCCCAAAAAAATCCCCGCCGAGTTGGCGAAACTGGCGGGCACGCCCGGCAGCCGTGCGCGGATTTGGGCGAAGGCGGCGCGCTGCTTTTCATTGAGCGGATGAGAAGGTTCGTCGGCGCAGGCGAGATGGCTCATCACCAAAGTCAGATTTAATCCGTCCACGGTGAAAGTGTCGGCGAGCAGCGCCTCGAACTCAGGCAGCGTCATCCCCAGCCGGTTGATGCCGGTGTCGATATGCAGCGCGCAGGGGAGCTTCCGTCCATAGACCCGCCCGAAGGCCGCCCATTCGCGCGCTTCCTCGATGGCGATCAAGGCAGGGCGGAGATCGAGCTTGGCGTAGAATTCCGCCTGTCCGGGAAACAACCCGTCCAGCACATAGATGACCGCCCCGGGCAAAATCGCCCGGAGTTCCTCGCCCTCCTTGGGTCGCGCCACGAAATAACTCCGGCACCCCGCCTCCCACAGCGCTCGTGACACCGGGCCGATGCCGAGACCATAGGCATTGCCCTTCACCGCCGCGCCGCATTCGGCTCCGTCCAAGCGGTCGCGCAGCAAACGCCAGTTATCCTTTAGCGCGCCAAGATCGATGGTCAGCACGGCGCCGGCAAGGTCTTGGGGGATCGGAGTCATGGCGAATAGCGAATAGCGAATGGCGAATGGTTAGGGAAGGGCCGGCCAATGCACACCTTCCCATTCGCCATTCGCCATTCGCTCAACTGAACTGCTCCGGCAGATACTCCGCCTTCACCAGGTTCTGGAACTTCGTCAGCCTGGCGTCGAATTGCAGTTGCACGATGCCGGTGGGGCCGTGACGCTGCTTGCCGATGATGACCTCGGCCACTCCCGTCACCTTTTCCATCTGGTCCTGCCAGTCCTGGTGCTCGGTGGTGTTGGGGCGCGGCTCCTTGCGTTCGAGATAATATTCCTCGCGATAGATGAACAGCACCACGTCGGCATCCTGCTCGATCGATCCCGACTCGCGCAAATCCGCCAGCTGCGGGCGCTTGTCGTCGCGGTTCTCGACCTGCCGCGACAATTGCGACAAAGCGATGATCGGCACGTTCAGTTCCTTGGCCAGAGCCTTGAGCCCGACCGTGATCTCCGACACCTCCTGCACCCGGCCTTCCGCCGCGCGGCGCGACGAGCCGGCGAGAAGCTGCAGATAGTCGACGACCACGAGGCCCAATCCGCGCTGGCGCTTGAGCCGTCTCGCCCGTGCCGCAACTTGCGCGATGGTTAATCCGCCGGTCGCGTCGATATAAAGCGGCAGCGATTGCAACTCGCGGCTGACTTCCACGATGCGCTCGAATTCCTCCTCGCTGATCTTGCCGCGCCGGATGCGCTCCGACGGAATCGCCGACTGTTCGGCGATGATGCGCGTCGCCAGTTGCTCGCTCGACATTTCGAGCGAGAAGAACGCCACGATCCCGCCATTCAGCGTCTTGACCGAACCGTCGGGCTGGTGCTCGGCATTGTAGGCGCGCGCCACATGATAGGCGATGTTGGTGCCGAGTGCCGTCTTGCCCATGGCCGGGCGCCCGGCCAGGATGATCAGGTCCGAGGCCTGCAACCCGCCCATCTTCTCGTCGAGATCCGTGAGCCCCGAAGCGATGCCCGACAATCCGCCGTCGCGCTGGAAAGCGCTGTTGGCCATGTCGACGGCGGCGGTGAGCGCCCGCCCGAAGGGCTGGAAGCCCTGGCCGTATTTTCCTGTCTCCGCGATCTCGAACAAAGTCTGCTCGGCCCGCTCGATCAGGTCCTTCGAGGTCTCCTCGACCGGCGTGTCGAAGGCATCGTTGACGATATCGGTGCCGATGCCGATCAACTTGCGCCGCTGCGCCAGCTCATACACGGCTCGGCCATAATCCTCGGCGTTGATGACCGTTGTGGCGCTCGCCGCGAGCCTCGCCAGATAGGCGGGCCCGCCGATCTCTTTCAGCGTCGCGTCATTGTCGAAATAGGTCTTGAGCGTCACCGGGCTTGCGAGCTTCCCCGCCCGGATCAGTGTGGACGCCGTCTCATAGATGCGCGCATGCACGGGCTCGAAGAAGTGATCGGGCAGCAGGAAATTCGAAACCCGGTCGCAGGCGTCGTTATTGACCAGGATGGCGCCCAGCACAGCCTGTTCCGCGTCAAGGTTGTGGGGAGGCGTGCGGTACGACTCGTCCGGGCTGTCGGTCTCGACCGATCGAAGGCTTGAGTGTGCGGGCATGGGAAAGTGATAGCCTAAAAGTTAACGAGAGATGAATCCGAATCGCATTATGCCCGCTATCCACAGGGAAGAAACCGCTTCGACGACAGGCACGATCTTATATAATGTCAATTTCCGGGGAGGAACTTGCCATGGATGTGGACGCAGCACTGTCGAAGGCCGTTGCCGATCTCGCTGGAACATTCGGCGGACAATTGCTCGGGCCGGCGGATCAAGGTTACGACGAAGCGCGAAAGCTTCATAACGGCTTGATCGACAAGCGGCCCGCTCTGATCGCGCGTTGCCGGAACACCGCCGACATCGTCGATGCGGTCAATCTGGCGCGAAGACTGGGGCTCGAAATCGCCGTGCGCGGTGGTGGCCACAATGTCGCGGGCCGCGCCACCGTCGATCAGGGCGTGATGATCGACCTGTCGCCGATGCAGGGCATTCATATCGATCCCGCGGCGAGGCGGGGCCGCGCCCAGGGCGGCGTCACCTGGAACAGCTTCAACCGCGAGACGCTGCTGCACGGCCTTGCCACCACCGGCGGCGTCATCTCCACGACCGGCGTTGCCGGTCTCACTTTGGGCGGCGGCCTCGGCTGGCTCATGGGCCGGCATGGCCTGTCGCTCGACAATCTGCTGTCGGCCGAGATCGTCACCGCCGATGGCAAGGTGCTTGCGGCCAGCGCCAGTGAAAACCCCGATCTGTTCTGGGGGTTGCGCGGCGGCGGCGGCAATTTCGGCGTGGTGGCCTCGTTCGAATTCCAGCTTCACCCGGTGGGGCCCATGGTCACTGGCGGTCTTGTGGCGCATCCCTTCGAACGGGCAGCGGAGGTCTTGCGCTTTTACCGCGATATGACGCAAACGCTGGACGACGACGACTTCGTGGTGTTTGCCGGCCTGGTTTACGCGCCTGACGGTTCAGGCGCCAAACTCGCCGTCATGCTGATGTGTCATTGCGGCGATGCGGCGTCGGGCGCCGCCGCGGCCGGACCCATCAAGGAATTCGGTCCGCCGGCGATGGACGCGATCGGCCCCGTTCCCTATGTGGCGCTGAACACGATGCTTGATGGTGGCAATCCCAAAGGCGCGCTCAACTACTGGAAATCGAGCTTTCTTTCGTCACTGAGCGACGCGGCCATCGACGCGATGGTGGAGCAGTTCGCGAATTGCCCGGCGCCGATGGGCGCCATCATGCTCGAACATTTCCATGGCGCCGCCTGCCGTGCCGGCGTCAGCGACACCGCCTATCCGCATCGGGGCGTTGGCTACAACCTGCTGGTGCTCGGCCAATGGATGGATCCCGGCGAAACCACCGCCTGTACCCAATGGACGCGCCAATCCTACGACGCGATGAAGCCCTTCATGTCGAAATCCCGCTATTCAAATTATCTCGGCGACGACGAAAAGGACGCGATGGCGGACGCCTACGGCCCCAATTATGCGCGGCTGCGGAAGATCAAGGCCAAATACGATCCGGATAACATCTTCCACCTCAATCAGAACATTCTTCCGGCGGGCTAGAGCGCCGGGCGGTCAGTTGAATGCAACCTCGACCCGTATCCGTCATCCCCGCCGGCGCGGCCATCGTATGCGCACATCTTGCTTGACGATTGAGAGCGAGCCTGAATCTGTGTGGGGTTCTGATTTTGATGGGGTCCCGGATGATGGATTTTGCGGTCGGCGGGTTTGGTGACTTGCGGCTGGAAAAAAGGGGCGCGCGGTTGTTGCATTCGCTGGTGGCGAGGCCTTGCGGCTGCATCCGGAAGCTGGGCGGCAGCCGGGCTGGCGAGATGCAGGTTCACCGTTTGCTGCGCAACGAGAAAGTGACGGTTGCCAGACTCGCCGCGCCAGGCTTGCACTGCGTTCCGCCCAGGTCACTTTCAAGCGTCCGGCCCAGCTGGGCCTTGTGGCCCCGCCGGAGCTTGACGTGAGCGCTGTCAATGCGCGCGAGATCGATGCCCCGGAAGGGGTTTCCCCGGTGCATTGGCTGATCGTCACCACCCATGCCATCAAACTCGGAACAGAGGCCGCAAAAAATGTGTGAATCAGATAGCCCCCTGCGCGGGGGGTGACGGTTGCGGGTGGAGGTTGGCTTCAATTGACAACCCGGCGCTCGTGCACGGATGATGTTGCGCCATGGGTCCCCGCAACAGGCGCGGGGATGACAGAGTTTGAGCGCTGAACGTTGGTTTCAGTCGAACTCGGCGATCGATTGCGCCGTGAATTCCTGGGGGCCGGTGACCTTGCCGCGGATCGCCACGTCGCCTTCGTCGGCTAGCGGTTCGTCGACGCTGTTGGTGGCCGCCGAAATATCGACGCTCCATTCGCTTCCACGAAAATCCCTGAGCCGCAGAATTGCTCCGTTCACGGATAAAACCTCGCCGCCCAGATATCCTTCGGCGGGGCGGCTCCATTCGGCATAGGGAATGTAAGTATAGTGCTGGTAGGAGGCGAAATTCGCCGCAAGCAAGCGGTGGGTCTTGCCGCCGGCATCGAAGACCTGCAAGGCGAGGCCCAAACCGAGGCTCGCGGCAAGGGCCGTGGCGACGATCCCCAGCGGGCGGTAACGGTAACCGCGCCGCGTCTTGGTGACACTGACCGCGGCGCTGAGCGTGAACAGCGCGAAGCAGACGAGCCACAGCAACGGCAGGCTGGTGGCGATGTCGTCGAACGGCATTTCGTCGAGGCCGCGGCCACCCGTCAACGCTAGGTCGGTCATGGCGAAGATCGCCACGGCGATGCTGATTGCGCCCAACAGGAGCGAGATCAGCGCCAGTATCCAGAACACCGAGCGCCGCGCCAGGAAATAGATGGGCGGCCGGGGCTTGAGCCCCAGTCTTTCGATCCGCGCCAGGACCTCCCGGTCAAGCCCGCTCATAGTCACCCAGCCTTCCGCCATTGCCGTTCCATTTGACCAGCGCCGATTTCAACCGCTCAAGCCCCCGCCTGATCCGCGTCGCCACGGTGCCGGGGGGCATTTGCAGGATATCGGAAATCTCGTCATAGCTCTTGTCTTCCACATAGCGCAGCATGAGCACGTCGCGGTACCGGGGTTCGAGCCCTTCGAGCGCCTGCTGGACGCCCGAGTCCGAGAGAGGTGCCGCGCCGAAAGCATTTTCGTCGCGCAGTTTGGCCAGGATCAGCTGCCCGTCCTCGCCGTCGATCACGCTGGGCTCGCGCCCGCGCTTCCGGAGATAGCTCACCGCCTCGTTGTGGGCGATGCGGTAGAGCCAGGGGCCGAGCGGGCGCGACTGGTCATAGTCGTTGAGATTGACATAGGCCTTGACGAACACATCCTGCACGACATCGTCCGCCGCCTGGCCGTGCGATCCCAGAAGACGCTTCACATAGCGCCGCAGAACCGCCTCGAAGCGCCGCACGATCACCCCATAGGCGTGGGGATCGCGCAAGGTCCGGGCGACAAGGGTTGCGTCGGGTTCGTCCACCGGCTGGTTCATTCCGTCATTATGAGGCTAATACGCTGGACCATGGCGATTACTTTCACCTATTCGCATTTCAGAAGGGAATCGGCTAGTTACCGCCCCCATGCAGCAATATCTCGATCTCATGCGGCTGGTCCGCGAGCGGGGCGTGGCCAAGGGCGACCGGACGGGCACCGGCACGCTGTCGGTGTTCGGCCATCAGATGCGCTTCGACTTGAGCCTGGGATTTCCGCTGCTCACCACCAAGAAACTGCATTTGCGCTCGATCATCTACGAGCTGCTGTGGTTCATCCGCGGCGACACCAATGTCGGATACCTGCGCGACAACAAGGTGACCATCTGGGACGATTGGGCCGATGCCGAGGGTGATCTGGGGCCGGTCTATGGCGCGCAATGGCGGTCGTGGCCGGCGCGCGATGGCTCGACCATCGACCAGTTGGCCAATGTGATTGAGGCCATCCGGAAAAATCCCAATTCGCGGCGGCTGATCGTGACCGCGTGGAACCCCGCCGATGTGGATCGCATGGCGTTGCCGCCGTGCCACTGCCTGTTCCAGTTCCATGTGGCCGACGGGCGGCTGTCGTGCCAGCTCTACCAGCGGTCGGCCGACATCTTCATCGGCGTGCCGTTCAATATCGCGTCCTATGCGCTGTTGACCCACATGGTGGCGGAGGTGACGGGGCTGAAGGTGGGCGAGTTCATTCATGCTCTGGGCGACGCCCATCTCTATCTGAACCATCTCGACCAGGCCGACGAACAGTTGCGCCGCGATCCGCTGCCACCACCGCGCCTGGTCATCCGGCGCGACGTGAAATCGATCGACGATTTCCGCTTCGAGGATTTCGAGGTCGTGGGCTATCAGGCCCATCCGCACATCGCAGCGCCGGTGGCCGTCTAGTGGACGACTTCCGCAGTGGATTGGGGCGGCGGCTCTATGTGCCGAGCAATCCGGCGGGGCTGGCATTCGCCATCGGCTTCGCGGTGCTGCTCGTCATCACCAACCAGTTGTTCCAGGCGGGCTTCGGGGTGCTGTCGCTGCGCTGGATCGTGGGCGGCGAATTCAGCGAGGCGCGTCAGGTGGTGAAGGGTTTCATGGTGGGCATCCTGCCGGCCTCGCTTCTGACTGCGGCGCTGGCGCTGCTGCTGGCGAGGTTCAGGGGTGGGCGAATTAGAGACGTGCTGGCGCTGCGCTGGCCCGCACTCGGGCCTGCGGGCTGGGCCACGGTGATCGCCGGTTTCCTCGTCGGCATGTATGCCGTCATCATGGTGATCGTGTTGCTGCTCGGCATCGATCTCAACCAGTATACGCCGGGGCCGGACGGCAAATCGCCGGACACCGGCTCGGCCGGGCTGGTCAAGGAGGCGATGTTCGATCTCGCCAACGAACCGCGCCTGTTCGTGCTGGTGCTGCTGTCGGTGGCGGTGGGGGCCCCTTTGGCCGAGGAACTGATTTTCCGCGGGCAACTTTTCGCGGCGCTGTCGCAGACCAGGCTGGGCACTTCGGGCGCGACGCTCTTGACCTCGCTCGGCTGGGCCCTGCTGCATGCGAGCGAGCCGTGGCTGTCGATTGGCCTCATCTTCGTCATGGGCCTGGTGCTGGGCTATCTGCTCATCCGCTTCGGCAGCCTGTGGGTCACAATCATCTGCCATGGCGTGTGGAACGGGGTTTATTCGCTGATCATCTTTTGGGGACTGGCGGCATGACGCTGACAATCCGCAAGGCGGCGCCGGGTGATGAAGGGCTGGTGTTCGATTTCGTCAAGAAGCTCGCGGTTTATGAAAAGCTGCTGCACGAGGTGCGCTCCAGCGAAACCGACATGCGCGACGCGCTGTTCGGGCCCACGCCCCGCTGCCATTGCGATCTCGCTTTCTGGAGCGGTGAGCCGGCGGGCTTCGCCTTGTGGTTCTACAATTTCTCGACCTTTCGCGGCCGCGCCGGAATCTATCTGGAAGACCTGTTCGTCGAACCGCACCGGCGGGGATTGGGCATCGGCAAGGGCCTGCTCAAGGCGCTGGCGGAGCGTTGCCGGGAGGAGGGGCTCGCCCGCCTGCAATGGGCGGTGCTCGACTGGAACGAACCCTCGATTGAATTCTACAAATCGCTGGGGGCGACGCCGGCGGATGAGTGGAAATCGTTCCGCTTGACCGATGAGGCGCTCGCCCGGTTGGCGGAATGAGCCGGATCGCATTTGTTGTCGCAGTGGCGCGGAACGGCGTGATCGGGAAGGACGGAGGGTTGCCGTGGCATATTTCCTCCGACCTCAAGCGCTTCAAAGAGATCACCATGGGAAAGCCGGTGATCATGGGGCGCAAGACCTGGGAGAGCCTGCCGAAACGCCCGCTGCCGGGGCGGCACAACATCGTTATCACCCGGGACGCTTCCTACACGGCCGAAGGCGCCAGCATCGTTATGAGCGCCGAAGCGGCGCTGCGGGTGGCGGGCGCGGCGGACGAGATCGCGGTGATCGGCGGGGCGGAGATTTTCGCGCTGTTCCTGCCCATGGCGGATCGCATCTACCTGACCGAAGCCGACCTCTGGGTGGCGGGCGACACGCTGTTTCCCAATCTCGATCCCGGCGCGTGGCGGGAGTCCTCGCGCGAGCGCCATCCCCAGGGACCGAAAGATTCGGCCGCGTTCACCTTGCGCATCCTCGATCGCGTCACACCGGGTCGTGGTGGACATACGGCCTGAGGCTTCCTATATCGGTGCGCAACGTTTGGGCGACAGCGAGGATTGCGAATGCCGTGGAATAAAGAAGGCGGTGGTGGAAACCAGGGGCCATGGGGGCAGGGGCCCTGGGGCGAGGGTCCGAAACGGCCGCAGGGCGGCAATCGCGGCCCCAATCCCCCCGATCTCGACGAATTGCTGCGCCGCAGCCAGGACAAGCTGAAGAACATGATGCCGGCGGGCGGGCGGATGACCTGGGTCATCCCGGTGCTGCTGGTCTTCGTGTTCTGGCTGTTCAACTCGATCTACCAGGTGCAGGCCGACGAGCGCGGCGTCGTGCTGCGGCTGGGCCAGTATGTGCGGACCGCCAGTCCCGGACTGCATTTCGCCTTCTGGCCGGTCGAGACCATCGAACGCCCCAAGGTCGAGGCCGAAAGCCAGATCGACATCGGCTCGACCGACAATGAAGGCCTGATGCTGGCGGGCGACCAGAACATCGTCGACATCCAGTTCACCGTGCTGTGGCGGATCACCAGCCCGGAAGCCTATCTGTTCAACGTGCAGACCCAGGAAGCGATGGTCAAAGCCATCGCCGAGAGCGCCATGCGCGAAGTCGTCGGCCGCACCGCGGCGGAGGAAATCCGCACCACCGGCCGGCTCGCGGCGCAGGACCAGGTGCGCAAGATCACCCAGGATACGCTCGATCAATACCAGTCGGGCATCGCCATCACCGCCGTCAACCTGGAAAAGGCCGATCCGCCGAAACAGGTGATCGCCGCCTTCGAGGAAGTGCAGCGCGCCGAACAGAACCAGGCGCAGTTGATCAACGAGGCCGACCAGTACCGGAACCAGCGCGTGCGCCTGGCCGAGGGCGAGGCGGCGAAGCTGGTCGAGGACGCCAAGGCCTACAAGTTCCGCGTCGTCGCCGACGCCCAGGGCGAGGCGGCGCGCTTCGTATCGATCTACAACGAATACAAGAACGCCAAGGAGGTGACGCGCGAGCGGCTGTTCCTTGAAACCATGGAGCAGGTTCTGGGCAATTCCAACAAGGTGATCATCGAGCAGGGCGCCAACGGCCAGGGTGTCGTTCCCTATCTGCCGCTGCCCGAAATCCAGAAACGCACGGAACCGACAGCCACCGGAGGGACGCAGTGATGGGTAGCTCGTTCAAGACCCTGGGCGGCATTGTCATCGCGGTCATAGCGATCATCGCCTATATGTCGTATTTCATCGTCGACGAGCGCGAAAAGGCGCTGGTGCTGCGCTTCGGCGAGATCAACCGCATCGTCGAGAAGCCCGGCCTGTATTTCAAGCTGCCCTTCGCCGACGCCGTCAACATGATCGAGGACCGGATCGTCATCTGGGAAAGCCTCGACAAGGGCGTTCAGGTGGTCGACGGCCGACGCTATCTGGTCGACACCTTCACCGTGGCGAGGATCGCCGACTCGGGCAAGTTCCGCCAGACGGTGGGCGCCGATCTCGCCCGGGCCCGCATGCGGATCGAGACCCGCCTCGATTCGGCACTCCGCCAGACCTATGGCCGGCGCACCTTCGATGCGGCCCTGTCGCAGGACCGCAATATCATGATGAAGGAAATCCGCGACCAGGTGAAGGCCGAGGCGCTGACGCTGGGCATCGATATCGTCGATGTCAGGATCAGGCGAACCGACCTGATGCAGGACGTGCTCGAGGACACCTACAACCGCATGAGTTCGGAGCGCAAGGCCGAAGCCGCCGATCTGCGGTCCAAGGGCGAGGCGACCAAAACGCGGATGATCGCCGAGGCCGACCGCACCTATACCGAGAAGATCGCCGACGCCCGCCGCCAATCGGAAATCCTGCGCGGCGAAGGCGATGCGCTGCGCAACAAGGAGTTCGCCCAGGCCTTCCAGCAAGATCCGGAGTTCTTCGGTTTCTACCGCTCGATGCAGGCCTACGGTAAAAGCCTGTCGAGCCAGGGCACCACCTTCGTGCTCGATCCGAGTTCCGATTTCTTCCGCTACTTCGGCACCCGCAAACGGGACACCACGGCGCCCGAAACAGCACCGGCGCCCGCCGTGCAATGACCGAGGCGTTACTGACGGCCTTCGGTCTCGTACTGGTGATCGAGGGCCTTCTTTATGCCTTGGTTCCGGGGCATCTCAAACGCATGCTGTCGGCGATGACGGATTTCACTGAAGACCAGCTTCGACTGGGCGGTCTGGCGGCCTTGGCGATGGGTGTGCTGTTCGTCTGGGCGGTGCGCAGTCTTGCCGGTTAATCATTGGAGGATACAGATGGGCGGCGGTTTTCCGTTTGGTTCTAGGTTGGCCAGTGCTGCGGCAATAGCCGTGGTGGCGCTTGGCGTCATGGGGCCGCCTGCCACCAACATGGCGCTGGCGCAGGACCTGCCGTCGGTGGCGGACCTCGCCGACCGGTTGCTGCCGTCGGTCGTGCAGATCGCGGTCGAAACCAAATCGGCGGGCGCCGCCAGCGTGCCCCGGCCGGAGTTGCCCGACAATTCACCATTTAAGGATTTCTTCGACGATTTCCTCCGGCGCCAGGAGCCGGGCGAGGGTCAGCCGGAACGCAATGTCAGTTCGATGGGCTCGGGCTTCATTGTCGATCCCACGGGACTGATCGTCACCAACAATCACGTGGTCGAGGGCGCCGAGGGGATCGAGGTCAATCTCCAGGACGGCACCGTGCTCAAGGCCGAACTGGTCGGACGCGATCCCAAAACCGATCTCGCCGTCCTCCGCGTCAAACCCGACAAGCCGTTGCCCGCCGCGGCTTTCGGCGACAGCGATACGCTGCGGATCGGCGACTGGGTGATGGCCATCGGAAATCCGTTCGGGCTTGGCGGCTCGGTGTCGCTCGGCATCATCTCGGCCCGGAACCGCGACATCAATGCCGGGCCCTATGACGACTTCCTGCAGACCGACGCCGCCATCAACAAGGGCAATTCCGGCGGGCCGCTGTTCAATCTCAAGGGCGATGTGGTGGGCATCAACACGGCGATCTTTTCACCCTCGGGCGGCTCGGTCGGCATCGGTTTCTCGGTTCCCGCCAACACCGCCAAGAATGTGATCGCGCAGTTGATCAAGTTCGGCGAGACACGGCGGGGCTGGCTGGGTGTCAAGATCCAGCCGGTGACCGCCGATATCGCCGAGAGCATGGGGCTGCCCATGGTCAAGGGGGCGCTCATCGCCGACGTGACCAAGAGCGGGCCCGCGGAAAAGGCCGGCATCGAGGCCGGCGACGTGATCGTCGAATTCAACGGCCGCTTGGTCAACCAGATGCGCGACCTGCCGCGCATCGTGGCGGAAACCGAAATCGGCAAGCGGGTGCAGGTGAAGGTGTTGCGCAAGGGCAAGGAAATCGGCGTGACGGCGGAAGTCGGACGCCTCGAGGATGGCGAGAAACTGGTGGCCGAGCAGGATGGCAGCGGCGATAGCGGCTCGGCGCCGGCGGTGCTCACCGTACTCGGCA
>JANNSP010000156.1:0-3145 GCA_031402975.1 Hyphomicrobiales bacterium
GTCGGTGATCTGCTTCTCGCTTCGGATCGATTCCAGCACATCGGCATGGGCATCGCGGAACAGGCGCAGCAGGCCTTCCTCGAAGCTCCGTACACGGTTGATCGGCAGCGCGTCGAGATAGCCGTTGACGCCGGCATAGATGGAGATGACCTGCTCCTCCATCTTGAGCGGCGAGAACTGCGGCTGCTTCAAAAGCTCGGTCAGACGCGCGCCGCGGTTGAGCATCTTCTGGGTCGCCGCGTCGAGGTCGGAGCCGAATTGGGCGAAGGCCGCCATCTCGCGATATTGCGCCAGCTCGCCCTTGATCTTGCCCGCCACCTGCTTCATCGCCTTGGTCTGCGCGGCCGAGCCCACGCGCGACACCGAGAGGCCGACATTCACGGCCGGGCGGATGCCCTGATAGAACAGGTCGGTCTCGAGGAAGATCTGGCCGTCGGTGATCGAAATGACGTTGGTCGGGATATAGGCCGAGACGTCGTTGGCCTGCGTTTCGATGACGGGGAGCGCGGTAAGCGAGCCGCCGCCCATCTGGTCGTTCATCTTGGCGGCGCGTTCAAGCAAACGCGAATGGAGATAGAACACGTCGCCCGGATAGGCTTCGCGGCCGGGCGGGCGCCTGAGCAGCAGCGACATCTGACGATAGGCCACCGCCTGCTTCGACAGATCGTCATAGGCGATCAACGCATGCATGCCGTTGTCACGGAAATATTCGCCCATGGTGCAACCGGCGAAGGGGGCCAGATACTGCAAGGGGGCCGGATCCGACGCGGTCGCGGCGACGATGATCGAATATTCGAGCGCGCCGTTGTCTTCGAGAATCTTGACGAACTGAGCGACGGTCGAACGCTTCTGGCCGCAGGCGACATAGACGCAGAACAGCTTGTCCTTCTCCGGCCCGGCGATGTGGATCGGCTTCTGGTTGAGGATGGTATCGAGGATGATCGCGGTCTTGCCGGTCTGGCGGTCGCCGATGATCAATTCGCGTTGCCCGCGGCCGATGGGGATCAGCGCGTCGATGGCCTTCAATCCCGTGGCCATTGGTTCGTGCACGGACTTTCGCGGAATGATGCCCGGCGCCTTGACGTCGACGCGCTTGAACACTTTCGATTTGATCGGGCCCTTGCCGTCGATCGGGTTGCCGAGCGGATCGACGACGCGGCCGAGCAGCTCCTTGCCCACCGGCACTTCGACGATGGCGCCGGTGCGCTTGACCGTATCGCCTTCCTTGATGTCGCGGTCGTTGCCGAAGATGACGATGCCGACATTGTCGGTTTCGAGATTGAGCGCCATGCCGCGGATGCCGCCCGGGAACTCCACCATCTCGCCCGCCTGGACATTGTCGAGGCCGTAGACGCGGGCGATCCCGTCGCCGACCGAGAGCACCTGGCCGATCTCGGAGACTTCCGCCTCGCGGCCGAAATCCTTGATCTGCTTTTTCAGGATGGTTGAAATTTCAGCGGCGCGGATATCCATCAGGCGGTCCCCTTCATGGCGATCTTGAGATTGGAAAGTTTGGTGCGAAGCGAATTGTCGAGCATGCGGGAGCCCACCCGGACGACAAGGCCGCCCAGAAGCGCTGGATCGACGGTGACGGAAAGCTGCACGTCGCGGCCGATCGAGGCCTTGAGCGCTGCTTTCAATTCATCGACATGCTTGGGCGAAAGTTTCTCAGCGCTCGTCACCTCGGCCCGCACCTCGCCCTTGGCGGCGGCGGCGAGCATCGAGTAGCCGCGGATCATTTCAGCAATCGCCGGCAGGCGGCGGTTCCTGGCGACGAGGCGGATGAAATTGAGCGTAAGCGCCGACATGCCCGACTGCGCGGTCACCGTCTCGATGGCGGCCAGTTGGTTGCCGGCGGAAAACACCGGCGAGCGAACGAGGCGGGCGAGATCGGGCGATTGCTCGATCAGTTCGCCGAACGTCGCGAGGTCGCGGCCCACCTGGTCCACAGCTTTCTGCTCGCGCGCCAGATCGAAAAGCGCCCCCGCATATCGGCCGGGTACCCCTGAAACAGTCTGTCCGGTTGCTGTCACGTCACTTATCTCGCGGTCCCTGGCGGTTCAAACGCCTGATTTTTTTGCATAATCATGCGTGACGGCGAGGGCCCCTCCCTGCCGCGGCGTTTCGGTAACACAAGCCCCTAGGCCAACGCAACATCGAAGCTATGGCTTATTGCCGCAAAAATGAAAAGGCCCGCCGGCGGGATGCCAGCGGGCCTTTCCGAAACTTGTTGCGTTCAGCCTAGCGGAACGCTTTGACGCGCGCCACATGACCGAGCTGATAGCGCTTGAGCCCGATATCGGCGAGGTCGGCATTGCTCATCGCCTCGGCCTCGAGGCGGGCCTCGCGGTAACGCCGCATTTTCCTGCGGCGCTCCAGCCAGGATGCCGGCGCGGCGAACAGCTTCATCCGCGCGCCGCCTCGCGGGCGAGGCGGTAGATGTCGGCCCGGGCGATGCCGAGGTCGGCCAGATCGCGGTTGGACAGCCTTTCCAGCTCGTTCACCGTGCGGCTGTAGCGCTGCCAGCGGCTGTAACGTGTCTTCAGTCCTTCAAACATAGTTGTCCCCTTTCATACTGGGATCATCGAACGAAGGGGAATCTAGGTGCGTCGCAATAAAAAGAGCATTGCTATTTTTGCATAGCAGTAATTAGGCGAGCGTTATCAAATCTTTATGATCCGTTCACATGTCTAAAACTTGTGCTGCGCTGCCGTAAAGTTGGGCAGGTGGGCGGGGTTATGCGGCCTATTGTATCAAGTGCACCAAGACTGAGGGAAGGTTTCTGCGCCATCATGGGCATAGGTTGATGTTTTTGCTCCGCTTGATAGCTACACATAATTCCTTCACGGTAGGAGGAAATGGGCGCAATCGAATTTATCATTCTGGCGTTATGGGTGGTTTTAGGTTGCCTGTTTGGCGCTGCCTTCACCATGTTAGGTCCAACCCCAGAAGACTACCGCCGAGCGCGCTTGTTTTTCGTTTTGGCTGGCGTTCTTTTTGGAGCAACAGGCGTTATGTGGGGTTTGGAATCACACTCATCAACTTTGGTTCGTCTTCTCCTCGTCGGCGCCGTGGGAGCAATTTCTTTGATCGGAATTATTGAAGGCTTGCGATTGGTGCGTGAACGTCAAACTGATTCGCTTCA
>JANNSP010000157.1:0-16013 GCA_031402975.1 Hyphomicrobiales bacterium
CCAGCCCGGCGGGCCAGACGGGAGGGTGGGCGGTGGTCCCTGGTTAGGCTGGAGCCTCCGTCGAGGCCCCGCCACTTCAGGCTCCGCATCTCCAACCCCGATCACGACGGCTCGCGAACCGCCCCTCCGAGGGAAGGAGACAGAAGGAATAAAAGCATATATTGGGGAGAGAGTCAAGTACCCCGCCCGCCCGGCTAGGGGGTTGGTGAAACTTCACTGCCAGGAGCGGCATCTGGGTCGCGCCCCTGTCGCTCCGGGATCTCGACGAGATCTATGCCTGCCGCGTTTCGCTTGAAGGACTTGCCGCCGAACAGGCTTCGAAATCACCCAACATGCAACTCAAGGAGCGATTGCTTCAACTGTTGCCCGCTATGCGAAATGCTGCGGAAAAGGGAGATGTCGAAGCTTTCTTCGCTCGTGACGTCGACGGCTCCTCGCTGATCTATCAGCTTGCAGACAATACCACCCTCAACCGCTTGCTGCGCGGACTCAACAAGCAGGCGCTGCGCTATCGCTACTTCGCCTATTCGCGCCAGACCAACACGGTAAGCCTCTCAATGAAGGGCACCGATGAAATCCTGCATGCGATCGCATCAGGGGAGCCCGAGAGGGCACGCAGTCTGACGGAAGACCTGATCTCCAGCATCTGGCGCGAGATGCGGCCAGCCATATCGGAAACCTTCAAGGCCGAATGATATGCATGTCACCCGCTCTTTCTCGGTGATCGACTCGCATACGGCGGGTCATCCCACGCGGGTCATACTCAGCGGACTTCCTGTATTGAAGGGCGGTACCGTCAAAGCACAGCGCGATGACTTTCGGGATCATCACGACGAGTTGCGCGGGCTCATCCTGCATGAACCGCGTGGCCACGCGGCGATGGTCGGGCTGGTGCCGGTGCCGTCACAACACGCCGACTACGGCGCCTTCTTCATTTCCTCCTATATCTATCTCGACATGTGTGACCATGCGACGATCGGCTTCGCAAAAACACTCGCTGCAACCGGACAACTCAAGGCAGGAACGTCAGGCTTCCGTCTCGAAACGCCCGCCGGCCTCGTCGCCGTCGACCTCGCTTGGGACAAGCAAGGCGAACTCGAACAGGTGACGCTCACCAACGTGCCGTGCCATCTCGGTGCGCGCGATGTTGCCTGTCAAATCGCTTCCAACTGCGGGTCTGACGCAATTTTGGTGCATCTCGCATTATGCTGCGCCGATCAGTCTGGCCTGAAGCAGGTCGATCTTCGCTCTGCCGTACATCTGGCGTTTGACGAGCTTGAGCTTTGTGATCTGCCCTTCCGTCTGGCCATTCGACCAAGGCTGCGTGATGGCGGCGCGGACGGCGGCCTCGTCCCTGGTGATGCCTGTGGCGAATGATGCGATCAGACTGGCTGCCGCTTCCGTCATCCATGGGTCGAGCTCGGCTTCAGTTCTTTTGCGGATCATGGCATGGAACCTGTCGATGAGTATGCGGGCTTGCACGAGGGTCGGCACCCGTTCCTCGATGGCGGCGATCGTGACGGCATCGGCCTTGCTCAAATGGTCGCGCGCCGTGGTCATCAGCCGGGCAAGCGTCCGGGCGGAAGGCACTTTCTGCAGTTGCTGATCGGTGGCTTTTTCGGCCCGCCGGCGCCGGGTCGCCCACTCACTGACCACACGCATGGAACCTCGAAAGCCCAGCATCTTCAGCCGGCGCCAGAGCTCGGCGCCATTGCGACAGCCATCGCTCCATTGCGCGTCGAGAAAGGGCAGATGGGTGTCGATCGTACTCTGCCGGACCCGAAAGACATCGGTCCTCTCGCCCCGGATTACATGGCGTACCATTCCGCGGCTATGCCCTGTGCGGCGGACAATTTGCTTGATCGGTACACGGTCCTTGGCCAGCGCCAGGATCGCCGCATTGATCTCTTCTCGCCGCAGAAACCCTTCGTATTGCAGCCTCTCCGCGCAGGTGAGCAGTTCCGGATTGATTGTTGTTGCGCCGATCGCGGTGCGGATTGACCGCATCGACTTGCGCACGGCATCGAAGAATGCCGCACTGGCATTTTCCATGAGGTGCCAGCGATCGGCAACCTGGACGGCATTGGGCAGTGCTTTTGCAGCCGCCTCTCCGTAGCCCCCGCCCCGGTCGCGCGACAGGATTTTGATCTCCGGGTGATTGCTAAGCCAGGCCTCTACCGTCGCGATCTCACGATCGGGCAACAGCGTCACGATCCGCCGCCGCTCGAGATCGCAGACAATCGTTCCATAGCGGTGATTGCGGCGGAAGGCCCAGTCGTCAATCCCAGCCACTATCACAGGCTCGGTTCGCGTGCGGCAGCGCCGCCGCACCACCCGCAGCAATGTGTCGTTGCTCACCGGCAGCATCAGGCGTTTGGCAAAACTCGCCCCTGGTCTGCCGCCGAGCGCAATTCCAAGATGATGTACGATCAGATCAAGACGATCCGTGCGACGAGCCGACCGCCCAATGGTGCCCTCGACAAAGCGTTCAGTGAACACGCGCCGCTTGCAGCCGGTGCTGGTGCAGCGAAACTTGCGCGCCACAATGTCCAAATGGACTCGTCGTCCTGCCGACGGCAAATCCGAGAGACGACGCCAGTATCGGCTATGAACCCGAGCCGATTGCCGTCCGCAAGCCGGGCAATGAGAAAACGTGGCCACGCTGTGCCCACGGACAATAAGACAGTCTTCCTCAGTCAGAACGTCGTCGACCACAAACCCTGCTGGAACCAGAGAAGTTGGGTCAAGCAATCTCGCCATGAGGTGATTCCTTCTGGAAAACACCTCACTCTCCCGACAAACTGCACCAAATCTGAGTCAGAGCCAATATTGCAAGCGAATTTACAATGTTGCCATCACCCTGGGCGATGGCCAGACCGTGCATGCAAACCTCGCCTATGGCGGCGTGTGGTATGCGATCATCGATGCCCAGGTGGTGGGCCTCAGTCTCGATCCTGATCACGTCGGTGCCGCCATGCTCAAGGGTGATGCCATCAAATCCGCCTACAGGACCCTCGCTCAACAGCATCCTGATTTTCCCCAGGCGAAACCGAGCGTGCTCTTCATCGCCGAAGATGGTCCGTCGGAGGCGCGCCACCTCGTGGTGCTTGCGGCAAACAAGTTCGACAGATCGCCATGCGGCACGGGAACCTCCGCACGGCTGGCTCAACTTCATGCGCGGGGCCGGCTGGCTGCCTGCACTCCCTACAAGGCAAAGAGTATTCTCGGCACCCACTTCGACGCGGTCATCGCATCCGTCGCGGAAGATGATGCCGTCACGCCACGCATCAGCGGCATCGCGCACATCAGTTCATTCAGCACAATCGTTTGCGAGGCGAGCGATCCTCTCGCGCAAGGATTTCTATGCCGATGAGACAACGCTCAGGAGTGCACCAAAATCCAAAAATTCCAAAAAATCTATACGAGAAAATATTGTAGTGCACCCGGGGCAAGAGCTTTTCTTTCCCCCTTGGGCCATGGTCAAGGCGAAAAGAATTACTTCTCTCTAACGTCCGCACCGCCACCCCCATCCTCGTCGGCATAGTAGTGCGGTGGTTCCTAAGCACCGAGCGCAGGAGGGGCCGAGTTCGGGCTATCTCGTCCCAGAACTTTTGCACGCCCTTCTCTTCTCTTGGCGTCAAAAAGACCGCCGGGACAACAACCAACAGTATGCAAGCGGGGGGCAGCCCGGTTACAAGATCATGCTCAATGTAATGCCATTTTCGCGACAGCCGTAAGGCAGTCACCCCTGAAACGGCGCTGGCTCATTGGAAAGGTGCATAAATTCGCTGCGAGTGGTTGCTATCTGGTTGCTAGCGAAAGTCTTGCTTCGGCATGTCATAGGCTAAGTATTTGAATAATATGGTGGAGCCAGGCGGAATCGAACCGCCGACCTCTTGAATGCCATTCAAGCGCTCTCCCAACTGAGCTATGACCCCGTTTTTATTCCTCACCGCCTGGGACACGGTTAAAGCCGCGCGGAACCTAGGTCCGCGCCGCCCGATTATCAAGCGAAAAGCTTTAGGGCTCCTCACCCTCTTCCTTGCCGGCGGGCCCGCCGTCCAAGAGCCCGGTGACGTTGCCTTCCTCTTCCTCCTCGACCAGGAAGGTATCGTCCTCGGCATCTTCGGCCGCTTCCGCGTCCTCGCCCAGGTCGACATCCTCGATGCCGGCGGTTTCATCGTCGGCGGTGTCTGGCTCCTCGACATCCTCAAGGCTGACCAGTTCGACATCGGCTGGTTCGGCGTCATCGGAGACGGGTTCGCGGGGCTTGGGCGTTGGCGGAGCATGCGCCGCCTCGCCCTTCGACGGCAGGATCGCCGCGGCGACGAAGCTCACGCCGCATTTGGGGCAGAGGATCGGGTGTTTCAGGAGATCGTAGAAACGCGTGGCGCAGGACGGGCACGTGCGCTTGGTTCCGAGTTCAGCTTTGACCACGGTCGATCCTTTCGAACGGCGGGAATGGGATGATTGGCCGGTCCCATGCCATTTCCGTCCCCGATTGTCAAAAGCCATCTCGCTCCCCCGTGACAGGGGCCTCGCGACTGTGTAATCCAGCCGCGCCATGTCGCCAACCTCACCTTTGCCGCTCGTCTCCGGAAAAGCCGCGCGCCTGTCGGGCGTGATCCGCGTTCCGGGCGACAAGTCGATGTCGCACCGGGCGCTGATGCTGGGCGCGGTGGCGTTGGGCGAGACGCGCATCGAGGGCCTGCTCGAAGCGGGCGACGTGCTGCATACGGCGAATGCCATGACGGCGCTGGGCGCCAAGGCGGAGCGCGGAGCCGATGGCGTCTGGCGCGTGCAAGGGGTCGGCACCGCGGGCCTCGCCGAACCTGCGGGCCCCCTCGATTTCGGCAATTCCGGCACCGGCGTCAGGCTGGCCATGGGTTTGATGGCGTCGACCCCGATCAGCGTTGCCTGCGTGGGCGATGCCTCGCTGTCGAAGCGCCCGATGGGCCGGGTCATCCAACCCCTCACGCTGTTCGGCGCCCGCTTCGAGGCTGCAAACCAGGGCCGCCTGCCGCTGACGCTACATGGCGCGACGCATGCCGTGCCGGTCACTTACACGCTTCCCGTGGCCTCGGCGCAGGTCAAGTCGGCGG
Organism: Hyphomicrobiales bacterium; assembly: GCA_031402975.1. Taxonomy (GTDB): domain Bacteria; phylum Pseudomonadota; class Alphaproteobacteria; order Rhizobiales; family Aestuariivirgaceae; genus Aestuariivirga. Next base: position 5,103 of record JANNSP010000157.1, read on the forward strand.
TGCTGCTGGCCGGCCTCAACACGCCGGGCCGCACCAGCGTGATCGAACCTGTCAAAACACGCGACCATACCGAGCGCATGCTCAAGGCCTTTAGCGCCAGGATCACGGTCGAACAAACGGTGGAAGGCCAGGTGATCGCCGTCGAGGGTTGCCACGAATTGCAAGCGCTTGCCATCGCCATTCCCGGCGATCCCTCGTCCGCCGCCTTCCCGATGGTGGCGGCGCTGATTACCGAAAACTCGTCCGTTGTCATCGAAAACGTCATGCTCAACGCGACCCGCACCGGGCTCATCGAGACGCTGATCGAAATGGGCGGCGATATTTCCATCGGCAATCGCAGGATTTCGGGGGGCGAGGAGGTGGGCGATCTCACGGTCAAGTCCTCGCGTCTCAAGGGTGCGCGGGTGCCGGGGTCCCGGGCGCCCTCGATGATCGACGAGTATCCGGTCCTCGCGGTCGCGGCATCTTTCGCCCAAGGCACCACGCGGATGGAGGGACTGGCGGAATTGCGGGTGAAAGAGAGCGACCGGCTGGCCGCAGTCGAGGCGGGGCTCCGGGCCAATGGCGTTGTGACCCGCTCAGGCGCCGACTGGCTCGAGGTCGACGGCGGCACCGTCTCCGGCGGGGGCTTGGTCGTCACCCACATGGACCACCGCATCGCCATGGCCTTCCTGGTCATGGGGCTCGCGTCCAGCCAGCCGGTGACCGTCGACGACAGCGCCTTCATCGCCACCAGCTTTCCCGATTTCACCGGCCTGTTCAACCGCATGGGGGCGCGGATCGCGGCGCCGGCTGCACCATGATTATCGCCGTCGATGGACCGGCCGCCGCCGGCAAGGGCACCATCGCCAAGGCGCTGGCCGATCACTATGGGCTGCACTTTCTCGATACGGGCTCGCTCTACCGGATGGTCGGGCTGGCGGTGCTGCGGGGCGGCGCCGATCCACATGACAGCGCGGTGGCGATCGCTTCGGCGCGCGATCTCGATCCTCAGCTTTACCGCGACGAGGACTTGCGGAGCGAGACCGTTGGCGCGGCCGCCTCCGTCGTGGCATCGATCCCCGATGTGCGCGAAGCCCTGATCCTGTACCAACGCGTGTTCGCGGCTCAGCGTCCGGGCGCGGTGCTGGATGGGCGCGACATCGGCACCGTCGTCTGCCCCAATGCCGATGTGAAGCTGTTCATCACCGCCTCGCCGGAAGTCAGGGCGGCGCGGCGGCTGAAGGAACTGGCGGCCGGCGGCGTCGCCTTGCCGTTTGACCGGGTGCTAGCCGATATCCGGTTTCGCGATGAACACGATCGCACCAGGCTGGCGGCGCCGCTGGTTGCCGCCGCCGACGCCACTGTCATCGACACGTCGAGACTGGGGATCGCGGAGGCCATCGCCGAAGCCATCCGTCAGGTCGAGCTTTCGCCGTCCTTCCAGTCGATGAGAAGAACCCAGACGGAATAGGCCAAGACCGCGCCCACGATCACGATCCACAGCGGATTGCCCATATACACTTCGAAAGCGAGCCACAGCGCCACCACGACGGCAATGGCAACCCGCCGCCACAGCGGCTTATAGAACGGATGCGCCGGATCGATGATCTTCATGACAGGCATATGCCCCGAAATGCAGCGCGCGCGCAACCGGCTTGCGTGGATGCAGCGCCGCTCCCAACCCACATCAATCGATCTTGATCCATCGCGTCTTGTTCGAAAACATCAGCGCGGTATCATTGAAAAATGCCGTGACCACATTGTTGAGGCCCTCGAACACGGCAATGTATCCTCCAGGAATGGCGCTGATCTCGCCGATGGCACGATCCAGCCCGTCCGAAGTTTGGCTGATGTCAGCCGTATTGTCTCCGGAGCGACTGATTGATCTTCCACCATCATAATTTCCACATAAGTCAGCGATGGAGCTATCCAGTTCAGGAGAGGCCGCCAGCAGCAGCGCCGATAGTTTGGGATTTGTCGGAAGGGGCAGCACGCCGAAAAATCTTGTTCTGAATTTCGGGTCCTTGATTTCCGTCCTGGTCTTGATCACCTCCGGCAAGTTCCGGTTCAGAAAAACGATGTCGAAATTTCGCGCTTCAAAGGACTGCAACGCAGCCAGTATTTTCTCGTAGGATTTGCCGTTCAAGCCAAATTCATCGTCGAATTCGCGGCCCGAAGTTACAAATTTGCCCAGATTGGATTGTGAATTCGATACCAGGAGTGTTTTTGAGACATGCCTGGATCGCAGTAGTGCAGAGAATCTTGTCCATATTGCCTGATATTTCTGCTGGATCAGCGGGAGCTTTTTCCGCCAATCGGCAGCCAGGGTCTTGTTGTCCGCCATCAAGGGATAGTCGTGCCAGAAGAAAATTCCCGATTGCGAAATGCCCTGCCGGCCGGTCTTTGGCGCCGTGAATACAACGGCATTGCCGGTGGAGTGAATCAGTGTTTCGCCATTGGATTCGAGTGCGGCGACCAACCCTTGCAGCGTGGTTATGTTGAAGTCGAACGGCATGCGGCGCGGATCGGCGCAACTGACATCCAGGGAGAACCGCGTCTGACATGAAAAGCCCAGGGATATGAAACTCTTGATCAACGTTGCCTCCGCGCTTTCGCGGCCAGCGCCGCGAGCGTCGATCTGAGATCGTTCGCGCTTTCCACCCGCCGCTCGAATTCCAGCCGCAAGCTCGCGTCGCCCAGCACGAGATCGGCGCCGTCTGAATCGATGGCCGCCACCTTCCACTCCCCGTCGCGCCCGCCCAGCAGTTTCGTCGCATAGAGCCTCACCGCGAGGCCGTGATCCTCGTTCAGATGCGCAATGGCGCTCTCCTCCGTATCCGCGATTTCGTCCGTGGGCGGAAAGACCTCGGCGGCTTCCAGCGTTTCGATCCGGCCGAAACCCGCCACGGCGTGAACCTTCTCCGGCACCAAGCGCCAGAACGCGAAATCCCCGAAGCCCGCATACATCGCCGCCGCCGGATGGCGCGCCAGGTAGCGCCGCCGCAGCCCCGCCTCCTCCACTTTGGCGAACCGGCCCATCACGGTGATGCGGGGGCCGGTCAGCGCGTCGCCCGCCTCTGGCAATTCCGCCACCATGATACTGGCGCGAGGGTCGGCGTCGAGGTTCTTCGTATGCCAGGCTAAGGCCGAGAGCAGCAGCAGCGTCGCCCCCGCCACATCACTCGCCACATTGACCAGCGAGGCATAAGGCCCGCCGCCGTCGCGGTTGAGGCTGGCCAGCGTGCCCGTCCGCGCCCGCCGGAGCAACCGTCTCGCCTCGTCGCCGCTGAAACTTTTGGGGCCCGCCATCATCCGACCTCGCCATTGCCGCCATAAAGCCCTATCATGCCTGCCACATTTTGTTCCAGTTCCACCCCTAGAGGCAACCATCGGGATCAATCGAGGATGACCAAGAAAATGCCGACGATCGCACTGGTCGACGACGACCGCAACATTCTGACCTCGGTGGGGATGACCCTCGAAACCGAAGGGTATTCGGTGCAGAAATACAATGACGGCGCGACAGCATTGCAGGGTCTGCAGGACCATCCGCCAGACATGGCCATCTTCGACATCAAGATGCCGCGCATGGATGGCATGGAGCTGTTGCGCCGCGTCCGCCAGAAATCCGACATGCCGGTCATCTTCCTGACCTCCAAGGACGACGAGATCGATGAATTGTTCGGCCTCAAGATGGGCGCCGACGATTTCATCAAGAAGCCGTTCTCGCAGCGCCTGCTGCTGGAGCGGGTGAAAGCGGTGCTGCGAAGGGCGGGGACGCGCGATCCCTCAGCCTCCCCCCAGGAAGCGGCCAAGGTGATCGAGCGCGGCAAGCTGGCCATGGACCCCGACCGCCATTCCTGCACCTGGGATGGAAAGCCCGTGACCCTCACCGTCACCGAATTCTTGATCCTGCAGTCGCTGGCCCAGCGCCCCGGCATCGTCAAGAGCCGAGATGCGCTGATGGACGCCGCCTATGACGACCAGGTCTATGTCGACGACCGCACCATCGACAGCCACATCAAGCGCCTGCGCAAGAAGTTCAACCAGGTCGATCCGGCTTTCGACGGCATCGAGACGCTGTATGGCGTGGGTTACCGGTTCAAGGAGCAATAGACGCGGGCGCAAGCCATGCTGGACAAGGTCAAGGGCAGCGACAGTTTCGAGCGCGCCGATGGCGACGATGCTCCGGACCAGGCCGAACCGCGTAGCCCCTCGCCCTGGTACTCGGGACTTCGCGGCCGCCTGGCACCCCAGCGCCTCGCCAGCCGCATCGTGCTGCTCAACCTCTTGGGCCTTGTCATCCTGGTCAGCGGCATTCTTTATTTCAACCAGTTCCGCCAGGGCCTGATCGATGCCCGGGTGCAGTCGCTCACCACCCAGGCGCACATCCTGGCTGCGGCGATCGCCGGCTCCGCCACCGTCGATACCGGCTCGATCGTCATCGATCCCGATTCGCTCGACGATTCGACCAGCGATTCGAGGGCCGACGCCGACCAGTTGAGCGGGCTCGATTTCCCTATCAACCCGGAAACCGCCGGACCCATCCTCCGCCGCCTGCTCGCCAACACAACTGTCCGTGCACGGATCATCGACGCGCAGGGCAATCTGGTGGTCGATAGCCGCTTCCTCTATGGCCGGGGCGACATCATCCAGGCCGATCTGCCGCCGCTCGACGGCACGGGACAGAACGGTGTCACCCGCCTGTGGCGGCGCTTCGTCGACTGGCTGTTCGCCTATGACTATCCGCTCCATGTCGATTACGGCCTCGACAACGGCCGCGACTATGCGGAAGTGAACGCGGCGCTGAACGGCGCCTCGGTCAGCGTCGTGCGGCTCAACGACCGGCGGCAGATCATCGTCCTCGTCTCGGTTCCGGTGCAGCGCTTCCGCGCCGTGCTGGGCGCTCTCGTCCTCTCCACGACCGGCGGCGAGATCGACGACGTGCTGGCCGCCGAACGCCGCGTCGTGCTGTTGACCTTCGGCTTCGTGGCGCTGGTGACGATCCTCTTGTCGGTGTTCCTGGCGGGCACCATCGCCGAACCCATCCGGCGGCTCGCGGCGGCGGCCGAGCAGGTGCGCCGCGGCATCTCGAAGCGCGTCGAAATCCCCGATTTCACCCATCGCCGCGACGAGATAGGCCATCTCTCCGGCGCCATCCGCGACATGACCAGCGCCCTCTACAACCGCCTCGACGCGATCGAGGCCTTCGCCGCCGATGTCAGCCACGAATTGAAAAATCCGCTGACCTCGCTCCGGAGCGCTGTCGAGACGCTGGCCTATGTCAAGAACCCAGACCAGCGCCAACGCCTGATCGAGATCGTCATCCACGACGTCAAACGCCTCGACCGCCTCATCACCGATATTTCCGATGCCTCGCGCCTCGACGCCGAACTGGCGCGGACCGAGCAGCGCGCCCTCGATCTGGCGAAGCTCCTCACCGCTATCGTAGCGCTGGCCAACGAGACGCGGAAGGAGACGATGCCGGTGATCGCCCTCGCCGTGGCCAGGCTTCCTCCCAACACCGATCCGGTGCGGGGCTTCGTCGTGCTCGGCCATGAATCGCGGCTGGGGCAGGTGGTTCGCAACCTTCTCGACAATGCCCGCTCGTTCACCGCACCCGGCACCAGGATCGATGTCAGGCTCAGGCGCGCGGGCGATGACGTCGAACTCCGGGTCGAGGACCAGGGGCCGGGGATCGGGCCGGACAATCTCGAACGCATCTTCGAGCGCTTCTACACCGACCGGCCGGAGGCCTCGTTCGGCTCCAATTCCGGTTTGGGCCTGTCGATTTCGAAGCAGATCGTCGAGGCCCACAAGGGCCGCATCTGGGCCGAGAACCGCCTGGGCAAAGCCGACGCCAATGGCGTTCAGGCGGTGCTCGGCGCCCGGTTCATCGTCCGCATCCCGGCCGTCAGCGATGACTGGACACCTCCTGCCACCGCCTGACCATACAATGCTGCACGCCACCTGCGTCTCGATTGATGGCAGGGGCGTCTTGCTGCAGGGACCGCCCGGCAGCGGCAAATCCGATCTGGCGCTGCGTCTCATCGATCAGCCGGGAACGGGGATCGATGGCCGGCTCAAATTTGCGCAACTGGTGGCCGATGACCAGGTCGCAGTCACGCGACGGGAGGAACACCTGATCGCCAGCGCGCCGGGGCCGCTTTCCGGAAAGCTCGAAATCCGCGGTCTCGGCATCGTTTCCGTGCCCATCGCCGCCGAAGCGGGGCTTGTCCTCGCCGTCCGCCTCGGTCCCGCCGCCGCCATTGAACGGATGCCCGAGGATGCCCATCTCGACATCCTCGGCCTTTCCCTGCCGCTGGTCCTGATCGATCCCGCCTGCGCCTCGGCGCCGGCCCGGATCAGGGCGGCGCTGGACTGGCTGGAGGCCCGTTCAAATCACATTGCGCAGGCGAAATGATCCGGGCATTGTGCGCAGCCTTTGATCCCCCGCCCCTGCGTGGAGCCATTCAACTTCCATGATCGGTCTCGTTCTGGTCACCCACGGCCGCCTGGCCTTCGAATTCGTTCATGCCCTCGAACACATCGTCGGCAAGCAGGAGGGCATCGAATCGATCGCCATCGGCCCCGATGACCGGATGGATCTGCGCCGCGCCGACATTTCCGCCGCCGTCGAGCGTGCCAATCGCGGTCAGGGCGTCATCATCCTGACCGACATGTTCGGTGGCACGCCGTCCAATCTGTCGATCTCGCTCCTCGAACTCGGCCGGGTCGAAGTGGTGGCCGGGCTCAATCTGCCGATGCTGGTCAAGCTCGCCCGCATCCGGAAGGACGCCAATCTCGAAAAGGCGGCTTTGGCGGCGCAGGACGCAGGGCGCAAATACATCAACATCGCCAGCCAGATTCTCGGCGACTGAGTGGCGGCTGGAACCCGCGAGATGGATATCGTCAATGTCCGCGGCCTTCATGCCAGGGCGTCGGCCAAGTTCGTCAAATGCGCCGAGGGGTTCGACGCCGACATCACAGTGAGCCGCGAAGGCCATACGGTGCCCGGCACCTCGATCATGGGGCTCATGATGCTCGCCGCCGCCCGGGGCACCTCGATCAGCGTCGAAGCGCAAGGCCCCGAAGCCGAACAGGCGCTGAAAGCGCTGGCGGACCTCGTGGCATCGGGCTTCGGCGAGGACTGAAGGAAGACCCTCATCCGGCCTATCGGCCACCTTCTCCCATTCTTCGAACGGGAGAAGGCATAATTATTGTGTGCCTTCGCCCGCGCCGCGGGCGTGGGAGAAGGTGCCCGACAGGGCGGATGAGGGCCTTGCTTGAACCGGCACCGCTCTTGCACTTTCCTTGTCAAACGTCCCGCTCCGGGACGGCGAGGAGTTGTCATGTCTCCCACCCGCATCGACTGGGTCGACTACGCCAAGGGCATCTGCATCATTCTCGTCGTCATGATGCATTCGACGCTCGGCGTCGAGAAGGCGGCCGGCGAATTATCCTGGCTCAGTCCCTTCATCGAATGGGCGAGGCCCTTCCGCATGCCGGACTTCTTCCTGATCTCGGGCTTGTTCCTGGCAGTCCGCATCGACCGGCCGTGGCGGAGCTACCTCGACAGCAAGGTGCTGCATTTCGTATATTTCTATGTCCTGTGGATGACCATCCAGTTCCTGCTCAAGGGCTACGGCGTCTTCCGCGACGAGGGCCTCGCCGGCGTGGCCGAGGCATACGCGCTGGGCTTCATCGAACCCTATGGCACGCTGTGGTTCATCTATCTGCTCGCTTTGTTCTTCGTCGCGGTGAAAGCACTTCGCCGTGTGCCGCCGGTCATCGTCTTCGCCATAGCCGCTGTCCTCGAAATGGCGCCCATCGAAACCGGCTGGATGGTCATCGACGAGTTCGCCGCGCGCTTTGTTTACTTCTACGCCGGCTGCTGGCTCGCTCCTCAGATATTCGCCTTTGCCGCCGCCGTTTCGCGCAAACCCGCGTTGCCGACCGTCGCCGGGCTGTTCATCTGGGGAACCGTGAACGCCTATTTCGTCAATGCCGGCTGGTCCACGCTGCCGATCGTGGGACTTGCCTTGGGCTTCATCGGCGCCGCCGCCGTGGTCAGCATGGGGGTGCTCCTGTCGAAAACCAGACTCGCCGAACCGATCCGTTATAGCGGCGAGAATTCCATCGTCATCTATCTCGCCTTCTTCCTGTTCATGGCGGCAACCCGCACTCTCATGCTGAAGCTCGGCCTCATCGCGGACCTTGGCACGGTGTCGCTTCTCGTCACTGCCGCCGGTGTCATGGGACCGATCCTGCTGTTCTGGCTCGTCCGCGACTCTTGGGCGTCGTTCCTGTTCCGCCGCCCGGCATGGGCAAGGCTGGCATCGCCATCGCCCAGATGGCATAGTGCCTCCCATGCCGAATTCCCAAGCTCTCAAGCCCGGTGACCATGTCTATCTGATCGATGGGTCGGGCTATATCTTCCGCGCCTATCACGCTCTTCCGCCGCTGACGCGAAAGAGCGACGGCCTGCCGGTGGGCGCCGTCCAGGGCTTCTGCAACATGCTGTGGAAGCTGCTCAAGGAAACCAATGCGGGCCAGAAGCCCACCCACCTGGCTGTGATCTACGATCATTCCGCCACGACGTTCCGAAACCGCATCTATCCCCAGTACAAGGCCAACCGGGTCGAACCGCCAGCCGATCTCCGGCCGCAGTTCGGTTTGATCCGCCAGGCCACGCGGGCCTTCAATGTCGCTTGCATCGAGCAGGAGGACTACGAGGCCGACGACCTGATCGCCACCTATGCCAGGCAGGCGGCGGAAGCGGGCGCCACCTGCCGCATCGTCTCCTCCGACAAGGATCTGATGCAGCTTGTGCGCCCCGGCGTCGCCCTGTTCGACACGATGAAGGACAGGCTGATCGGCGAGGCCGAGGTCCTGGAAAAATTCGGCGTGGCACCCAACAAGGTGATCGATGTCCAGGCGCTGGCCGGCGACTCGATCGACAATGTTCCGGGCGTGCCGGGGATCGGCGTCAAGACTGGCGCGCAATTGATCACCGAATACGGCGATCTCGAATCCCTCCTCGCGCGTGCCACCGAAATCAAACAGCAGAAGCGCCGCGAGAATCTGATCGCCTTCGCCGAACAGGCGCGCATCTCGAAGATACTCGTGACGCTCGATGCCCATGTGCCGGTCGAGCACCAGATCGCCGATTTCGCTGTCGATCCGCCCAACGCGGCGCAGCTCATCGGCTTTCTCAAGACGCTGGAATTTGTCAGCTTCACCCGGAAGGTCGCGGGCGAACTTAGCGCCGACGCCAACGAGATCGAACCGACGCCCATCGACATCCAGTTCTGGCCACCGGAAGGCGGCGCGCCGGAAGCACCCACCGCATCCCCTCCCCCTCCCGAGGAAACGGCGGGGCATGACGATGCAGCCCTCCTCGCCATCCCCTTCACCCATGCCGACTACGAAACCGTCACCACCTTCGACTCCCTCGACCGCTGGATCGCCACCGCCTACGAGTCCGGCCGCGTCGCCTTCGATACCGAGACCGATGCGCTAGATTCCATGCAGTCAGGACTGGTCGGCGTGTCGCTGGCCACTCAATCGGGCAAGGCGTGCTACATTCCGCTGGCGCACAAGTCGGGCGGCAGCGGCGGTCTGTTTGGCGGAGAAGCCGTCACCGGCCAGTTGAAGCTCGAAGATGCGCTCACCCGGTTGAAGCCGCTGCTCGAAGACCCGTCCATCCTCAAGATCGGGCAGAACGCCAAATACGACATGCAGATGCTGGCCCGCTACGGCATCGAGGTGACACCCATCGACGATACCATGCTCATCTCCTATGTGCTGGAGTCGGGCGATGTCGGCCACGGCATGGACGAACTGGCCTTGCGCCATCTCGGCCACAAATGCATCAGCTTCAAGGACGTCGCTGGCTCGGGCAAGTCGCGCACCTCTTTCGCCGAAGTGACGCTGGAACGCGCCACACCCTATGCCGCCGAGGACGCGGACGTGACCTTCCGGCTGTGGCTGCTGCTCAGGCCCCGGCTCGCGCGGATGCACAAGCTCACCGTCTACGAGACGCTGGAGCGCCCGCTCGTTCCCGTCCTGGAAAAAATGGAGCGCGCCGGCATCCTTATCGACAGCGACGTGCTCAAGCGCCTCTCCAACGAATTCGCCGCTGCTGCCGCCATCATCGAAAAGACTGTCTACGAACTCGCCGGCGAGCGTTTCAATATCGGCAGCCCGAAACAGTTGGGCGACATTCTCTATGGCCGCATGGGGTTGCCGGGCGGACGCAAGACCCAGACCGGCGCCTGGAGTACCGACTCCGACGCGCTCGAGGACCTCGCAGGCCAGGGCATCGAACTCGCCCGCCGCGTTGTCGACTGGCGCCAGCTGTCGAAACTGCGCTCGACTTATACCGATGCGCTGCCGGATTACATCAATCCGCAGACCGGCCGCGTCCACACCAGCTATTCGATGGCCGCCACCTCGACCGGCCGCCTCGCCTCGACCGAGCCCAACCTGCAGAACATTCCGATCCGCACCGAGGAGGGCCGCAAGATCCGCGCTGCCTTCATCGCGGCACCGGGCCACAAGCTCATCAGCGCCGATTACAGCCAGATCGAACTCCGCGTGCTGGCCCATGTCGCCGACATTCCGCAACTGACGAAAGCCTTCGCCGACGGCATCGACATCCATGCCATGACGGCGAGCGAAATGTTCGGCGTGCCGGTGGCCGGCATGGACTCGAGTGTTCGCCGCCGCGCCAAGGCGATCAATTTCGGCATCATCTACGGCATCTCGGCCTTCGGCCTCGCCAATCAGCTATCGATTTCGCGCGAGGAAGCGGGCGAGTATATCAAGACCTATTTCAAGCGCTTCCCCGGCATCCGCGACTATATGGAATCGACGAAAAAGGCCGCGCGCGAGCGTGGGTTTGTGGAGACCATCTTCGGCCGACGC
>JANNSP010000158.1:0-3391 GCA_031402975.1 Hyphomicrobiales bacterium
CTCGAATGGGAATGCTGCCTTAAGCATCCCGAGCAAGGTGCGGCCGAAGGCGCCCCCTTCATCGACAGCCACATCATCCGCGTGACCGAAAAAGCCTTTGACGATTTCGCCGGCGGCAAGAGTGACGAAAAGCAGATCAAGCGGCTACTGGGACTGTGAGGGGGACGGCATGAGCATCGAGGGACGGAGCGACGCGGCGACGGGGCGGATCAGGCTCGGCATGGTGGGTGGCGGGCAGGGGGCCTTCATCGGCGCCGTTCACCGGCTCGCGGCGCGCATGGACGATCACTATGAATTCGTGGCGGGGGCGCTGTCGTCGGACCCCGCCCGCGCGCGGGCTTCGGGCGAGGAACTGGGCCTCGCGCCCGATCGCGTCTACACCGACTTCCGCGACATGGCGAAGGCCGAGGCGAAGCGCCAGGATGGCATCGAGGCGGTGTCGATCGTCACGCCGAACCACATGCACTATCCGGCCGCGAAGGCTTTCATCGAGGCCGGCATCCATGTGATCTGCGACAAGCCGGTGACGCTGAATTTGAAAGAGGCGCTGGCGCTGCAGAAGCTGCTGGCCAAGCGCAAGGACGTGATCTTCGCGCTCACCCACAACTATTCCGGCTATCCGATGATCCGCCACGCCCGCGCCATGATCGCTGCCGGCGAACTCGGCGAAATCCGCCTGGTTCAGGGAGAATATCCGCAGGACTGGCTGACCAATCCCATCGAGAAGCAGGGCCAGAAACAGGCCTCGTGGCGAACCGACCCCGCCAAGACGGGAGCGGGCGGCTGCGTCGGCGATATCGGCACGCACGCCTATCAACTGGCCTGCTATGTTTCGGGCGCGGTGCCAGCGGAACTCTCCGCCGACCTCACGAGTTTCGTGAAAGGCCGCAGGGTCGACGACAATGTCCATGTCATGCTGCGCTTCAAGGGCGGCGCCAGGGGCATGATCTGGGCGAGCCAGGTGGCGCCCGGCCACGAGAACGGTCTGAAGCTCCGGGTCTATGGCACCAAGGGCGGGATCGAATGGACCCAGGCCGATCCCAACTATCTGTGGGTGGCGCCGTTCGGCGAGCCCAAGCGCCTCATCACCAGGGCGGGTGCGGGAGCCAATACCGCGGCGGCGCGGGTGACGCGCGTGCCGCCGGGACATCCCGAAGGTTATCTCGAAGGCTTCGCCAATATCTATACCGAGGTGGCCCGCGCCATCAAAGCGAAACGCGCCTCTAAGAAACTGGACAAGGATGTGCAGTTTCCAGGCATCGCCGACGGCGTCGCCGGCATGGCCTTCATCGAGGCCTGCGTGAAATCGTCGGCCCGCAACGGCAAATGGACAAAGGTGTGAGATGAAATACGGCATCAATCTGCTTCTGTGGACGGGTCACGTCACCGCCGAACACGAAAAGCTGCTCCGCGATCTCAAGAAGGCCGGTTACGACGGCGTCGAAGTCCCGGTGTTCGAGGGGGACTCCGGCCACTATGCGCGGATGGGCGGCATGCTCGACCGGATCGGCCTGACGCGAACGACGGTTGGCATCCTGGCTTCCGCCGACAAGAATTCCATCTCCGCCGACAAGGCCTCGCGCCAGGCGGCGGTCGATCATACCAAATGGGTCATCGATTGCAGTTCGGCGCTGGGCGCAACGATTATCGCTGGACCGATGCATTCAACGCTAGGCCTGTTCTCGGGATCGGGTCCCACCACGCAGGAGCGCAAGCGCGGCATTTCCTATCACCGCGCCGTGGGCGACTACGCGGCGAAGAAACAACTGCGATTTGCAATCGAAGCGCTGAACCGTTTCGAGTGTTATTTCCTCAACACCATGGAACAGCTTTCAGATTATCTCGACGAGGTGGACCATCCGGCGGTCAAGGCCATGTATGATACGTTCCACGCCAATATCGAGGAGAAAGATCCCATCGCCGCGATCAAGGCGATCCGCAAACACATGATCCATGTCCACATTTCCGAGAATGACCGGGGCACGCCGGGCAAGGGCCATGTGCCGTGGGACGCCACCTACAAGGCGCTGCGCGCGGTGAAATACGATGGCTACCTGACGGTTGAAGCCTTCGGCCGCGCCCTGCCCGCGATCGCCGCCGCCACCCGCGTCTGGCGCGATTTCTTTCCCAGCCAGGAAAGCTGCTATCGCGACGGGCTGAAAGCCATGAAGAAAGGCTGGGCCGCAGCGGGGTAGTATCCGCAAGAGCAATCGTTCGGAGTTAATGGCCCCCGCGACTGACCGATTGCGGCGTCAGCCGAAATCTCTATAAGGGCGCGCGAAAGCGCTGTTCAGCAGAGGAAAATCCACCATGAGAATTCGCGTCGCCATCAATGGGTTTGGCCGCATCGGCCGCAACGTCGTCCGGGCCATTCACGAGTCGGGCCGCAAGGATATCGACGTCGTCGCCGTCAACGATCTGGGTCCGGTCGAGACCAATGCCCATCTGCTGCGCTACGACAGCGTGCATGGCCGCTTTCCGCACGAGGTCACGGTCTCCGGCGACACGATCGCCATCGGCTCGGAGAAGTTCAAGGTCACCGCGATCAAGGATCCAGCGCTACTTCCGTGGAAGGACCTGGGCATCGACATCGCCCTCGAATGCACCGGCCTGTTCACCGCCAAGGACAAGGCGTCCGCCCACATTTCGGCGGGCGCCAAGCGGGTCCTGATCTCGGCGCCTGGCGAAAATTCCGACCTGACCGTGGTCTACGGCGTCAACCACGACAAACTCACCAAGGATCATATCATTGTCTCCAACGCGTCCTGCACCACCAACTGCCTGGCACCCGTCGCCAAGGTGCTGAACGACGCGATCGGCATCGACCACGGCTTCATGACGACGATTCACGCCTATACCGGCGACCAGCCGACCCTCGACACGATGCACAAGGATCTGTATCGCGCCCGCGCCGCGGCGCTCTCCATGATCCCGACCTCGACGGGTGCCGCGAAGGCGGTGGGACTGGTGCTGCCGGAGCTCAAGGGCAAGCTCGACGGCGTGGCCATCCGCGTGCCGGTCCCCAATGTCTCGGTCGTGGATTTCAAGTTCGTGGCCAAGAGGAAAACCACCGTCGAGGAAGTGAACGGCGCCATCGTGCGCGCCGCCGATCAGCAGCTCAAGGGCATTCTCGGCTATACCAACGCCCCCAATGTCTCGATCGACTTCAACCACAATCCCAATTCGTCGACCTTCCACATGGACCAGACCAAGGTCATGGACGGAACGCTGGTGCGGGTGCTCGCCTGGTACGACAACGAGTGGGGCTTCTCCAACCGCATGAGCGACACCGCGGTCGCCATGGGCAAGCTGATCTGAGCCGATTGTGGGCTTTTGCACAGCGAGAGGCGGAACCCACCTGGGGTCCCGCCGTTTCTGATTGACGATCTGC
>JANNSP010000159.1:0-5198 GCA_031402975.1 Hyphomicrobiales bacterium
TCGACCTGCATCTGCTCGCGAAGCTTGAGGTCGAGCGCGCCCAGGGGTTCGTCGAGCAGCAGGACCTGTGGTTCATTGATCAAGGCGCGGGCGAGCGCCACCCGCTGGCGCTGCCCGCCCGAAAGCTGTGATGGCCGCCGCGCGCCGTAACCCTTGAGCGCCACCAGCGCCAACGCCTCCTCGGCCCTGGCGCTGCGCAGGGGCCGGGCCACGCCCTTGACCATCAGGCCGTAAGCGACATTGTCGAGAACCGTCATATGAGGGAACAGCGCATAGTCCTGGAACACCGTATTGACGTTCCGCCGATAGGGCGGAACGCCGACGGCATTTACGCCGAAGATTTCGAGATGGCCGGCGTCGGGCTGTTCGAACCCCGCGATCAGGCGAAGGCAGGTCGTCTTGCCCGAACCGGACGGTCCGAGCATGGCGAAAAATTCGCCCGCCGCGATGTCGAGGGTCACATCGTCAACGGCGCGCACGGTCCCGAAATGGCGGGACACATGCTCAAAGCGGACGGCGGGAACTGTCATGAAAGTTGAATCACATCTCCACTGTCATCCCCGGGCTCGTCCCGGGGACCCATCGCGCCAATAATCGTTGCGAGCAATATGTTGCACGATGGGTTGCCGGAACAAGTCCGGCAATGACAGCCGTCAGTTGACTAGCTTGCTTACCTTCCGCCCAGAACCGCGATCATGTCGGTGACCCAGCGGTAGTAGGGAACGCAGCCCGCTTCCTGCGACGCGCACTTTGCGACCGGCGTGCGCCAGAAGTGGATCTTGTCGAAGTTGCCCACACCGTTCGTGTCGCAACCGGCATCCGTCAACAGCGCGTTGCCCTTGCAGGCGCTAAGCACCGCCGGAACCGAGCCGAACCAGGCGGCGAGATCGCCCTGGAGTTTCGGATTGACCGAATGCTCAAGCCACATATAGGCGCAGTTCGGATGTGCCGCGTCGGCATGCATCATGGTGGAGTCGGCCCAGCCGGTGGCCCCTTCCTCGGGCACCGTGGATGCGATCGGCGTCTTGGCCATGGCATCCTTGTCGGCCTGCAGGATGTTGACCTGGAACGGCCAGGACGAGGAGGCCACGACGCCTTCGTTCTTGAAGTCGTCGATCTGCATGAAGGCATCGTGCCAGTAGCGCCCCACAAGCGGACGCTGGGCCCGGAGCAGGTCGAGTGCCGCCTTGTATTGCTCCTCGTTCAGTTCGTAAGGGTCCTTGATGCCGAGTTCCGGCTTCTTCTTCATCAGGTAGAGCGCTGCGTCGGCGATATAGATCGGGCCGTCGAAGGCCTGGACGCGGCCCTTGTTGGATTTGCCGTCCGGCAGGTTCTGTTCCTCGAACACCACCGACCAGCTTTTCGGCGCCTCGGGGAAAACCTTGGAGTTATAGGCCAGCACGTTGGCGCCCCACTGATAGGGCACGCCATAATGAACCCCGTCCACCGTATGCCAGGGCGCGTTCTGCAGGCGCTCGTCTACGGTCTTCCACGATGGAATGAGGTCGGTATTGATCGGCTGCACGCGCTTTCCGGAAATAAGCCGGAGCGAGGCGTCGCCCGAAGCGGTGACGAGATCGAAACCGCCCTCGTTCATCAGGGCCACCATCTCGTCGGATGTGCCGGCGGTCTTGATGTTGACCTTGCAGCTTGTCTTCTTTTCGAAGTCGGTCACCCAGTCATAGTTCTTGTCGGTGTCGCCGCGTTCGATGTATCCCGGCCAGGCGACGATATCGACCTGGCCTTCTCCGGCGCCGATTTCCTTCTTCATGTCCTGCGCGATGGCGACCCCGCCCAACGCCATGATGGCGAGGGCCGAAACGGACAGACGATGCACCAATGTCATGATTGTAAGTTCTCCCTGTGAGCCGTTGTTCATGAACCACCATGGACTGCGGAGCTGGCTCGGGCAATGCGTGCAGGCCAATTGAAGGGTTCCGGAAAATAAGCTTAGCTTGAACGGAACCGGAAAGGAAGCGTGGCTTGGCGATGAAAAATCTTTACCTGAAAAACCCGCTTGCCATCCTGGCGGAGGGCGCCAACGGTGGCCTCGTTATCCAGGACGGGCGGATCGCCGAACTGGTGAAACCGGAGCGCAATCCCGTCACGCCTTTCGATATCGTCTTCGATGCCTCGCGCCATGTCGTTCTGCCGGGGCTGATCAATGCCCATCACCACTTCTACCAGACGCTGACCCGCGCTCACCCGAAAGCCATCAACAAGGAGCTGTTCGACTGGCTGAAGGCGCTTTACCCGGTCTGGGCGCGCCTCACCCCCGAAAGCTTCCGGCTCGCCGCGCGGGTGGCACTGGCCGAGCTTCTGATGTCGGGCGTCACCACGGCCGCCGATCATCACTACCTTTTCCCCCATGGCCTGGACGAGGCCATCGACATCGAGATTGACGAAGCCCGGAAGCTGGGCATGCGCATGACGGTGACGCGCGGCTCGATGAATTTGTCGGTCAAGGACGGTGGCCTGCCGCCCGACAGCGTCGTCCAGGACGAGGACACGATCCTCGCCGATTGCGAGCGCTTGATCGCCAGGTACCATCAGCGGGGCGACGGCGCAACCGTGCAGGTGGCGCTGGCTCCGTGCTCGCCCTTTTCCGTGACAAGATCCCTGATGAGCGCCTGCGGCGCGCTGGCAGCGAAGCACGATTGCCGGCTGCACACCCATCTCGCCGAGACGCATGACGAAGACCGCTTCTGCCGGGAGACAATCGGCATGGGTCCGCTCGACTATCTCGAAGACGTGGGTTGGCTCAACTCACGAACCTGGCTGGCCCACGGCATCCATTTTACCGATGCCGAGGTGACGCGGCTTGGACATCACGGGGTCGGCGTTTGCCATTGTCCGACCTCCAACATGGTGCTGGCGTCGGGCCGCTGCCGGACGCGCGAACTGGAGGCGGCGGGGGTGGCCGTCGGTCTCGGCGCCGATGGCTCGGCCTCCAACGACAGTTCCAATCTGATGGAAGGCGTGCGCCACGCCTTGATGATCAACCGGCTCACTTACGATGCCACCATCACCCATCTCGATGCCCTGCGCTGGGCCACCACGGGATCGGCGCGCTGTCTCGGCCGCTCCGACATCGGCGAAATCGCCGTCGGCAAGCAGGCCGATCTGGCGCTGTTCAGCCTCGATGAACTGCGCTTCTCGGGCGCTGGCGACCCCATCGCCGCACTCGTCCTGTGCGGCGCCCACAAGGCTGACCGGGTGATGGTGGCTGGCCAATGGAAAGTGATCGACGGCGTCCCCGAAGGCCTTGACTTAAGCGAACTCCGGGCGCGGCACGGCGAAGCGGCCAGGGCGTTTCTGTAATCGCCCTGGCCGATTGCAACTATCGCGTAATGCCGAGCTGGAAGCAGAAGATCGTCCCGGCATCCGCGCCGAAATCGTCACGAATGCGCAGTTTCCAGGTTCCCGTCATCGAAGAGCCGGCCACGGCATCAAGCGGTGATTCCGGCCTGAAGGTTCCGGCGAAGGGTGCAGCGCCCGCCGTCGGTTTATTTGAAGACCTGAAGATTTTCTTCCGTGGTGAAGCCAAGAGTTGCGAGATAGATCGCGCCCGTCACGCGATCAAAGGCGCCCGTCCATCACCGAACTCTCTTTCCACGGCATCCACACCTCCTGCTTGTCTAAAAAAGCAAAAAGTGTAACCCATGTGTCCGGTACGGAATGTCACCCATGTCTCAGGCCGTACATTGGGCATCTTAAGTCAAACGTCGTTGGTACTTTTTGCGGCTACTCCCGAAGCGGAACATTCAGAGTTTCGCGCAAGCCGGCATCACCTGTCCGCAATTGCCTGTCGCGCCGGCGCATGGGCATGCGGTTGCAGGTCTTCGGTGCGGTCGAAGGCGGCAAGCAGGAAATCGATCTGGGTGATTTCCTCGCCGATGTCACCGGCGATCGCCGGCGTGCCCGCGAGATCGTCGCCGCGCGACGCGACCATGGCCAGTTGCGCGGCAATCGTGCCCAGCGCCGCCACTGCCTGTTCAAGCCGCAAGCCGCCGCGCTCCGTCAGGCTATCGAGTTCCTCGGCCATGCGCAGCTGGTGGCGGCGCCCGGCAATCGTCTCGCGCAATTGCGCCACTAGCCGCTGATCGGGAGTGGCTCCAGCCCTCTCCTCAAGCTCGCCGATTCGCTGCCGGAGTTCAAAGGCAAGCGTGGCCTGGGCGCCGGCATCGGCCTGGAATGCATCGACGCGGCGGGCAAGTTCGCCCAGTCTCCACACCCAGCGGTCGATCCGCGGCAGTGTTTCGCGAACCAGTTCGCCGGAATTTTCGCTTTGAACGCTTTCCAGCGCCGCGAGCTTGACGCGGTAGTCGATGGCCATCGCCACCTGGCGGTGGACCGCCTTGTCGCGAAGCCGGTCGAGGCCGAGATGAGCGGCCATCAGCTCGCGCAGCATCCGCCCTTCGGTTGCCGGATCGTCATAGACCGACATCACCCGGTAGACATAGAAGAGGGCAGCGCCGAACAGCCACCACAGTCCCGCGCCAGAGCCGAAGAGCGTCTGCGCCGTCAGCCAGTAGGCGGCGGCGCCGATCACGCTGGAACCCAGGATGGCGGAGTTCCAGGTGTCGGTGAGCGCCGCTTCGAGTTTCGCCAGGCGCAACTGGGTGCTCAGCGGAATCGCCGTGGCGTGCTTCGCGGCGGTCCTGGCAACCTGGCGCGTGCCGGAGGCGAGTGGCGCCGGCAGGTGCAAGTCACTGTTCGGCGGAGATTTTGAGATAGGTCGCATCGATCGAACCATTGTCGGCCTCGAACATGTTGCCGCCGGTGGATTGGGCCATGCGGCGGAGAATTTCGGTTTTGCTTTCGGCGCCAAAGGCGATGGTGATGAGCCGCATGCCGTCGCCTTCCGCGCCCGGATCGAGGCAGGTCTGGAACATGCGCGTCTCGGACACCGCACCCGTCGTATCGGCGCCATCGGACAACAGGATGATGCCGTACAGCCGGCTGTCGCCGAGGGCCGCATCCTTGTGGCGCTCGTCCTTGAGGCGGGCCACGGCGGCGCAGGCCGCGCCATAGAGGTTGGTGCCACCGCCCGACGTCAGATTGAGGACGCGCTGGGACAGCGTTTCGGCGACGGCACTCACCGGCTGGATATCGGCGACCGTGGAGATCTGGTCGTTGAAGATCATGAGACCGACCCGGTCCTTGGGAAACAGGCGTTTCAGGAACGCGTCGGTGGC
>JANNSP010000160.1:0-6203 GCA_031402975.1 Hyphomicrobiales bacterium
CTTCCGCTTCGAGGAGCCCAACCGCTGGATGACGAGCGGCGGGCTCGGCACCATGGGTTACGGATTGCCGGCGGCTGTCGGCGTCCAGATGGCGCATCCGAAATCGCTGGTGATCGATATCGCCGGTGACGCCTCGGTGCAGATGACGGCGCAGGAAATGTCAACGGCCGTGCAATATCGCCTGCCGGTCAAGATCTTCATCCTCAACAACCAGTACATGGGCATGGTGCGCCAGTGGCAGCAATTGCTGCACGGCAACCGCCTGTCAGAAAGCTATTCCGAGGCGCTCCCTGATTTCGTCAAGCTGGCGGAAGCCTATGGCTGTGTCGGCATGCGAGCCAGCAAGCCCGCTGAACTCGACGGTCTCATCAAGGAGATGATCAAAACGCCGCATCCGGTCATCTTCGATTGCCGCGTGGCGAGCCTCGCCAACTGCTTCCCGATGATCCCGTCCGGCAAGGCGCACAACGAGATGCTGATGGGCGAGGACGTGCCCGACGCCGAAGTGGGCTCGGCAGTGGACATCAAGGGCAAGATGCTGGTGTGATGGACGACGCTGGGGGACACAGCGAGGCCCGGCCGCCGGCGCCGACTGGAGCAGGGCTGGCTCTGGGCGTCCGGGCGCTGTCGCGGGTTGCGTCGAAGGGCCCGCGCTTCGCCTGGGATTTCGAGGAGGCGGCGGCCCTGTTCGGTCACCGCCTGGTCATCGCCGTCGATCCAAGGCAACTCGCCTGGCAGTTTCCCTATGAATTGGAAACGCCCAGCGAGAAACTGGACCCATCGCGCTATTTCCTCGGCTCGGGCGACTGGAGCGGCTTTCTCAACCCGATCGACAAGTCGCCGATCTACCTGCAAGCGGTGCAGCTCAAGTCGGTCGATTTCGCGTTTCGCCAGGCGCCCATTTATCGGCGGCTGAGAAAAGCCATCATGAGCGGCGAAACCCGCATGCTCAACAATGTCGAGCTCGACACGGTGGAGAAACTCGACGCCTATTTCCGCAATTATCGCGACATGCTCACGCGCGCCCGGAAGCACGGGATCGGGCGGAGGCCTCCGGTAAAACTCGACGGCGACCCGGCGCATTTCAGGGTGAACGACGCCCGCCCGCTCTGGGCCGAACTCAGCGAGCGCGATGTCGGCGTCGCCATCGATCGCGACGGGCAGTTGCACCGGATCGGCCCCGGCAAGCATCGCACCGCAGCAGCCAAGGTCCTGGGCCTCGACCGCATGCCGTGCGAAGTTCGCATGGTGCATGTCGACTGGCTCGCAAGCAGAATTCCGCCACCGCGCAATCCGGCTCAGTTGATCCGGGCCATCCGTTCGCTCGGCCTTCCCCCCAGAATCATCGGAGCAGTTCCATGAACCAGACACAGCCCACCCAGCCCCAATCGGCCTATTTCCTCGACGCGACGAAGATCGCCAGCGAGACCCATACGCTGGCGGTGATCGTCGACAACGAGCCGGGTGTCCTCGCCCGGGTCATCGGGCTGTTCGCCGGGCGCGGTTACAATATCGAATCGCTTACCGTATCGGAAACCCAGCACGAGGCCCATGTCAGCCGCATCACCATCGTCACCACCGGCACGCCCGCCGTCATCGAGCAGATCAAGCATCAGCTCGAACGCATGGTGCCGGTGCATTCGGTGCTCGATCTGACCGTGACCGGCAATGCGCTGACCCGCGAACTCGCCATGGTGAAGGTGGCGGGGAGCGGCGAAAAGCGGGTCGAGGCATTGCGTCTCGCCGAAGCCTTCCGGGCCCGCGTCATCGATGCCGGAACCGCGAGCTTCATTTTCGAGATCACCGGCAAGCCCGACAAGGTGGAACAGTTCATCTCGCTGATGATCCCCTTGGGCCTCGTCGAAGTGGCCAGAACCGGCGTGGCGGGCATCGCCCGGGGGGCGGAGGGGATGAAGGTCTGATTCATCCTCTACCGCAAAGCGGGAGAGGAGGGGACCCATCGCCGCAGGCGATGGGAAGGTGAGGGCCTGTGACCAAGAGCCCTCATCTTCCCGTTGCTGACGCAATGGGCCCCTTCTTCTCCCGCTCTCGCGGGAGAAGATGAAAAAGCGGTCTGGCCTTCTTTCCGGAAACCGGATGGTTTTACGGACCATCCGGGCGCTATAAGTGTCCCATGCCGTGCCAGCTGTCGGTCAATGTCAATGCCATCGCCTATCTCCGCAACCGCCGCGATGTGCCGTGGCCGTCGCTGACCAATCTGGGGCGGATCGCGCTCGAGGCCGGGGCCAGTGGACTGACGGTGCATCCGCGCCCCGACGAGCGCCATGTGCGTGGCCGCGACGTCGGCGTGCTGCGCCATCTGATCTCAACCGAATTTCCGGCCCGCGAGTTCAATATCGAGGGCTACCCGGACGAGCGCTTTCTGCGCCTGGTCGAGGAAGCACGGCCCGACCAGGTGACGCTGGTACCCGACGACCCGGCGCAGGGAACCTCCGACCACGGCTGGAACATCGCCACGAACCGCGATCTGCTGAGCGCCGTCATCGGACGGCTCGAGAGCGGCGGCATGCGGGTGTCGCTGTTCATCGACGCCGATCCGGAATTGCCGGCGCTGGCCAAGGCGGTGGGCGCCGACCGCGTCGAAATCTATACCGGGCCTTATGGCGGGGCGGTGGGCCAGGAAGACGTGGGCCAGGAATTCGCCCGCGTGGTGGCGGCGGGACGGGCGGCGGAGGCGGCGGGAATAGGTCTCAATGCCGGTCATGATCTGACGCGCGCCAATCTGCCGGCGCTGGTCAAGGCGCTGCCCAACCTGCTGGAAGTGTCGATCGGTCACGCCGTCATTGCCGACGCGCTCACTTACGGAATGGTGGAAACCGTGCGATTGTTTCTTGATGCGCTGGCCCGCGACTGATCCTTCCGCTTGAAACCGATCGAAATCGCGATCGCCGGCTGTGGCCCGGCGGGGCTGACGGCGGCGCTGGCGCTCAATGCCCAAGGTCATCGCGTCACGCTGTTCGACCAGTTCGCAGCACCTATGCCGTTGGGCTCGGGTCTCATCCTGCAACCCACGGGGCTCGCGGTGCTCGACTGGCTGGGGCTGGGTGCCCGCATGGGGAGCCTCGGCGCGCCGATCGACCGGCTCTACGGGCGGGCCTGCGAATCGGAGCGCGTGGTGCTCGATGTGCGCTACGAGGCGCTGGGCTCGATGCGGGGACTGGCGGTGCATCGCGCCGGACTGTTCAACGTGCTTTATGACGCCGTGAAAGTCGCCGGGATCGCGGTTCATACTTCGAGCCCGGTCAAGGACTTGCAGCAGTCTTCTCTCATCCTGCATCCGAAGGAAAAAGTTGGACCCTTCGACCTTGTCATTGACGCGCTGGGGGCAAAGTCGCCGCTCATCCCCCATGCCGCGGCGCCGGAAGCAAGGGCGCGGCTCGATTACGGCGCGATCTGGGCCAGCCTGCCGTGGCCGGGGCCACCCTTCGACCCCCATGCGCTGGAACAGCGCTACGACGCCGCCAATGTGATGATCGGGGTGCTGCCCATCGGCCGGCGGCATGAAACCGACAGTCCGATGGCGGCCTTTTTCTGGAGCCTCAGGACCGAGGACTTTCCGCGCTGGCGGGCCGACGGGCTCAATCGGTGGAAACACCGGGTGCGGCGCTACTGGCCCCAAACGTCACGGCTTCTCGATACCATCGAACGGCCGGATCAGATGGTGCTCGCGGCCTACGAACACCACACGCTGCCGCTGCCATTCGGCGAGCGGCTGGTGTTCATCGGCGACGCTGCGCATTCGACCAGCCCGCAACTGGGGCAGGGGGCGAACATGGCGCTGCTCGACGTCTATGCGCTGGCCCATGCGCTCGAAACAAGCGACAGCGTGGAGCAGGTGGGCCCGGCCTATGCGCGGCTGCGGCGGCGGCATGTGAAACTATACCAGGCGCTGTCGCGGGTGTTCACGCCGTTCTACCAGTCGGACTCGGCAATTCTGCCGTTGATCCGCGATTTCCTGGTGGCACCGGTCAGCACGCTGCCGGGTGCGGCGAAACTGCTGGCGCTCGTTGTCGCGGGCCTGTTGGGCCGGCCGCTCATGCCGCTTGCCAATGGTAGCAGCCGCCGCTAATCCCGACGCCAGTTTCGCCAAGGGGGATCGCCACATGCGCGTTTATTACGACCGGGATGCCGACGTCAATCTGATCAAGGGCAAGAAAACCGTCATCGTCGGCTACGGTAGCCAGGGCCGGGCGCATGCGCTCAATCTCAAGGATTCGGGTGCGAAGTCGATCGCGGTCGCGCTGAAGCCCGGATCGGCCACGGCGAAGAAGGTCGAGGCCGACGGCTTGATCGCGATGTCGGTGGCCGATGCCGCCAAGACCGCCGACCTTATGATGATGGCCGCTCCCGATGAGTTGCAGGCCGACATCTACCGCGACGAAATCGCCCCCCATATCAGGGATGGCGCGGCGATCGCCTTCGCCCATGGCCTCAATGTGCATTTCAACCTGATCGAGCCGAAGAAGACGCTCGACGTGATCATGATCGCGCCCAAGGGGCCGGGCCATACGGTCAGGAGCGAATATCAGCGCGGCGGCGGCGTGCCCTGCCTCATCGCCATCCACCAGGACGCGAGCGGCAATGCGCACGACCTGGCGCTGTCTTATGCGTCAGGTGTTGGCGGCGGGCGCTCCGGCATCATCGAGACGAGCTTCAAGGAAGAATGCGAGACCGACCTGTTCGGCGAGCAGGTGGTCCTGTGCGGCGGGTTGGTGGAACTGATCCGCGCCGGTTATGAGACACTGGTGGAAGCCGGTTACGCGCCCGAGATGGCGTATTTCGAATGCCTGCACGAGGTGAAGCTGATCGTCGATCTCATCTATGAAGGCGGCATCGCCAACATGAACTACTCGATCTCCAACACCGCCGAATGGGGAGAATATGTGACGGGCCCCCGCATCATCAACGACGAGACCCGGGCCGAGATGAGGCGCGTGCTGAAGGATATCCAGACGGGGAAGTTCACCAGCGAATGGATGCAGGAATATCGCGCGGGCGCCGCCCGCTTCAAGGGCATCAGGCGGGTGAACGATGCCCACAACATCGAGGAAGTGGGAGCCAAGCTCCGCGCCATGATGCCATGGATCGCCAAGAACAAGCTGGTGGATAAGGCGAGAAACTAGAGTTCGTCCTCGCCCGCGAAGCGGGAGAGGAAAGGGGCCCGCCGCGACACGCGGGTGGGATAGGTGAGGGGCTGCGGGAGAGCGATTGACTTGCCCTCACCTCCCCACCGCCTCCGGCGGCGGGTCCCTTCCTCTCCCGCTGCGCGGGTGAGGACACAGGAGCGTTGGATGACGATCAAGAGTGACATTGCGCGGTTGACCCTTCAGGAGCAGCGGTTGCGATTCAGGAGTTTCTGCGAGGACGATGCGTGGCGGCTTGGTTGCGCCATGCGGGGTTTGGCGGTTTCGCGGAAACTGCCGCTGGTGATCGACATTCGCGTCTCGGGGCGGCAGTTGTTCTATTGCGCGCTGGAGGGGACGCATGCCGACAATCCGCATTGGGTCCGGCGCAAGAGCAATGTGACGCTGCGCGTGTTCAAGAGCTCGTACCGCTTCGGGCGCGAGCTGCTCGACAAGAACGAAAACGTCAGCGCCGAACGCGGGCTCGATCCCATGGATTTTGCGCCGCATGGCGGGAGCTTTCCGATTAACATCGAAGGCACGGGCTGCGTCGGCGCCATCACCGTATCCGGAATTCCGCAGCGCGACGATCATGGTTTCGTGGTCGAGGCGCTGTGCGAGTTTCTGGGGCTTCCGCACGATGAGCTGAAGCTCGGGCCCGAAACGGCGGAATGAACGCCGACATCCTGTTCTACGCGCTGGCAGCACTTGCGGCCTTCGCCGTCGGGCTGTCGAAGGGCGGATTGCCGATGGTGGGCGCTCTTGGCGTGCCGATGCTGGCGCTGGTAATGTCTCCGGTGGCCGCGGCGGCGCTCTTGCTGCCCATCTTCATCGTCAGCGATGTGTTCGCCGTTTGGGTGTACCGCCACGCCTATGACCGGCGCAATCTCAAGATCCTCATTCCGGCGACGGTGCTGGGCATCGCCATCGGCTGGGCCACGGCGTCGATCACCAGCGAGCGGCTGGTGACATTTCTGGTGGGCGTGATCGCACTTTCCTACTGCGTCAATGCGCTGATCCAGTGGGGCAACACGCCGACCAAACCGGCCGACGTGCCGC
>JANNSP010000161.1:0-1827 GCA_031402975.1 Hyphomicrobiales bacterium
GGCAACGGCTATGACATCGTCCAGTATCTCAAGCGGTCGTGGGAAGCGACGAAGAGTCCGGAAGATTTCGCCGCCAATTGCAAGTGGATCCGCGACAACCCGTATCGCGGCGTCTGCGGCATGATGGACATGAACAACGAGTTCCAGGAGGCCTTGCACTATCCGGACAATGGCTTCGGCAACCAGGCCACCGAACTCGAAAAGGGCATGAGCCAGCTTTTCGTGCAGGTGCAGGATGGCGAGCACAAGATCGTCTGGCCGAACGAGATCGCCGAGTCGAAGCTTCGCCCTTCGCCTTGGTGGTAAGCAACTCCGCGTCGCCGATGACGCCGGCCGGCACGCCGCTCTTTTCCTGCGAAAACCTCTCGCTCGACCTTGGTGGGCGAGAGGTTCTGCGCGAGATCGGATTCGAGCTGCGGGCCGGCGAAGTCCTGGGCATCATTGGTCCCAACGGCGCCGGCAAGACAAGCCTGCTCGAGATCCTCTCGGGACGTTATCTGCCGAAAGCCGGCAAGGTGTTCTTTCAGGGGCGCGATATCACCGGCCTGCCGCTGTTCGAACGGGCCAGACTGGGTATTGGCCGGACTTACCAGACCCCGCTCGTGCCGGAAGAGCTGACGGTTGGCCAGGCCCTCAAGGCTGCCCGCCAGGCCTTTCGTCCCTGGCTGACGCGATTCGACGCGGAATATGGCGCCAATCTGGTTCATTTCCGCGTGCCTTACGGCCAGGCAGCGTCGGGTCTCAAGACGTTCGAGCGGCGCAAGCTGCTGCTGTCATGCCTGTTGATGCGCCAGCCGAAGGTCCTGCTCATGGATGAGCCCGCAGCCGGCCTGATCAACGCCGAAATCGACGAGATCGACCAGATCATGCGCATGCTTTCGAAGGAGATGAACATGGCCGTGCTCATCGTCGAGCACCGCATCGAACTTCTGGAATCGATCGCCGACCGGGTCATTGTGATGGACGCCGGCGAGATCATCGCCCGCGGCGAGCTGGCCGACATCATCGACAGCCCCGCCGTCCGCGCCGCGTATTTTGAAACACATTGAGGGAGAGCGATGACGGAAGTCCTCAAAGTCGATGGTCTGTCCGCCGGCTATGGCGCGCTCCGCGTCATCCACGATCTCGATCTCGTCATCAATCCGGGCGAGCGGGTCGGTATCGTCGGGCTCAATGGACACGGCAAGACGACGCTGTTCTACGCCATCGCCGGTCTCACCGGCTGGCAGCGCGGATCTATACTCCTCATGGGCAAGCAAATCGGCCGCACCCGGAGCCAGGGGCAGGGGCGCTACACGCATCAGATCGTCCGGCAGGGTCTCGCCATCATGCCGCAGGGCGACGAAATCTTTCAGGGGCTTACGGTGGAGGAGCATCTTGATTCCGGCGCTTTCACACCCGAAGCCTGGCGCACCCGCAAGGAGCGGAAAGAGCGCGTGCTGACGATCTTCGATCCGCTGCGCAAGCTGATGAAGATACCGGTCGGGCGCCTGTCGGGCGGTGAACGGCGCATGGTCTCAATCGGCCGCGGCCTGATGACCGACGCAAAACTCTATCTCGCGGACGAACCCTCGCTGGGCCTGGCGCCGAAAATCGGCACGGCGGTGATGGAGGCCCTGCTGGCCATCGATCTCAAGGACAGCGCCATGCTGATCGCCGAACAGAACGTGGCGATGCTCGAAGGCAAGGTCGACCGCATCATCGGCATGCACGCGGGCAAGCTGAAGGGCGAGGCAACCTCATCCTTCGGCCTCTCAGGAGCAGGCTGAGAGGGCGATCATGGATATTGCCTTCATCCTTGTCAATGCCATCACCGTGGCGGCAATC
>JANNSP010000162.1:0-2732 GCA_031402975.1 Hyphomicrobiales bacterium
AATGGACCCTACAGATGCCGGCCAGACCTTCACCATCAGCCGCGTGTTCGACGCGCCGCGCCCCCTTGTCTTCGCCGCCTTCACCGAGCCTGAGCGGATGAAACACTGGTGGGGTCCGAAGGGCTTCGCCGTCATCAAGTCGGCGATGGATCTGCGCCCCGGCGGATCGTATCACTATGGCCTTCGCGCGCCCGACGGCAGCATCATTTGGGGGCGGTTCATCTATCGCGAGATCGACGCTCCGGAGAGGATCGTGCTGGTCAATTCGTTCTCGGACGAAAAGGGCGGACTATCACGCCATCCAGGACACGAGACATGGCCGCTCGAAATGCTGTCGGAATTCCGTTTCGAGGAGGCGGCGCCGGGCCAGACGAAATTCACCGTTACATGGAGCCCGCTCGACGCCAACGCCGAGGAGCGCGCCACCTTCGCCGCCGGCCACGCCAGCATGACCCAGGGCTGGAGCGGCACCTTCTAACAGCTCGCCACCTATCTCGCAACGGTCAAGAAGGAGAAGTGATCAGTCGACGGAGGAAATTGAAACACCAAGCTTTCCACTTCTCATCATGCCCGCGCTTGACGCGGGCATTCTTTGCGATCGAAAAGGATAACCGGGTCAAGCCCGGTTATGATGAGAAGGGGAGAGTGGGAAGGCGAAGGGGCAGCGGCAGGGGACGTTGGGGACTTACGACACCACGAACCCCACGATCTTCCTTGTCTCGCGCACGATGGGGGCGGCGATGGCGCGGGCTCTTTCGGCGCCGTCCTTGAGGACGCGTTCGACATAAGCGGGGTCGGCCTGCAACCGCTTCGTGTCATCGCCGATAGGCCCCAGACGAGCCACCGCGAGATCGGCCAGCGCGTTTTTGAAAGCCGAGAACGGACCGCCGCCATATTGCGCCAGCACCTTGTCGGAGGTGACACCCGCGAGGGCTGCGTAAATCCCGGTGAGGTTCTCGGCCTCGGGCCTCCCTTTCAACCCGGCCGCTTCCGACGGCAGGGGTTCGGCGTCGGTCTTGGCCTTGCGGATTTTCCGGGCGATCGTATCGGCGTCGTCGGTGAGGTTGAGGCGCGACAGGTCGGAGGGGTCGGACTTCGACATCTTTTTCGTCCCATCGCGAAGGCTCATCACGCGCGTCGCGGGTCCGGTGATGAAAGGCTCGGGCGGCGGAAAGAAGATGCCCTCATGCCCCGCGCCGCGGATTGCCTCGGCAAAGTCGGCGTTGAACTTGTTGGCGATGTCGCGCGCCAATTCGAGATGCTGCTTCTGGTCCTCGCCCACCGGCACATGCGTCGCGTGATAGGCCAGAATGTCGGCGGCCATCAGGTTGGGATAGATATAAAGCCCGACCGAGGCCGCTTCCTTGTCCTTGCCCGCCTTCTCCTTGAACTGGGTCATGCGGTTGAGCCAGCCGAGCCTCGCCACGCAACTCAGAATCCAGGCCAGTTCCGCGTGTTCCGCCACCTGGCTCTGGTTGAAGATGATCGATTTCGCGGGGTCCAGCCCGCAGGCGAGATAGGCGGCGGTGACATCGAGGATGGCTTTCCGCAATTCGCGCGGCTCCTGCCACACGGTGATCGCATGGAGATCGACCACGCAATAGATGCATTCATGCGTGTCCTGCATGGCGATCCAGTTGAGCATGGCGCCGAGATAGTTGCCGAGATGCAGGTTGCCGGTCGGCTGCATGCCTGAAAATACGCGCGGAACGAAGCTCGTCATGAATTCCCCTTGCAAAGCCGCGCCGCTTATGCCCGCAATCCTAGCCCATGAAAAGGGTTGAGACCTGAATGCCGGAACTGCCCGAAGTCGAGACCGTGATGCAGGGATTGAAGCCGGTGCTGGAGGGCCGCCGCCTGACGAAGGTCGAACTCCGCCGCGGCGGATTGCGCTTTCCGTTTCCGGAAAATTTCGCGGGCCGGCTGGAGGGCCGCACCATCCGCAGTCTGGCGCGGCGGGCCAAATATATCGTGGCCGCGCTCGATAGCGAGGACTCTCTTCTGATTCATCTCGGCATGACCGGGCGCTTCAGCGTACTGACGCCGAGCGAAACAGGCGGCGGCGCCGGCCTCCACGACCATGCCGTCTTCACCCTCGATGATGGAACGCGCGTCATCTACAGCGACCCGCGCCGGTTCGGCGTCATGGATCTGTTTACGCTGGCACTGGGGCACAAGCTCCTCGACGGACTTGGCGTCGAGCCGCTGGGCAATGAATTTCATGCGCAATTCCTCGCGACAAGATTTGCCGGCAAGGCGGCGCCGCTCAAGGCAGCCCTCCTCGATCAGAAGATCATCGCCGGGCTGGGCAATATCTATGTCAGCGAGGCGCTCTACCGCGCGCGATTGTCGCCTAGGCGCAAGGCCCGCACATTGGCGCGCGGCAAGCATGTCGATCCCCGGCTCGAGGAATTGGCGCGCCATATCCGCGAGATCCTGCTGGAAGCGATCGAGGCTGGCGGTTCGACGCTCCGCGATTTCGCCCATGCCGACGGCTCGTCCGGCGATTTCCAGGAGCGCTTCCTGGTCTATGACAACCTGATTCGTGTGGCTGAAATGATTGACACCTTGCGCGATATGCTGGCCTCGACCATCGAAGCTTATATGTCAGTCTCAGGCCATCGGATGAATCTGATTATGAAACGGCTGACTTCGATTTCGACGATCTTGATGTCGGTCACGTTGGTCGCAGGCATCTATGGCATGAATTTCGCGTTTATGCCTGAGTTGGG
>JANNSP010000163.1:0-2863 GCA_031402975.1 Hyphomicrobiales bacterium
TGCTGGGCCTGGTGATCGCCGAGGAACTGTTCCACGTCAATCCGCGCGAGGGCGAGGGCGACATGTCGGCCCGCCACAGCGCGCTGGTCAGGGGTGACACCTGCGCCGAGGTGGCGCGCCATCTGGGCCTCCGCGATTTCATCATGTTCGGCGGCAACGATCTGGCGCGGGGCGCGCAGTTCAACAGCTCGATCCTGGGCGATGCCATGGAGGCGCTGCTGGCGGCGATGTATCTCGACGGCGGCCTCGCGGTCGTCCAGGAGTTCATCTTGACGAACTGGGCCCCGTTCATCGCCGAGGGCAAGATCATCCGCAAGGATGCCAAGACCTTTCTGCAGGAATGGGCGCTGGCCAGGGCTCTCCCCATTCCGCAATACCGCATCGTCCGGCGCGAAGGTCCAGAACATGCCCCCTCCTTTGCCGTCGAAGTTGATGTAAGGGATACGCTGCCCATCGAGGGAACCGGTCCCTCCAAACGGCTGGCCGAACAGGCGGCGGCGGAAAACTTCCTGAAACGGGAAAACATCAGACTATGACTGAAGCGGCCACACGCTGCGGCTTCTGCGCCATCCTCGGCGCCCCCAATGCCGGCAAGTCGACCTTGGTCAACCAGCTTGCCGAAGCCAAGATCTCGATCGTCAGCCACAAGGTGCAGACGACCAGGGCGAGGTTGCGCGCCATTGTGATGGAAGGCCGGACCCAGATCATTTTGGTCGACACGCCCGGTATATTCGCGCCGCGCCGCAAGCTCGACATTGCCATGGTCGGCAGCGCCTGGAGTGGCGCTGGCGAAGCCGACGCCGTGGTGGTGCTCATCGACGGCCGCCAGGGCCTGACCGACGACGTGACCCGCATCCTCGACGGGCTCAAGTCCGCCAAGACTTCCGCCATGCTGGCGATCAACAAGATCGATCTCATCAAGCGCGAGCGCCTGCTCGACATTTCGGCCAGCCTCAACGCCGCCTATCCCTTCACCGCGACCTACATGATCAGCGCGCTCAACGGCTCGGGCACCGCCGATCTCCGCCGCGCCATCGCCGAGCGCATGCCGGAGGGCCCCTGGCTCTACCCCGAAGACCAGGTGGCCGACGTGCATCTGCGCTTTCTCGCCTCCGAGATCACCCGTGAGAAACTCTACGAGCGCCTGCACGAGGAACTGCCCTATGCCTCGACCGTCGAAACCGAGACCTGGGAGGAGCGGAAGGACGGCGCCGTCCGCATCGGCCAGGTGATCTTCGTCGAGCGCGACACCCAGAAGGCGATCGTGCTTGGCAAGGGCGGCCAGACCATCAAGCTCCTGGGCCAGCTCGCCCGCGCCGAAATGGAGAAACAGTTCGGCCACAAGGTCCACCTGTTCCTGTTCGTCAAGGTGCGCGAGAACTGGGCCGAAGATCCCGAGCGCCTCCGCATGATGGGCCTCGACACCTGAGCCGCCCATGGAATGGCATGACCAGGGCATCATCCTCGCTGTCAGGAAGCACGGCGAGACGGCGGTCATCGCCGAGCTTCTAACCGAGGGCCACGGCCGCGCGCTCGGCCTGGTGCGTGGCGGCCGTTCGCGCCTGAGGCGCCCCATGCTGCAGCCGGGAAACTCCGTCGATGCGAAATGGCGCGCGCGGCTCGACGAGCATCTCGGCACCTTCACCCTCGAACCCATGCAGCTTCGCGCCGGCATGATCATGGAAGAGCCGTTCCGCCTCGCCGGGCTGACGACACTCTGCGCCCTGGCGCAGCTTCTCCCCGAGCGCGAGCCGCATCGCCCGCTCTACGACGCCTTTCATGTAGTGCTGGCGTCGATCGGCGACGATTCCGTGTGGCCGGCCCTGCTGGTGCGCTGGGAACTGGGGCTGCTCGAGGAACTGGGCTTCGGCCTCGACCTCGTGGCTTGTGCCGCGACCGGCGTGAACGAGGATCTGGCCTATGTCTCGCCCAAGTCCGGCCGCGCCGTCAGCTTGCGGGCAGGCGAACCGTATCGTAGCCAGCTCCT
The DNA here is from genome assembly GCA_031402975.1 of Hyphomicrobiales bacterium. Classification (GTDB taxonomy): domain Bacteria; phylum Pseudomonadota; class Alphaproteobacteria; order Rhizobiales; family Aestuariivirgaceae; genus Aestuariivirga. Next base: position 1,988 of record JANNSP010000163.1, read on the forward strand.
GCCGCTCCCGGGTTTCCTGCGCAACGGCGGCGAGGCCAGGCCCATCGACATCCTCGACGGCCTCCGTCTCACCGGCCACTTCCTCGAACGCCGGGTGTTCGAGCCGAGAGGATTGAAGTGTCCGGAAACGAGAGCCCGGATTGTCCGCATTCTCGGCGAAAGCGCCGCTTGAGTTTCGGCGCAGGGAAACCTACTTGTCTTTAACTCCCCCGTTGCGGGGAGGTCGAAATTCGCTCTTGGCGAATTTCGGGTGGGGGTAGTACATCACCCGGCGCGGCCCCCACCCGGCGCGTTCCGCGCCACCCTCCCCGCAAAGGGGGAGGGATGCAGTAGGAGAACCCGTCCATGCTCGGCCGCCTCAACCATGTCGCCATCGCCGTGCCCGATCTGGCCAGGGCCATCGAGCTTTATCGCTTGACCCTCGGCGCCATCGTCTCCGCGCCCCAGCCGCTTCCCGAACATGGCGTCACTGTGGTTTTCATCGACCTTCCCAACACCAAAATCGAGCTTCTCGAACCGCTCGGTCCAACCTCGCCGATCCGCGCCTTCCTCGAGAAAAATCCCTCCGGCGGTATTCATCATCTCTGTTATGAAGTCACAGACCTCATCGCCGCCCGCGACAAGCTCCTAGCGGACGGCGCCCGCGTCCTCGGCGATCCAAAAATCGGCGCCCATGGCAAGCCGGTTCTATTCCTCCACCCGAAAGACTTCCTCGGGACCCTCATCGAGCTCGAACAGGCATGAAGGCGACCAGCGCTTTCGCCATCTATTTCGTCATCTGGTGGCTGATGCTGTTCCTGGTGCTGCCTTTCGGCATCCGCAGCCACGACGAAAGCGGCACGCCGGTGGAGGACGGCCACGACGCGGGCGCCCCCG
>JANNSP010000164.1:0-8611 GCA_031402975.1 Hyphomicrobiales bacterium
GGTGCCGATGCGCAATGGACCTATCTGTTGATCGGCGTCCTGATCATCGGCGCCGTCGCTGTCGACCAGTGGATCAGAAAGGTGGCTAGCTGATGGAACCGATCCTGACCGCGCGCGGCCTGGTCAAGCGCTACGGCCGCGTCACCGCCCTCGACAATGCCGACTTCGATCTCTATCCGGGCGAAATCCTGGCCGTCATCGGCGACAACGGCGCGGGCAAGTCGACCTTGATCAAGGCGATCTGCGGCGCCGTCACCCCCGACGAGGGCGAGATCAAGCTCGATGGCAAGGTGCTCAACTTCAAGACGCCGATGGATGCGCGCGATGCCGGCATCGAGACGGTGTACCAGAACCTGGCGCTGTCGCCGGCGCTGTCGATCGCCGACAACATGTTTTTGGGGCGCGAGATGCGGAAGCCCGGGCCGCTCGGTTCGCTGTTCCGCATGCTCGACCGCTCGGCGATGGAAAAGCGGGCCCGCGCCAAGCTGTCGGAACTGGGCCTGATGACCATCCAGAACATTTCGCAGGCCGTCGAAACCCTGTCGGGCGGCCAGCGCCAGGGTGTCGCCGTGGCGCGCGCCGCCGCCTTCGCCGCCAAGCTCATCATCATGGACGAGCCCACCGCGGCCTTGGGCGTCAAGGAATCGCGCCGGGTGCTTGAATTGATCCTCGACGTCAAACGCCGCGGCCTCCCCATCGTGCTCATCTCGCACAACATGCCGCATGTCTTCGAGGTCGCAGACCGTATCCATATCCACCGCCTCGGGCGGAGGCTGTGCATCATCGATCCGAAGAAATACCAGATGTCGGAAGCGGTGGCCTTCATGACCGGGGCCAAGGAACCGCCGCCCGAAGTGCTTGCCGCCTGAGCCTCGCGATGTCCGGCATTGCTGAACTGGCGGGACAGCTTCGCGACAAGGCGGCGGGTCAAGCCCGCTATATGGTGGCGATCGCGGGCGCGCCCGCCTCCGGCAAGTCCACGCTCGCCGGCAGTCTTGCCGAGGAGCTGATCGTGGCGGGCGAGACGGCGATCGCCGTTCCCATGGACGGCTTCCACTTCGACGACGCGGTGCTCAACGCCCGTGGTCACCGGGCGCGCAAGGGTGCTCCCTTCACCTTCGACGTGGCCGGTTTCGAGGTGCTGCTCAGGCGCATCAAGGCGGTCGAAGCCGAAATCGCCATCCCGGTGTTCGACCGGAGCATGGAACTGTCGCGCGCCGGCGCCGCCATCATCGAGGGCAAGACGCGCTTCATCGTGGTCGAGGGCAACTACCTGCTGCTGCGCCAGCCGCCATGGGACCGGCTCAGGGCGTTCTTCGACTTCGCCATCTATCTCGACGTGCCGCGCGAGGAACTGGAGCAGCGTCTCATCAAGCGCTGGCTCGACCACGGCTTCGACATGACCTATGCGGCGAACTGGATCGCGTCGAACGACATGCCGAACATCCTCGCGGTCATCAACAACAGCGGTCCCGCCGATCTGACGCTGTGATCAGACCGGCGCGTCCTTGCGCAGGAGGCCCTCGCTCTTGAGGTCTTTCCACAGCGCCTTCGGAATCTTCGCGCTCATGGTTCTGACATTCATCGCCACTTCGCGGGGGCTGGCCGCTCCCGGAATGACGCTCACCACGGACGGGTGCAGCAGCGGAAAGCGCAATGCCGCTTCGGCGAGCTTCACCTTGTGTCTCTTGCACACGGCCGCGATTGAGGCCACGCGGTCGAGGATAGCCTTGGGCGCGGGCTCGTAATTGTAGAAGGCGCCGGGCTTGGGGCCGGTCGCGAGAATTCCCGAATTGTAGGGACCGCCCAACACGATGCCGATGCCGCGCTCCTCGCATAGCGGCAGGAAGGATTGGAGCGCCTCCTGTTCCAGCAGCGTGTAGCGTCCGGCCAGCAGGAACAGGTCGAAATCGCCCTGCTTCGCCATGGTTTCACACACCTGCCATTCGTTGACGCCAGCGCCAAAAGCCTTGATAACTTTCTCATCGCGCAATTTGACCAGCGCCTTGTAGCCGCCCGCCATCAGCGTCTTGAGATGGGCATCGCGCGCCGCCTCCGAGCCGTGGGTGAAGACGTCGACGTCATGCGCGAAGACGATGTCGATGCTGTCGATGCCGATCCGTTCGAGCGAGGCGTCGAGCGAACGCATGACGCCGTCATAGCTGTAGTCGAAGACTTCGCGCCTGGACGGCGTATCGAAGAACTTGCCGATGCCGGTCCGCTCGGAGGGCTTGCAGACTTGCAGATGCCGCCCGATCTTGGTCGAGACCACATAGTCGCCGCGTTTCTTGCCGCGCAGGAAATGATTGAGCCGGGTTTCGGAGAGGCCCAGCCCATAAAGCGGCGCGGTGTCATAGTATCGAAGCCCCGCCTTCCACGCGGCCTCGAAGGTGGCGGTTGCCTCGTCCTCGGTCTTGGCGTGATAGAGATTGCCCAGAGGGGCCGCGCCGAAGCCCAGTTCTGTGAGGTTGATGGTTGCGCCCGATGGGGCCTTGAAACGCCGCGTCTTCATTCTTGTCCCGTCTCCATTGTGATCCGCCTAGCCTCCATGTTAGTTTGAAATGACCCCAGCGCAATATGGAAATCCCATGGACATCGCCCCAAAAATTCCCCGCATGCTTCGTCTCAACCCCGCCGACAACGTCCTCGTCGCCATCGACGCCGTGGCCAAGGGCGAGATGGCGCCGGAAGGCATCACCGCCCGCGACCGCATCATGAAGGGCCACAAGATGGCGGCGGCGGCGATCGCTACGGGGGAACCGGTGCGCAAGTTCGGCCAGATCATCGGGTTCGCCAAAAGCGATATCGCTCGCGGCGACTGGGTGCACGAACACAATACCGGGGTGCACGACTTCGAGCGCGATTACGCCTTCGCCCAGGATGCGAGGCAGGAGGAGATTTTGCCGCTGGAAAGCCAGGCCACCTTCCAGGGCTATCGCCGCGCCAATGGCAAGGTGGGCACGCGCAACTATATCGGCATCATGACGAGCGTGAACTGCTCGGCCACCGTCGCCAGCTATATCGCCCAGGAAGTGAACCGCTCCGGCATATTGAAAGACTATCCCAATATCGACGGGGTGGTGGCGCTGCTCCAGGACAATGGTTGCGTCATCGATTATCGCGGCGCCATCTTCGATATCCTGAAGCGCACCACCTGGGGCTATGCCACCAATCCCAACATGGGGGGCGTCATGATGGTGGGGCTGGGCTGCGAGGGCTTCCAGATCCCCCGCTTCAAGGAGGCCTACAATATCGTCGAAAACGATACCTTCCGCACCATGACCATCCAGGAAACCGGCGGCACGCGGAAAACGGTGGCGGCCGGCGTCGAGGCGGTGCGCCAGATGCTGCCGCATGTGAACGATGCGAAGCGCGAGACCTGCCATGCCTCGGACTTGATCGTGGCGCTGCAATGCGGCGGCTCGGACGGCTATTCCGGCATCACCGCCAATCCGGCGCTGGGGGCGGCCGTCGATATCCTGGTGCGCCAGGGCGGCACCGCAATTCTCTCCGAAACGCCGGAAATCTATGGCGCGGAGCATCTTTTGACCAGGCGCGCCGCCACCCGCGAAGTGGGCGAAAAGCTCGTCGGCATCATCGAATGGTGGGAGGACTATACCAAGCGCAACAACATGGAGATGAACAACAATCCGTCTCCCGGCAACAAGCTCGGCGGCTTGACCACGATCCTGGAAAAGTCGCTTGGAGCCGCCGCCAAGGGCGGCACCACGACACTTCGCCACGTCTACCATTATGCGGAACCGGTGACCGGCAAGGGCTTCGTGTTCATGGATACGCCGGGCTACGATCCCGTCTCCGCCACGGGCCAGGTGGCGGGCGGCGCCAATTTGATCTGCTTCACCACGGGACGGGGCTCGGCTTACGGCTGCAAGCCGGTTCCCTCGATCAAGCTGGCGACCAACAGCGATATCTACCGCCGCATGGTCGAGGACATGGACATCAATTGCGGCGATGTGCTCGAGGGCGTCACGATCGAGCGGAAGGGCCAGGAAATCTTCGATGCAATGCTGCGCGTGGCGTCGGGCGAGCGCACCAAGTCGGAGGAGCTGGGCTATGGCGACAACGAATTCGTGCCCTGGCAGGTCGGCGCCGTAATGTAACGGTTTTGAAGTCATCTTTGGAACATCATTACCGGCAAACAGTTGGGCTGGCGGAGGCATCCGGCCGTCCGAGGGGTGAATGGGACTTTTTTTCAGGCGGCGGCGGCGGCGCAAGACCGCGCCCGAGCGGGTAGAGCCCAGGCTTTACAGGGACCGCGGCCGCGTTCCGGGCCCCGAGAGGAAACGCCCCCGGCGTCGCCGCTCGCTCATCGGTTCGCTCTTTTCCGTTCTGTTCATGCTGATGGTCGGCGGCTCGGTCGCAACCGGCCTGGGCCTCGGCTATGTCTGGCTGTCGCTCGACCAGAAGGGGTTGCTGCAGATCCCGGCGCGCGAACCCGGCATCATGCTGCTCGCTTCCGACGGCAGCGTGCTGGCCGAGCAGGGGGCGTTTTTCGGCGATGAAGTGAGGGTCAGCGAACTGCCCGACTATGTGCCCAACGCCGTGATCGCCATCGAGGACCACCGCTTCCGCTCGCATTTCGGCGTCGATCCGATGGGCCTCATGCGGGCCGCCATGGAGAATTACCGGGCGGGGCGGGTGGTGCAGGGCGGCTCGACCATCACCCAGCAATTGGCCAAGAACTTGTTCCTCAAACCCGACCGCACGATGGAGCGCAAGATCCAGGAAGCGCTGCTCGCCATCTGGCTCGAAACCAAATTCTCCAAGGACGAAATCCTGCAGCTTTACGTCAACCGCGTCTATTACGGGTCTGGAGCGACCGGTATCGAGAAGGCGGCGCAGGTCTATTATAACAAGACGGCAACCGAACTGACGCTGGCCGAGGCGGCGACCCTGGCCGGGCTGTTGAAAGCTCCCTCCAACTACAATCCCGCCGCCAACCCTGAAGCCGCCGCCGAGCGCGCCAAACTGGTGATCGACAGCATGACGGCGGAAGGCTTCATCTCGGCCCGCGAGGCCGATCGCGCCCTCAACGCGCCCTCGACGGTCGTCGCTTCCGACTATATTCCGGCGACCCAGTATGTGGTCGACTGGATCAACGAACAACTGCCGCAACTGGTCAGCAAATACGACGAATCGATCATCGTCGAGACCACCATCGATACGAGATTGCAGGCGCTGGCCGAGAAATCCCTGCGCCTGCGGTTGAACGAGGAAGGAGCGAAACTCAAGGTCAGCCAGGCGGCGCTGGTGCTGATGGATACGACGGGCGCCGTCAAGGCGATGGTGGGCGGGCGCTCCTACAAGCGGAGCCAGTTCAACCGGGTGACCAAGGCCAAGCGCCAGCCCGGATCGGCCTTCAAGCCCTTCGTCTATCTGGCGGCACTCGAACAGGGTTACGGACCCGATTCGGTCGAGATCGACGAACCGGTCAGGATCGGCGACTGGGAGCCCGAAAACTACCGCCGCAAATATCTGGGGCCGGTCACGCTCAGAAAGGCGCTGGCCTTGTCGCTTAATACCATCTCGGCCAAGCTGACCAGCTATGTCGGCCCCGAAGCGGTGGGGGCGGTGGCGCACCGGCTCGGCATCACCTCGCCCATGGGCAACGATGCCTCGATCGCCCTTGGCACCTCCGAGGTGACGCCGCTGGAATTGACCGCCGCTTTCGTGCCCTTCGCCAATGGCGGAACGCCGGTCGTTCCCTACGCCGTCAGCCGCATCGTGACGCGGGACGGCCAGGTTCTGTATGAACGCCAGGGCGACGGCTTCGGCGAGACCGTCTCGATCTATGACGTGGCGGCGATGAATTCGATGCTGCGCGGCGTCGTCACCGGCGGCACGGCGAGGCGGGCGCAGTTCGGTAATTTCGAGATCGCGGGCAAGACCGGCACCAGCCAGGATTACCGCGACGCCTGGTTCGTGGGCTATACCAGCTATCTGGTGGCGGGCGTCTGGGCCGGAAACGACGACAATTCGCCGACCCAGAAAGTGACCGGAGGGTCGATCCCGACCGCCATCTGGAAGGATGTGATGGAGGAGGCCCATGCCGGACTCCTGCCGCGACCGCTGCCCGGCGATGGCCAAACGGGCGACCTCGACCAGATCGCCATGAACCCCGGTGAATACGATCTTTCGGGCGGCGCCGAACCCGGCGCCTCGGAGGGCGGCTTCCTCGATACGCTGGGCGGACTGTTCCGGGCCGAAAAGCCGGAAAAACCGCGCCAGCAGCGCCAGAAGAAATCCACCTTCGAAAAACTCAAAGGCAAGTCCGACCGCTGACTATTTCGCAGCGATCCGGTGCAGACTCTGGCCGTGAGCCTTGAGCCACTTCCGCGCCATCGCGGCGTGCGGGCAGTGGCGGAGCACGAGCCGCCAGTATTGGGACCCGTGATTCATGTGGCGGAGATGGGCCACTTCATGGGCCGCGACGTAATCGAGGATTTCGGGCGGCGCCAGCACCAGCCGCCAGGAATAGGACAGATCGCCCGCAGCCGAACATGATCCCCAGCGGCTTTTCTGGTCGCGCACCGAGACACGCCGGAAACTGACGTCCATGGCCGCCGCGTAACGCCGCGACGCCTCTGTCAGGTCTTCTCTGGCCACGAGTTTGAGCCAATCGCCAAGCCGGCGCGTCACATGCGGCAGGTCGCCCGGAACATGGATCACCTTCGTGAGCGGTTCGACCATGATCGTGCCGCGCCGAACGGGAACATGGCGGATTTCGTGCAGTTCGCCCCTGAGTGGCAACGTAGCGCCCGGCGTCAGCACGATCCGCTCTTCCCGTTTGGCGATTCGGGTGGCGAGCCAGCCGGCCGAGCGCTCTGCGAAATCCAGCGCCTGACGCCGCGACACCCCCTTGGGCACCGTCACCACGGCAGCAGTCGCGTCCGCGTTGAGGCGGAGGATCAGCCGTCTGGCCTTGGCATTGCGGCGGAACAGGACATCGATCTCGACGCGGTCGGCGACGAGGCGCGCCGGTTCCAGCGGCTTCGCCGCGAACAGGCGCCGGGCGGAGCGGAACAGCGCCGCCATCAGGCGTTGGCGTTGACGAACTTGACGATCTTCGGCACGATCTCGTTTCTGAAGCGCGAGCCGTTGAACACGCCGAAATGGCCGACACCGGGCTGCAGGTAGTGGAGCTTTTTCTCGCCGGAAAGATTGGAGCAGAGGCCGTGCGCCGCCTCGGTCTGGCCCACGCCGGAAATATCGTCGCGCTCGCCCTCGACCGTCATCAGCGCCGTCGCGGTTATTCGTGTCGGATCGACACGGCGTCCGCGATGAACGAATGTGCCCTTCGGCAGGTCGTGATTGACGAACACGGTTTCGACCGTCTGCAGGTAGAATTCGGCGGTGAGGTCCATCACCGAGAGATACTCGTCATAGAAATCGCGGTGTTTTTCAGCCGAATCGCCGTCGCCTTCGACCAGGTGCCAGTAGAGTTCGCGATGCGCATCCATGTGGCGGTCGAGATTCATCGTCATGAAGCCGCCAAGCTGCAGGAACCCCGGATAGACGTCGCGAAATGCTCCCGCATGGGGGAACGGCACCTTCATGATGACGTTCTGGCGGAACCATTCCATGCCGCGCTGTTCGGCCAGGCGGTTGACGCCGGTCGGGTTGCGCCTGGTATCGATCGGGCCGCCCATCAGGATCATCGTCTTGGGCGCGGCGGGATCGCCCGCTTCATTCATCAGCGCCGCCGCCGCGAGCACCGGCACGGAGGGCTGGCACACCGCCATCACGCTGCTGCCGGGCCCCAGATGCCGCAGCATCTCGGTGACGTAATCGACATAGTTGTCGAGATCGAAACTGCCATGCGCGATCGGCACGGTGCGGGCATCGATCCAGTCGGTGATGTAGATGTCGTAATGCGGTAGCATCGACTCGACAGTGCCGCGCAAAAGAGTGGCGTAGTGACCCGACATCGGCGCGACGATCAGCAGTTTGTGCTGTTTCACCTCGCTCCCCTCCGGCCAATCCTTGCGGAAATTGAGTAGGTTGCAGAACTGCTTCTTCAGAACCACCACTTCGGTTACAGGAATGACATCATCGCCCGCTATCGTGTCGTCGATCCCGAAGGCCGGCCGGCCATAGCGCCGCGTCACCCGCTCGAACACTTCGAGCGAGGCGGCGAAGGACCGGCCCATATGGGTGGACGACAACGGATTGGCGGGGCTTTTCCAGAAATCAAGCCCGGCGCCGGCCGCCGCGCGCCAAGGCGCCAGCGCGGCATGGTTCATTTCGTAAAGGTGGTACAGCATTTAGGCTCCCTGCCCTGGAATGAGGCAAATTGGTAACAAGTCCGTTTACTAAGGGCAATGAAATAGTCAGCGGGCGTGATTTAACGCGCTATCGCTGCGTTAAGTTCCATCGCCAGCGCCTTGGCATCGGTTGTGTAAGTGAAATGCTTCAGGAATTTCCCGTCCGGTCCCATGAGATAGAGGATCGAGGAGTGGTCCATCAGGTAGTCCCCGGCAGCGGCCCCTGACGCTTTGCTGTAATAGACCCGGTACGCCTTCGCCGCCACGGCGACCTCGTCCGCCGTGCCGGTGAGGCCCATAAGGCGGGGATGGAAGTTCTCCACATA
>JANNSP010000165.1:0-3197 GCA_031402975.1 Hyphomicrobiales bacterium
CATCAAGCGCTTCATGGGCCGGCGCCACAGCGAGGTGCTGAGCGAGGAGAAGATTATCTGCGCGGCGCAACCGTTGGACGGCGTCACTTATGCGAACAAGATCGGCAAATCCGAAACCCGGATCGACTTTTCCAGGCCCGCAGTGGAGGTGCGCAACCATATTCATGGCCTGTCGCCCTCTCCCGGTGCATGGTTTGAAGCCGCCGGCAGCCGCATCAAGGTTCTGGCGTGCGAGACAGCCGCTGGAAAGGGCGAGCCCGGCACAGTTCTTGACGATCATCTCGCCATTGCGTGCGGCGATGGCGCAGTCCGCCTGCTGCATCTGCAGCGCGAAGGCAAGGGGCCGATGCAGGCGGAGGCTTTTCTGCGTGGCACCGCCATCGCCGCCGGAACGCTGTTGAGCTGATGCCGCGCTACAAGCTCACGCTTGAATATGACGGGACGCCTTTCGTCGGCTGGCAGATGCAGGTCAACGGCCTGTCAGTGCAGGCGGTGATCGAGGGCGCGGTGGCGACGATCAACGGCGCTCCGGCGGTTGTGCAGGGCGCCGGGCGTACCGATGCCGGGGTTCATGCGCTGGGCCAGGTGGCGCATGTCGATCTTGCAAGAGTCTGGGATCCGTTCGTTCTGCGCAATGCGCTCAATGCCAATGTCAGGCCGCATCCCGTCAGCGTCATCCAAGTGGAGCCTGTGGCCGATGATTTCCACGCCCGCTTCTCCGCTACCAGCCGTCACTATCTCTACCGCATCCTCAATCGCCGCAGTCCCCCCGCCCTCGATCGCGGCAAGGTCTGGTGGCTGCCGGTCGATCTCGATGCAGCGGCCATGCATGACGCGGCCCAGGTGTTGATCGGGCGGCACGACTTCACCACCTTCCGCGCGGCGCAGTGCCAGGCGGCGTCGCCCATCAAGACGCTCGACCGGCTGGATGTGGCGCGCTACGGCGAACTGATCGAGATCCGCGCCGTGGCGCGCTCGTTCCTGCACAACCAGGTGCGGTCTATTGTTGGTTCGCTGCGGCTGGTGGGCGAGGGAAAATGGCGGGCGCGCAATCTCCAGGCAGAACTCGAGGCGAGGGACCGCAGCCGCTGCGGCCCGGTGGCGCCGCCCGATGGACTTTATCTGCTCAAGGTCGCGTACTGAAATAGGATTCGATGATGCGGCTGTAGATCATCTGCAAGCCGCGCAGTTCGTCGAGGGGAATGCGCTCGTCGGTCATGTGGATGGTCGAATTGGTCGGGCCGAATTCGAGAACCGGGCAGTAATCCTTGATGAAGCGCGCATCCGACGTGCCGCCCGAGGTCGAGAGCTTCGGCAAGATGCCGGTGACCTGCTCGACCGCGTCCTGCACCAGGCCGACAAAGGCGCCGGGCGAGGTGATGAAGGCGTCGGCGGGATCGTTGGCGATCACCTTCCAGGCACCGCCCAATTCTTCTTTCACCGCGGCGGCATGGATATTCACCCAGTCTTCAAGCGACTGATAGTTATGCTCGGTGCTGAAGCGGATGTTGAACTTCGCCGTGGCGCGGGCGGGGATCACATTGCTCGCAGTGTTGCCGACATCGAAACTGGTGACGGCAAGCGTCGAGGGATCGAAATGTTCGTTGCCATTGTCGAGACTGGCAAAGGAAATCCGGTCGACGAAGCGGCCGAGCTTGGGGATCGGATTGTCGGCCTTGAGCGGATAGGCGACATGGCCCTGGATTCCTTCCACCGTCACGGTGAAACTCAAGGAACCGCGCCGGCCGATCTTGATGGCATCGCCCAGTTTATCGGGGCAGGTCGGCTCGCCCACCAGGCAGTGGTCGGGAATGTGGCCTTGCTCCTTCATCCATTCGAGCACCTTGACGGTGCCGTTGATGGCCGGGCCTTCCTCGTCGCCGGTAATCAGAAAGGAGATCGAGCCCTTCTGCTTGACGCCGCCCTTCAGGTGATCGATCGCCGCCGCAACGAAAGCCGCGACCGGTCCCTTCATGTCGATGGCGCCCCGCCCATAGACGGCGCCGCCCGCGATCTCGCCCGAGAACGGCGGATGGGTCCAATCCTCCTCGCGCCCCGGCGGCACCACGTCGGTATGGCCGGCAAAACACAGATGCGGGCCGCTCGTGCCATGGCGGGCGAACAGGTTCTCGACGTCGGGCGTGCCCTCCGTCTTGTAGATCAGACGCTGGCAGACGAAGCCGTGAGCCGAGAGGAGATTCTCCAGCACCGTGAGTGCCCCCGCCTCGGCCGGCGTGACCGACCGGCAGCGGATCAAATCCTGCAGGATGGGAACGGAATCGGTCGGCGAGTTCTTTAGCAGTGCCATCAAATCTCGTTTCTCATGCGACCGGGTCGGGACCGTACTGGTTTGGACCCTCGGTGCCGCGCAGGAAGCCGCATTCGATCAGCGCCCACAATGCTCCGATCAAAGGGATGAGCATGATCAGCGACCACCAGCCCGATTTGCTGCGGTCATGCCAGCGCTTGGTGTAGAGCGCCAAAGCCGGCCACAGGAAGATCAGGACGATGATGATGAAGGGAATGGAAATGGCACCCATCGCCATGCCCATGGTTTCGGGATTGTTCGGGTCAAAGCCGCCCATCATGCTGCCGCCGACAATCAAGCTGAAGACAAACAGCACGATCCACTGCACCACCATCAGCGCGATGAGCCCAAGCCACCATGTCTGGCGGCCGATGCGGCCATCGAAACTCGTGAACACCGACATATTCATGTGGACCTCCCCAATGCCTGATGATTCCCCGTTCCCGACTATCTCCCAAGTGCTGTCAAAGCGGAAGGGGGAAAGTCAGTCTCTCAGCAACTCGTTGATCGACGTTTTGGCCCTGGTCTTTTCATCGACGCGCTTGACGATCACGGCGCAGTAGAGGGACGGCGACGGCGCGCCGTTGGCGTAAGGTTTCCCCGGCATCGAGCCCGACACCACCACCGAATAGGGCGGTACGGCGCCGATATGGACCTTGCCGGTTTCACGCTCGACGATCTTGGTCGACTGGCCGATGAACACGCCCATGGAGATGACCGAACCTTCGCCGACGACGACGCCTTCGACGACTTCCGAGCGGGCGCCGATGAAGCAGTTGTCTTCGATGATGGTGGGGTTGGCCTGCAGCGGCTCAAGCACGCCGCCGATGCCGGTGCCGGCGGAGATGTGGCAGTTCTTGCCGACCTGCGCGCAGGAGCCGACCGAGGC
>JANNSP010000166.1:0-3330 GCA_031402975.1 Hyphomicrobiales bacterium
CAACGTTTCGTCATATTCACTCGCGGGATCGGAGCGCGCGGTGATGCCGCCGCCGCCCGAAACGCGCGCCGTGCCGTGGGCGAACAGCGCGGTGCGGATGGCGATGTTGAGATCGGCAGGACCGCTGAAACTGAAATAGCCGATGGATCCGCAATAAACTCCGCGTGGCGTCTGTTCGATCTCGGCTATCACTTCCATGGCGCGGATTTTCGGCGCGCCGGTGATCGAGCCGCCAGGAAATGTCGCGGTAACGAGATCGCCCATCGTCCGGCCGTCGCGCAACTCACCGGTCACGACCGAGGTCAGGTGATGCACCGAGGCATAGGATTCGAGGCCGCACAATACCGGCACGCGAACCGTGCCCGGCCGGCACACGCGCGACAGGTCGTTGCGCAAGAGATCGACGATCATCACATTCTCGGCCCGGTCCTTGCGGCTGGCGGCCAACTCGGCCACCAGCGCCGCGTCACGCGAGGGATCGGCATCGCGCGGCCGCGTGCCCTTGATCGGCCGGGCCTCGACCGTCTTGCCGTCGAAGCTCAGCAGGCGCTCGGGCGAACTCGATGCGATGCGCAAGTCGCCATAGTCGAGATAGGCGCCGAATGTCGCGGGGTTCATCGCGCGCAGACGCCGGTAAAACGCCATCGCATCGAACTCTTGCGGAATGCGCGCCGAAAAACATTGCGCGATATTGGCCTGAAACATGTCGCCAGCGAGAATGAGCTCGACGGCGCGGGCGACGGCGGTTTCATACTCCGCGCGGGTGAAGTTCGAGGTCCAATCGCAGATCAAGTGAGACCCCGTCGCGGCCGGTTTGCGCGCCAGCAGTTCCTCCAGGCGGCCGCCGTGCGCGGGATCGGTCGCCATGATCCAGGCGCGTTCCTGCAGATGGTCGAAGCCCGCCACCGCGTCATAGAGATGCAGCATCAGGTCGGGGCATGGCGGCTCGAATTCAGGAATGCGCGCGCGGGGCTCCAGCGAGCGGCCGAATTCGTAGGAGATATAACCGGCGAGCCCGCATTGGAAGGGGGGCAGGCCCGGCGCATGCGCCATGCGATGCCGGTCGAGCAGGTGATCCAGAACGCGAAGCGGGGGATCGCGCTGCGGCTCGCCGTTCAGATACGCCACGCCGCTCACGGCGGTCAGCGTGACGCTCGGATTGCAGGCGAGGAAGGAATAGCGGCCGAGATGCTCCTTCCGCATCGCGCTTTCGAGCAGCGTCAGGTGTTTTTCCCCCTTCAGCCTGAGCGCCAAAGCGAAAGGTTCGCGATAGACGATCTCGCGAATGTCGGGGCGTTTCCCGGTGATGGTTTCGGCGCGCATGGCGGTTGCCGATATAGGGCTGGCCGCAATCTCCGTCCAAGACTATTGAGAGCGCCGATGCCTGCTACGCCAATCGCCGATGTCTTGCTTCCGCTGGGGCTGTCGGCACCCTATTCCTATCGCATTCCGGACGGACTCGAACTTGAACCCGGCGACTATGTCGCGGTTCCCCTAGGGCCCCGCCAGATGATCGGGGTGGTGTGGTCGCTGTCCGACGAAACCGCGGTGGGGCCAAAGCTCCGCGACGTGATCGGGAAATTCGACCTGCCTCCCCTCACCGCCCTCCACCGCAAGTTCATCGACTGGGTGGCGGACTATTATCTGGAACCTCCCGGCAATGTGCTGCGCATGGTGCTGCGCTCGCCCGGCGCCTTCGCCGCTCCCCGCGAACAGCTCGTCTATCGCTCGACCGGCGCCGAACCCAAACGCATGACGCCGCAGCGGGCGAAGATTCTGGCGGTGGCGCGCGAGGGTTTCGCCATGACAGCAGCGGAACTGGCCGAGGCGGCCGGCGTCGGCTCGAGCGTGATCAAGGCCATGGTCAGAGACGGAGCGCTCGAAACGGTGGCCCGCCCCGCATTTGCCTCGTTCAAACCGCCTGATCCGGGGGCGGCGAGCGTCGCACTGTCGCGCGGCCAGGCGGAGGCCGCAGGCCTGCTGCGCTCGGCAGTGACGGCGCGCGCCCACAGAGTGGTGCTGCTCGACGGGGTCACCGGCTCGGGCAAGACCGAGGTTTATTTCGAGGCGATGGCGGCATCGCTTGCGGCTGGCCACCAGGTGCTGCTGATGCTGCCGGAGATCGCCCTCACCGCCTCCTTCATTTCTCGCGTCGAGGAGCGGTTCGGGGCGGCTCCCGCGCAGTGGCATTCGGGCATGCGGCCGAGAGAGCGCGAGCGGGTGTGGCGGGGCGTGGGCTCGGGCGACGCGGCCATTGTCGTGGGGGTCCGTTCAGCGCTGTTCCTGCCGTGGCGCAGGCTGGGGCTCATCATTGTCGATGAGGAACATGAAGGCGGCTACAAGCAGGAGGAGGGTGTTCCCTACCATGCCCGCGACATGGCGGTGGTCTATGGCTCGCTTGGCCGCTTCCCGGTGATCCTGTCGTCGGCGACGCCGTCGCTCGAATCCCTCGTCAATGCCGATCGCGGCCGCTATGGACTGGTCCGGCTGAAGGATCGCCATGGCCGGGCCGAACTCCCCGAGATCGGCTTGATCGACATGAAGCAGATGGTGCTTGAGCCCGGTTCGTGGCTGTCGGACTCGTTGGTCAAAAGTATCGAGGCAACACTGGCGGCGGGCGACCAGGCCCTGCTGTTCCTCAACCGTCGCGGCTATGCGCCGCTAACTCTGTGCCGGGCCTGCGGTTTCCGCCTCGATTGTCCGAATTGTTCTGCGTCCCTGGTCGAGCACCGGTTCCGCCGCCAGTTGATGTGCCATCATTGCGGTCATGCCGAAGCGATGCCGCGCTCGTGTCCCAAATGCGCGACACCCGACAAGATGACCCCGGTCGGTCCCGGAATCGAGCGGCTGGCGGAAGAAGCGACGCGGCGCTTTCCCGAGGCGCGCCTTGCCATCCTGTCGAGCGACTTGTCGCGGGGGCCGATGCTCCATGACGCCATCCGCGAGGTCGAACAGGGCCACCATAATCTGGTGATCGGCACCCAGCTCGTCGCCAAGGGCCATCATTTTCCGCATCTCACTCTTGCTGCGGTGATCGATGCTGACCTTGCCCTTGAAAGTTCCGATCCCCGTGGCGGCGAGCGTACCTGGGCGTTGCTTGCACAGGTGGCGGGCAGGGCCGGGCGCGGTGAAAAGCCGGGCCGGGCATTGGTGCAGACCCACGCCCCCGACCATGCCCTGATGCGGGCGCTCAAATCGGGGGACCGCGAGTCCTATCTCGAACAAGAAAAGCTGGTGCGCCAGGCAGGCAATCTTCCGCCCTATGGCCGCATGGCGGCCCTGATCATCTCAAGCGAAAATGCTGGCGAGGCCGAGCGCTTGGCGCGGGGC
>JANNSP010000167.1:0-21018 GCA_031402975.1 Hyphomicrobiales bacterium
TGCGCCGCCAGCACCAGATAAATAAGCAACAGCGCGAAGGCGAAGGTGGTGGCCAGCGTGTTGCCTTCCTTAACGAACTGGCGGCTCTCGCCCTTGAAGTCATAGGACATGCCGGCCGGGAAAATCTCCTTGGCCTTCTGCTGCAGGAAGGTCACGGCCTCGCCCACGGTACGGCCGGGGAAGGGCACGCCCTGCAGCGTGGCCGAATTCAACTGCTGGAAGGTGGCCAGGCTGTTGGGCTGTACGGTGCTCTCGACCTTCACGAAGGACGACAGCGGCACCATGTCGCCGCCGGTGGAGCGCACCCGGTATTTCAGGATCTGTTCCGCCGACTCGCGCTCGGTGCGCGGCACCTGGGCGATCACTTCGTAGCTCCGGCCCTGCACGCTGAAGCGGTTGACATTGTTGCCGCCGAGCAGCGTTGAGAGCGTGGCTCCGATATCCTGCATGGTGACGCCAAGCTGGTTGGCGCGGTCCTTGTCGACCACGAGCTCGACCTGCGGCGTCTGGAAGCGGAGATCGCCATTGGTGAAGATGAACAGCCCGCTCTTCATGGCTTCCGCCTCAAGCGTCGTCATCACCTCGGCCAGCTGCGTGTAGTCGCCGGGATAGGTCACGACGAATTCGACCGGCAGTTCGCCGGCACCCACCGGAATGGCGGAGGGGGCGGTGGCAAAGATGTTGACGCCGGCGATATTGCTGAACTTCGGCTGAAGCTCTCCCATCACCGAAAGATCGGAGCGCTCGCGCTGGTCCCACGGCTTGAGGATTAAGCCCACAAATGCCGAGTGGCCATTGGGAAAGCCGTTGATCGAGAAGACATTCTGCTTCTCCGGCAATTCCCCTAAGGTTTCGGTCAGGACATCCGTATAGGTCGTCAGATAATCGAGATTGGTATGCTCAGGCGCCTGGACGAAGGCGAAGAGCACGCCCTGGTCCTCGGCCGGAGCCAGCTCGCGGTTGATGGCGTTGTAGAGGATGGCCGAGAGGGCGATCATCAGGATCGCTACCCAGGCGAACACCGCGCGCTGCCGGATGGTGCCGTCGAGGCGGCGGCGGTAGAAGCGCTGCAACCCGCCGAACACCCGCTCGACCAGGCGGCCGAACCAGCTTTGGTGCTCGTTCGAGCGCAGCAGCTTCGACGTCATCATCGGCGACAGCGTCAAGGCTACAATACCCGAAACGACGACGGCGCCGGCGAGGGTAAAAGCGAATTCGCGGAACAGGGCGCCGGTCAACCCGCTCGTGAAGCCGATCGGCGCATAGACGGCGGCGAGTGTCACCGTCATGGCGATAACCGGGCCGGTGATTTCGCGGGCCCCCTGCAAGGCCGCGTCGTAGGGTTTCATGCCCTCCTCGATATGGCGCTGGATGTTCTCGACCACCACGATGGCGTCGTCGACGACGAGGCCGATGGCTAACACCAGCGCCAGCAGCGTCAACAGGTTGATCGAGTAACCGAAGGCCACCAGCACCAGCGCCACGCCGATCAGCGACAAGGGAATGGTGACGACCGGAATGAGCGTCGAGCGGATATTGCCGAGGAACAGGAAGATCACGATGACGACGATCAAGGCGGCTTCGGCCAGCGTCGTGCCCACTTCCCAGATCGATGCGGTGATGAATTCGGTGGCGTCATAGGCGATGCTGCCTTCCAGTCCCTGCGGCAGCACGCGCTGGATGTCGGGCATGGCGTCGCGGACATTGGAGATGACGGTGAGGGGATTGGCGTCGGGCGTCGTCTGGATGCCCATGAACACCGCCTTGACACCGTCGAAGGCCGACGACGAGTTGTAGTTCTGGGGGCCCAGATCGATGGTGGCGATCTGGCCGAGGCGGATCACCGTATCGCCGCGCGTGGCGACGACCAGCTCCTTGAACTGCTCGGGGTTTTCGAGCGAGGTCTGGGCGTTGATGTTTTTCTGGGTGAACGCGCTCTTGATCTCGCCCGCCGCGGTCGAAAAGTTGTTGGCGGCGAGTGCCGCGCGGACGTCGAGCGGCGTGATGCCGAGCGACGCCATCTTGTCGGGGTCAAGCCACACCCGCATAGCGAAGGTCGAGCCGCCGAGAATATCGGCAGAAGCGACGCCGGTGATCGCCTGGATGCGCGGCTTCACCACGCGGTCGAGATAATCGCTGATCTGCGGCGAGGTCATCTGCTCGCTGCGGAAGCTGATATACATCAGCGCGAAGCCCGCCCCGTTGGTCCGCACCACGACGGGATCGTTCGATTCCTCGGGCAGCACGCCCTTCACCTCGTTGACCTTTGACAGGACGTCCGACAGCGCCCGGTCGGCATCGGCGTCGAGCCTGAGCTTCATGGTGATGGTCGAAACATTCTGCGACGACTTCGATTCGATGATCTCGACGCCTTCGGTCGAGGCCACCGCCTGCTGCAGGGGCGTGGTGATGAAGCCCTTGATCTGCTCGGCATTGGCGCCTGGATAGAAGGTGGTGATCTCGATCTTGGTGTCCGACACCTTGGGGAACTGGCGGATCGGCAGACCGAACACCGCCTGTAATCCGGCCAGCAGAATGACCAGGCTGACGACGGTCGCCAGGACCGGGCGCTTGACGAAGATGTCGGTGAAATGCATGGAACCCGTCCTACTGAATCGTGGCCGTATCGGCGGCGCGAAGGGCGATGGAATTGTCGATCTTCACCGGGCTGCCCTGGTCGATCTTGTTGTGGCCCGCGGTCACCACGCGCTCGCCGGGCTTGATCCCGCTGACGATCTCGACCCGTCCGTCCCTCGCTGGACCCGCCTTGACGAAGCGGCGCTCGACTTCAAGCTGCTCGTCCTTGTTGTTGGGGTCGGGCGTCTTGGCCTTGACCACGACAAACACATTGTCGCCATAGAGCGAGAAGGTGACCGCCGTCTGCGGCACCGTCACCACCTCTTGCGGTTCGCCCGCCACCACGTTCACATTGGCATACATGCCGGGCAGGAGCTTGCCTTCGGGATTATCGAGGCTGGCCCTGACCGTGATCATCCGCGTGTCACCCGAAATCCTGGCGTCGGTCGTCGTCACTTCACCCACATAGATCTTGCCCGGCCAGGCGTTGAACGTGGCGTTGACCTTCTGACCCATCACGATCCGGCCGTAATCGGCTTCGGTCACGGTGAAATCGGCGAAGATCGGATCGATCTTCTGCAGCCAGACAATCTTCTGCCCGGGAGCAATGTAGCTGCCGGGCGATATGGTGCGAAGGCCGACGCGGCCGCTCCATGGCGCCAAGATGGTCTTCTGCTTGATCAGCGCTTCCGTCCTCTCGATCGAGGCCAGCAACTGGTCGCGCGCCGCCGTTGCCGATTCAAGGTCGGCCTTGGCGGCGAAGCCCTTCTTGAAGATGCGATCCCGCCTGGCCAGCTCAGCTTCGGCATTGGCGAGCTGCACGCGGAAATTCTTGAGATCGGCCGAGTCCGTATCGGTGTCGAGCTGGATGAGCTTGTCGCCCTGCTTCACGTCCTGGCCGGAGTCGAAGAAAATCTCCTCGACGACGCCATCGACCTGGGGTGCTATGTCAATCCCCTCGGACGCCACCAGCGTGCCAATGCCGGCGATCTCGGGCTGCCACGTGTCGGAGCGCGCTTCCTCCGCCGACACCGTCATGACGGGGCGCGGCGAATTCTTGATCGATTCGGCGATGAAGGCCGGAAGCTGGTAGAACGACCACCAGGCAATAACCGCACCCAGTCCGCCGAGCAGGACGGTGACCAGAAGAAGATAGAAAATACGCCGGATCATAAACTCAACTCCATCATTCCGCCGCTTGCAGGGTTGCGTCCCGCAGCAGTTCGGCTCTTTTCTCTTCCAGATAGGCGACCGAGGCGGTCAATACCGCATTGCCGTAACCGGCGACGAAGCTGGCTCCCGCATGGGGCTGTTCGGCGCACTGGCACTCGGCGATGCGCGCCAGGTCGTGCTTCAGGTCGGCAACCTGCTTGTCAAGCGCGGCGAGCATCAGGTCGCGCGAGATGAATTGCTGCAGCAGCATCTGAAACAGGAATTCCGACTTGTACCTGTCCCTGGCGGGGAGCACTGCGATGGCCCTGGCCAACGCCCGGCGCCCGGCCTCGGTGATGGCATAGACCTTCTTGTCGGGCTTGCCGGTCTGCTCCTCGGCCCGGACCGTCAGCAGGCCTTCCGCGGTGAGCTGGGTCAGGGCAGGGTAGATCGAGCCGAAACTGGCTTCGATGAAATGACTGAACAGGCCCTCCTCAATATCCTTCTTGATCTCGTAGCCGGAGGCTTCCTCTGTCGAAAGGATACCAAGGCAAAGGGTTCTCACGTTCATTGATCGCGTCCAATTGTATCGAAATGATATATCACGGCCTGACATATATCAATTCAACATAGAGTCAATTGATTTTTCGCCGCACTGCAACAAAATATTGTGACTTTGCCTGTGATGGCCGTCACATTTTCGGAGTTGGCAATGGCAATCTTTGCCAAGGAACGTGGGCTGTGCTAGTTTGATCGCATGAGCACCAGCACAATGAATATTTCGCTCCCCGAAGCCCTGAAGCGCTTCGTGAAGGAGCGCGCCAAGGCTGCGAACTACTCGAATCCGAGCGACTATGTCCGCTCTCTCATTCGCGATGACCAGCGCCGCCAGGCCGCCGAAAGTCTACTTGAGGCGATGGTCAAGAAGCACCTTACCGCACATCCCGTGTCGAGCCCGGTCAAACTCGACACGTTGCGTGCCGAGTATTGGACGCGCTGGAACGAGATCAAGACCGAGATCGATCAGAGTCTTCTTTCGCTTGACCGCGACGGCGGCAGGGAACTTGACCGCGAAGTGACCGCGGATATCAAGCGCCGTGGCCGTGAACGGATGGCACTTTCCAAGGCCGTATGACCCGCGTGCGCATTTCAGCGGAAGCGGTAATCGACCCTGACGAGATTTGGCTTCACATGGCTTCCGATAGCCCCACGAATGCCGACGGTTTCCTCGACCGGCTTGTCACCACGATCACCGACACCCTTGCCGCCGCACCGCTCGCTGGCCGCGCCCGAGACGAGTTCGGAGTGGGACTGAGAAACTTTCCGTTCCAGCGCTACGTCGTCTTCTACCGTGTCCCCAGGGAGGACGTTGAAATTGTCCGCATCATTCACGGTGCCCGCGATCTTGGTTCGATCTTCGGTGACTAGCGCGAACTGTCCAACACACCCATCCGGCATCGCTTGTCTATTAACCGCGCCCGGTCTATAGCGAATTCAAGGCGATCTCTAAGAATCGCCAAGGAACGGGCACAGAGGGGGGAGCATGGAGTATTTTCTCCAGCAGCTCATAAACGGCGTTACGCTCGGCTCGATCTATGGGCTGATCGCTATCGGCTACACGATGGTCTACGGCATCATCGGCATGATCAATTTCGCCCATGGCGACGTGTTCATGGTGGGCGGCTTCGTGTCCCTCATCGCCATCATCGCTTTGGGCCTCACCGGCGGCAGCGGGCTGTTTCCGATCATCCTGGCCCTGGTGCTCGTCGTCATCATCGCCATGATCATCGCGTCGGCCTATAACTGGACCATCGAGCGGGTCGCCTACCGGCCGTTGCGCGGGTCGTTCCGACTGGCGCCCTTGATCTCCGCCATCGGCATGTCGCTGGTTCTCCAGGAATTCGTCCGCATCGCCCAGGACGGCCGGCCCAAGCCCTTGCAGCCCATCGTCACCGGCGGGCACGTCCTGATGGAGCGCGCGCTGGAGCAGGGGGAATTCATCGTGCGCCTGTCCAACATGCAGATTTTCATTGTCGTCACCACGCTGGTGCTGATGGGTATCTTCACCGCCATCATCACCCGCACCTCGCTGGGGCGCGCCCAGCGCTCGTGCGAGCAGGACATGAAGATGGCGTCACTCCTCGGCATCGACGTCAACCGCACCATCTCGATCACCTTCATCATGGGGGCGGCACTTGCCGCCGTCGCCGGGCTCATGTTCTTTCTCTATTACGGCGTCACCGATTTCTTCGTGGGGTTCCTCGCCGGCATCAAGGCGTTCACCGCCGCCGTGCTGGGCGGCGTCGGCTCCATTCCGGGCGCCATGGTGGGCGGCATGATCATCGGCCTGGTCGAGGTGTTCTGGTCGGCCTATTTCTCGGTCGAGTACAAGGACGTGGCGGCCTTCACCATGCTCGCCGCTGTCTTGATCTTCCTGCCGCAGGGCCTCCTCGGCAAACCCGAAATCGAGAAGGTCTGAGCCGATGGCCGCGGTTACCAAACCCGTCGCGGCTCGCCCGCTCGACGCCGGAGCAATCGTCAAGGACGTGGTGCTGACCTCGATCCTCGCCTTCGTCATCCTGGGCCCCATCGTCGGGCTCAAGACCGTCGCCGCCACCGGCAGCCTGATGCTGGTGCAGCGCTGGGGGTTCGTCGCCGTTCTCGTCGCCATCGTGGCGGGGGGCCGTCTGGCGTACCACATCTTCGTGTGGAGCAAGCCGCAGGCTTCGCCCACCAAAGCGTGGAGGTTCTCGTTCCCTCTCGCGCCCTATGCCAAGTATCTGGCGCCGGCGCTCCTCGTCATCGCCCTGCTGCTGCCATGGCTCCCGGGCATCGACCGCCGCATCGTCGACCTCGCCATCCTCATGCTGACCTACATCATGCTGGGCTGGGGGCTCAACATCGTGGTCGGCCTCGCGGGGCTGCTCGACCTCGGCTACGTCGCCTTCTACGCCGTAGGCGCCTATTCCTACGCGCTCCTGTCGACGATCTATCTGCCGCTGTGGTTCGGCGACGGCATCATTCCCTGGGCCTTCTACATCACGCTGCCGATCGCGGGGATTCTGGCGGCCGGCTGGGGCATCCTGCTCGGATTTCCGGTGCTGCGATTGCGAGGAGACTATCTCGCCATCGTGACGCTGGCCTTCGGCGAGATCATCCGCGTGATCCTCATCAACTGGGTCGATTTCACCGGTGGCCCCGCCGGCATCGGCAACATTCCGAGGCCCTCTTTCTTCGGGCTTCCCTTCACCGAGGGCGAAGGCGGTTTCGCCGATTTCTTCGGCCTCGAACACAAGCCTATCTACCGCATCATCTTCCTCTATTACGTCATCCTGTTCCTGGCGCTGCTCACCAATTTCGTGACGCTCCGGCTGCGCAAACTGCCGGTGGGCCGCGCCTGGGAAGCGCTGCGCGAGGACGAGATCGCCTGCCGGTCGCTCGGCATCAACACCACCTCGACCAAGCTCACGGCCTTTGCCATCGGCGCCATGTTCGGCGGTTTCGCCGGCAGCTTCTTCGCCACTCGCCAGGGCTTCGTGTCGCCTGAATCCTTCGTGTTCATGGAATCGGCGATCGTGCTCGCCATCGTCGTTTTGGGCGGTCTCGGCTCGCAAATCGGCGTGGTGCTGGCCTCGATCGTCATCATCGGCGTCTTCGAATTGTTCCGTGAGTTGGATTTCCTGAAAGCCGTGATGCCGGCGGGCTTCGATCCCGTACAGTTCCGCATGCTGGCCGTGGGCCTCGCCATGGTGCTGATCATGCGCTGGAAACCGCGAGGGCTGGTCACCCACCGCGATCCCACCGTCTATCTGACGGAGAAGAAAACCATCTCCGGCGACCTCGTGGCGCAAGGACGCGGCGGCTGATGGCGGAGACGGCCCAACCGCTGCTCCGCGTCGAGCACCTGACCATGCGGTTCGGCGGATTGACCGCCGTGGGCGACCTGTCCTTCACCG
Organism: Hyphomicrobiales bacterium; assembly: GCA_031402975.1. GTDB lineage: Bacteria > Pseudomonadota > Alphaproteobacteria > Rhizobiales > Aestuariivirgaceae > Aestuariivirga. The sequence continues at coordinate 7,686 of JANNSP010000167.1, forward strand.
CGAGATCCAACGACATCACGGCGCTGATCGGCCCCAACGGCGCGGGCAAGACCACGGTGTTCAACTGCATCACCGGTTTCTACAAACCGACCGAAGGCTCGATCATCCTCAACCACGGCGACGGCCACGAATTCATGCTCGAGCGCATGGACGATTTCCGCATTGCCCAGCACGCCCATGTGGCCCGCACCTTCCAGAACATCCGCCTGTTCGCCGGCATGACGGTTCTGGAAAACCTCATGGTGGCGCAGCACAACACGCTGATGCGCGCCTCGGGCTTCACCATCGCCGGGATTTTCGGCACCGGCCACTACAAGCGGGCCAATCACGAGGCGATCGAGTTCTCGCGCTACTGGCTGGAGAAGATCAACCTGGTCGCGCGCGCCGACGATCCGGCGGGCGACCTCCCATATGGCGACCAGCGCCGGCTCGAAATCGCCCGCGCCATGTGCACCAAGCCCAAGATGCTGTGCCTCGACGAACCGGCCGCCGGTCTCAATCCGCGCGAGTCGGAAGACCTCAACAAGCTGCTGCTGTCGATCCGCAAGGACGAAGGTATCGCCATCCTGCTGATCGAGCATGACATGAGTGTCGTCATGGGCATCTCGGATCATATCGTGGTGCTGGACTACGGCGTCAAAATCTCCGATGGCGCGCCCGATCATGTCCGGAACGATCCCGCCGTGATCCGCGCCTATCTTGGCGTCGAGGACGAGGAGGACGTCGAAGCGGTGGTGGAAAGTGCTGTTGCCGCCGCGGAGAAAGCCGTGGCCACCGCGAAGCCCGCGAGAAAGCCCAAGCCCCGGGCGGCCAAAAAGGGGCGCAAATGAGCGAGACCCTGCTTTCGGTGCGCGGCGTCCAGACCTTCTATGGGAAGATCCAGGCGCTCCGAGGTATCGATGTCGACGTGGCCAAGGGCGAGATCGTCACCTTGATCGGCTCGAACGGGGCCGGCAAATCGACGCTCATGATGACTATCTGCGGCACGCCCCGGGCCAGTGCCGGCTCGATCACCTTCGATGGCCGCGACATCACCCACATGCCGACCCACGAGATCGCCAGACTCGGTGTGTCGCAGTCGCCGGAGGGCCGGCGCATCTTCCCGCGCATGACGGTTCTGGAGAACCTGCAGATGGGGGCGACGACCAGCGACCCCAAATATTTCAACGAGGACATGGGCCGCGTCTTCGGCATGTTCCCGATCCTCGAAAAGCGCCAGACGCAGCGCGGCGGCACGCTGTCGGGCGGCGAGCAACAGATGCTGGCGATCGCCCGGGCGCTGATGGCGAGGCCCAGGCTGCTATTGTTGGATGAGCCCTCGCTCGGTCTGGCGCCGCTCATCGTGAAATTGATCTTCAACGCCATCCGCGACCTCAACCGGAAGGAGGGCCTGACCGTGTTCCTGGTCGAGCAAAACGCCTTCCACGCGCTCAAGCTGGCGCACCGCGCCTATGTCATGATCAACGGCTCGATCACCATGTCGGGTACGGGAAAAGAACTTCTGGCGCGCCCTGAAATCCGCGCCGCCTATCTCGAAGGGAGCCATTGAGATGTCGCTCTTCGTCGAAGACAGTCCGTGGATTTTCCTGTTCATGACGGTGATCATGGGAGGGGGTGCCGCCTTCCAGGCGGGCCGCAGCCTCGCCTCCAAGTGGCGGCCTTTATGGATGGCGGTCGTCTACATGATCCCCCTGGGGTTGGCGCTGCGCTTCCTCCACTTTGCCCTGTTCGAGGCGTATCTGCTGTCCATCCACTATTTTCTGACCGACACTTTAGTGCTTGTCGCGGGCGTTCTCCTCGGCTACAGGCTGACCCGCGTTCATCAGATGGTCAGCCAGTATCCATGGCTCTATGAGCGTTCCGGATTACTATCCTGGAAAGGGAAAACGGCATCCTGAATAAAGCCTGTCGGCCTCTTCCCAACCGCACCGTTTTGGGCCTAGATTTGGCTCAAGGGGTGCGCAACCCCGAATAATCTCAAGGGAGCTAGCACATGAAGAAATACCTGTTGTCGGGCATCGCACTTGGCTTTGCCGCGACACTCTCCGCCACCACGGCACTCGCCGACATCGCCATCGGCATGGCCGGACCGATTACCGGCCAGTACGCGGCGTTCGGCGAGCAGTTGAAGCGCGGCGCCGAAATGGCGGTGGCCGATCTCAACGCCGCCGGCGGCGTCAATGGCGAGCAGCTCGCGCTCGAAATCGGCGACGATGCCTGCGACCCGAAACAGGCCGTGGCGGTCGCCAACCAGATGGTGTCGAAGGGCATCAAGTTCATGGGCGGCCATTTCTGTTCGGGCTCCTCGATCCCGGCGTCCCAGGTCTATGCCGAGGAAGGCATCGTGCAGATCACTCCGGCCTCGACCAACCCGGCCTTCACCGAGAGCGGACAGTGGAACACCCACCGCGTCTGCGGCCGTGACGACGCGCAGGGGATCGTCGCCGGCAACTTCATGGCCAAGAACTTCAAGGACAAGAAGATCGCCATCATCGACGACAAGACGCCTTACGGCAAAGGCCTCGCCGACGAGACCCGCAAGGCGCTCAATGCGGCTGGCGTGACGGAAGCGGTGAACGAAGCCTATACCGCCGGTGAAAAGGACTATACGGCACTCGTCTCCAAGATGAAGGATGCGGGCGTCGATGTCGTCTATGTCGGTGGCTATCACACCGAAGGCGGCCTGATCCTGCGCCAGATGCGCGAGCAGGGCATGAAGGCGCTCATGGTTTCCGGCGATGCTTTCAACACCGAGGAGTTCTGGACCATCACCGGCGATGCCGGTGAAGGCATGATCTTCACTTTCGCGCCGGAACCCCGCAACAACCCGGCCGCCAAGGAAGTGGTCGACAAGTTCAAGGCCGCCGGTTACGACCCCGAAGGCTACACGCTCTATTCCTACGCCGCGATCCAGGCCTGGGCCCAGGCGGCGACCGCGACGGGCGGCACCGACGGCAAGAAGATCGCCGAATGGCTGCGCGCCGGCAACACCTTCAAGACGGTCCTCGGCGACCTGTCGCTCAACGAAAAGGGCGACATCTAGGACGCCAAGTATGTCTGGTACAAGTGGACCGCGGGCAAGTATGCGGAAGATCCCTCGCTGCAGTAGCCGCAGTTGCTGATCTTTGGGCCCGCGCGGTTTCCGCGCGGGCCTTTTCATGAGTGGACGCCCATGATCCGCCGGCACATCGCGACAGCGATTCTTTTGGTTCTCCTGGCTCCGGCGGCGCGGGCCGACATCGTCATCGGCGCGGCGGGTCCGCTCGAGGGCCAGTATGCGGCGTTCGGCGAGCAGTTGCGGCGCGGCGTGGCGCTCGCCGTCTCGGACATCAATGCGACAGGTGGCGTGAACGGCGAACCGCTCGTCCTCGAAATGGCCGATGACGGTTGCGACCCGAGGAAGGCCGTCGAAGCCGCGCGGCAGCTTGTCGCCAAGAGCGTGAAATTCGTGGCCGGGCACTATTGCTCGGGCTCCTCCATTCCGGCCGCCAAAATCTACGAGGAGGCGGGCGTCATACAGATCAGCCCGGCCTCGACCAACCCGAAATTCACCGACGACGGCGGCTGGAACGTGCACCGCGTGGTGGCGCGCGACGACGCGCAGGGGGCCTTCGCCGGGAATTTCATCGCCACCGCCTATCGCGGCCGGAAGATCGCCATTCTCGCCGATCAGTCCGTCTACGGACAAACTCTGGCCGCCGCCGCGCGCGCGGCGCTGCGACAGGCAAACGCCGGCGAGACGATGTATGAAACATACGAGGCCGGCGCCAAGGACTATCGCGATCTCGTCATGAAGCTGAGGACCGCCGCTATCGACGTGGTCTATCTCGCCGGCTCCTACACCGAGGCAGCGCTCATCATCCGCGACATGCGCGAGCTTGGAATGGCGGCGCAGATGATCGGCGGCGACGCGCTGGTCAGCGACGAATTCTGGGCTGTCGCGCGCGATGCCGGGGAAGGAACTCTCATGACCTTCGCGCCGGATGCCCAGACGATCCCCGAAGCCCGGTCGGTGGCCGAGAGGTTCGCGGCCGAGGACTACAATCCGGAGGGTTATACGCTCCACGCTTATGCCGCGGTCCAGGCTTTTGCCCAGGCGGCGCAGGCCACGGGCGGCACGGACGCACGCCGGATCGCCGCGTGGCTCCGCGCCGGCAATCCACTTCGCACCGTGATCGGCACCATCTCGCTCGATCAAAAAGGGGACGTCAAAAATCCACGCTACACCTGGTTTCGCTGGTCGGACGGGAAATACGGCGTCGACGACAATCTGAACAGACCGGTGGCGCCCGCGCCCTGACTATCGGCCCTGCCAGCGGGGTTTTCGTTTTTCGGCGAAGGCGCGCGCTCCTTCCAATTGGTCTTCGCTGGAATAAAGCCTGTCCACCGTGGGGAGCCTGCGCTTCGTCACCAGGTCGAAGGCCTGCTGCACCGGAAGATGCAGGGTTTCGCGCAAGGTCTCCTTGATCGCCGCGAACACCAGGGGCGGCCCCTCGGCCAACTGATCGGCTATGGCGCGGGCCCGCTCCATCAGCTTCTCCGGCGCCACGATCTCGTTGACGAGACCCCAGTGCTTGGCCTCCGCCGCGTCGATGCGGCGACCGGTGAACAGCAGTTCCGCCGCCACGTGATAGGGGATGCGGCGCGGCAACTTGATCGTGGCGGCGTCGGCCAGCGTGCCCCGAATTGATCTCCGGCAGCGCGAAAGTCGCGTGGGCGGCGGCCAGGATGATGTCGCACGAGATCATGATCTCCAACCCGCCACCGAAGGCCAGTCCGTTGACTGCGGCGATCACCGGCTTGCCGAGACCGGGCAGTTCCTGCAATCCGCCAAAGCCGCCCACGCCATAGTCGCTGTCGGGCGCTTCGCCAGCGGCCGCCGCCTTCAGATCCCAGCCGGGACAGAAGAATTTCTCGCCCGCCGCGGTGAGGATCGCCACCCGCAAATCCGGATCGTCGCGGAAAGAGGCGAAAACATCGCCCATGATGCGGCTGGTCGCGGCGTCGATGGCATTGGCCTTGGGCCGGTCGATCACGACTTCGAGTACGGCGCCGCGGCGTTCGGTGCGGATGGGATTGCTCATGGTGTCCTCATGCGGATCAGGGCGTCGACGGCGATCGCGTCATCGGCGAGCACCAGCAGCGGGTTGACATCGAGTTCCTCTATCCGGCCGCGATGGGCTTCGGCGAAAGCGGCGATGGACTCGATTGCTTCGATGACGGCTTGGCTGTCGCCTGATTTCCCCCGGAAGCCTTCGACCAGCTTCCAGACCTTGAGCGTCTTCAGCGCGCGTCCGATTTCGCTTCGCGACGTGGGCAGCAGCAGCGCCGCCGTGTCTTTCAACAGTTCGGCCAGAACCCCGCCCGCGCCTATGACCAACGCCAGTCCGAATTGTGGATCGCTCTTGATTCCGACGATCAGTTCGGCGACGGCGCCCGTCACCATCATTTCAATGAGGAGTTCATCGGAAATTTCCGACAGTCGCCGCGCCGCGCCCGTCACGTCTTCCGGTGTCCGGAGATTGAGCGCGATGCCGCCCAGTTCCGTCTTGTGGGTGATGTCACGGGAAGAGATTTTCAGCGTGACCGGAAAACCCAGTGATTCCGCGGCGGCGGCCGCGCTCGCGGCTTCGCAGAGCTGTCCTTCAGGCACATGCAGGCCAAACGTTGTCAGGAGTTGCTTGGCCTCGAATTCGGTCAGTGTACGGACTGGTCCATCCGCGTCCTGCGCGGCTAGCATCTCCGGCGCCGGCTCATGGCGTGCCCAGTTGCGGCCGATCCGGGCGGCTGCGTCGAAAGCCGAGAGTGCGTCGTCGAGCCCCATCATGGGCACGATGCCGTGACGCGAGAGCTCTCCGGCCAGGGTCAGCGGCATACATTCCGGAAGCGTTGCGACAACCGCCGCGTGGGCCTCCGTCGCCTTCGCCGCCGTCATCAGCGCCCGGGCCGTCGCCAGCCAGGCGGCGGGGTCCATCCTGGGATTGGTGGGAATGTCGAGCAGCAGCACGGCCAAATCGAAGCCGCCCGACAGCACGGCCGTGAACGTCGCCGCCAGCTTGTCCTCCTGGCCCCAGATGAAGGTGTGATAGTCGAGCGGGTTATCGACCGGCACATAGTCGTTGAGCGTCGCTCCGACTTTCGCCTTCGTCACCGGGTCGAAGCGTGGAAATTCGAGGTCGCGCTTAAGCGCCATGTCGGCGACAAGTGCTGCCTCGCCGCCGGAACAGCTCATCGACACCAGGCGATTGCCGCGCAAGGGCCCGCCGTGATGCAGAAACTTGAGCGTCTCGGCGAATGCCGTGACCGTGTCCAGCCGCGCGATGCCGTGCCGCTCGAACAGCGCGTCATAAAGCTGGTCGGCCCCCGCCAGCGACGAGGTATGCGTCAGCGCCAGTTTTGCTCCGTGCTCGGAGCGTCCGGTTTTTAGCGCGACCACAGGCTTTCGCCGTTGCCGCGACAGTTCCGCCGCCGTGGCGAAAGCGCGGATGTCGGGAAGCCCCTCGATATGAAGGCCGATCGCCGTCACGCGGTCGTCTTCGGCCAGCGCCTCCAGCATGGCGCCCATGTCGATATCGGCCTGGTTGCCGATGGCGAAGACGGCAGCCACGGGGAGCGCGCGCCTGGTCATGGTAAAGTTGCAGGCGAGATTGCCCGATTGCGTGACGATGGCGACGCCTGCCTCGCAAGGCTCGATGCCGTGCTGATCCGGCCACAGGGCGACGCGCGCCAGGCCGTTGACGAAGCCATAGCAGTTGGGTCCCATCAGCGGCATACCGTTGGCGGCGGCCAGCAACTCAGCCTGCAGATCACCGTCGCCGGTCTCGGCGAAACCGCTGGCGTAGATGACGGCGCCGCCGCAACCCTTGGCCCTCAGTATACGGACGATGTCGATGGTGGGCTCGCGCCTGACCGCGATAAAGGCCGCATCGACGGGACCGTCGATGTGTTCCACCGAGCGTAACGTCGCAATCCCGCCAAGCCGATCGCGTTTCGGATGCACCGCCCAAATCTTGCCAGTAAAGCCCAACTCAAGCGTCCGCGAAATCGCGACATCGCATTCCATCCCGCCGATGAAGGCGATGGATTTGGGATGGAGCAGGGGGGTGAGCGAGCGGTTGGGGAAAGAGCTTCTCATCCCCCCAAGGGCCTCAGTAGCGCCCTTGAAATGATGTGGCGCTGGATTTCGCTGGTGCCTTCCCAGATGCGCTCGACCCGGGCATCGCGCCAGATGCGTTCGAGCGGCAGGTCCGACATCAGTCCCATGCCGCCGTGAATCTGGATGGCCTCGTCGGCGACGAAAGCCAGCATCTCGGTCGATTTCAGTTTCGCCATCGCCATGTCCATATCGGTCACCGACTTCTGGTCGAACTTCCACGCGGCTTCGAGTGTCAGCAGTTCGGCAGCTTTCAGTTCCATCGCCATGTCGGCGAGCTTGAACGACACGCCCTGGAACTTGCCGATCTGCTGGCCGAACTGGCGGCGGTCGACGGCATATTGCTTGGCATGATTAAGCGCCCGTTCGGCGCGGCCCAGGCAGGTGGCGGCGACCTGCAGCCGCGTGGCGCCCAGCCAGTCATTGGCGACCTCGAAACCTTTATGCAACTCGCCGAGGATTTGATCCTTGTGCACCCGGCAGCCGTCGAATTCGAGGATGCAGTTGTTGTAGCCGCGATGCGACACGTTCTTGTAACCGGGGCGCACGGTAAAGCCCGGCGTGCCCTTGTCGATGAGAAAGGCGGTGATCAGCCTTTTCTTGCCGCGCGCTGTTTCTTCCTCGCCGGTCGCGGCGAACAGGATGACGAAGCTCGCTTCATCGGCATGGCTGATGAAATGCTTGGTGCCGGTGATGACGAATTGATCGCCATCGGCCCTGGCGAAGGTCTTCATGCCGCGCAGGTCCGAGCCAACGCCGGGCTCGGTCATGGCCAGGCAGTCGGATTTTTCTCCGCGCACGGAGGGCAAAAGATAGCGCTCGCGCTGTTCGCCCTCGCAGGCCATCAGGATGTTGGACGGCCTCGCCACGCAGGTCCAGTGCAGCGCGTAATTGGCCTTGCCGAGTTCCTTCTCGTAGAGAACCCAGGTCAGCGTATCGAGGCCAGCACCACCCACCTCCGCCGGCATATTGGCGGCATAGAGTCCGGCGGCAATGGCCTTGGCTTTCAACTCGTCGCGAAGCTCGGGCCTCAATACGCCGGTGTCTTCGACTTCGGCCTCGTGCGGATACAATTCCGCCATGACGAAATCGCGCGTCGTCTTGACGATCATCCGCTGTTCGTCGCTCAGAGAAAAATCCATGAGGTCAGCGGATATGCATGGTTTCGAGATGGCCGTCGACAGCAATGGCCTGGCCGTTCACCATCTTGGCCGCGGGCGATGCGAGGAACAGGCACATGTCGGCGATCTCGTCCGGCTCGACGAAGCGCGGGATCGATTGCGACCAGGTCATTTCGCGCGCCACCACCTCGAAGCCGACGCCGCGCAATTCCGCTTCCCCCTGGATCACGCGGTTGATGCGATCGCCGCGCACCGCACCAGGGCAGATGGCGTTGCAGCGCACATTGTGGGGACCGAGTTCGATGGCGAGCGACTTGGTGAGCCCGATCACCGCCCATTTCGCCGCGGCATAGGGCGTGCGGTTGCCGAAGCCGTAGAGCCCCGCCGTCGAGGACAGATTGACGATGGCGCCCGAGCCTTGCGCCTTCATCACCGGTGCGGCGCGCCTGGCGCACAGGAAATGCGAATCGAGACACACTTCCAGGCATTCGCGCCAGTCGGCGTAATCGATATCGTCGACGGGTGCTGTCGGGCCCTTGATGCCGGCATTGTTGATCAACACGTCGAGACCGCCCAGATCGTCGAGCGCGTCGTCGAACCAGGCGTCGATCTCGCCTTCGCTCCGCACATTCACATGGGTCGCGGCGATCTCGGGAAACTCTTCGCGGAAAGTCTCGAGTGCCGCCTCGCTCACGTCGCAGACATGAACCTTGGCGCCGTCGGCCGCGAAAGCCTTGGCGATGGCGCGGCCGATCCCTGCGGCTGCGGCGGTGATCATGACGCGCTGTTGCATTCTCTCGCCCTCACTTCCGTTTTTTCTGTTTCTTCTCGCGCTCCAGCACCAGGCCGGCGCCGATCTTGTGCTTCCTGAACAGTTTCATCATGTCGACCAGGATGGCGTTGCGCTTCTTCTCGATCTCGGCCACGCTCCGCCCCGCCGCCTGCGCCTCGCAGCCTTCGACAAGGCGCTTTTCCAGCGCGTCGTTCCACTTCGGAAATTTGAGATCTGTCCAGGGCAGTTCGAGTGTGGGATCGAACTGCTTGAGAAAATCGCGCATGCCGCCGGGCCCGCCCGCCACGTGATAGGTGAGGAACGAGCCCATGAAGGCCCAGCGCAGCCCCGCCGAATAGACGATCGCATCGTCGATATCGCCGGTCGTGCCCACGTCCTTGTCAAGGATATGCAGCGCCTCGCGCCACAGCGCCTCCTGCAACCGGTCGCAGATATAGCCGTCGATCTCTTTCTTGAGACGCAGCACCTGCATGCCGATCGATTCGAAATACGCGCCGGCGCGGTCCATCGCTTCGGTTGAGGTTTTTTCGCCCGGCACCGTTTCGACCAGCGGAAGGAGATAGACCGGATTGAACGGATGGCCGACCAGCACGCGTTCGGGATGGGCGCATTGCGATTGCAACCGCGTCGGCAGGAAGCCCGACGACGACGACGCGATGATCACCTCCGGCCGCGCCGAAGCATCGATGTCGCGGAACAGCCTGATTTTCAGATCCTCGCGCTCGGGCGCCGCCTCATGAATGAAGTCAGCTTTCGCCGCCATTTCGTTCAAATCAGTGGTGAATTTGAGCTTGCCCTTGCGCTTTGGCTTGCCCAGCAGAGCCTCCATCGAGGGCCAGGCCACCTTGATCGCGGCGCGCAGCCGCGCCTCGGCGGTTGGGGTCACGTCATAGGCGATGACATCGACGCCGCGGATGAGTAGGCGGGCGGCCCAACCGGCGCCGATCAGGCCGGTTCCGGCGATGCCGACGGTCTTCATCTAGGACCTCGGCTTCAGCTTGAGAAGGGCGCGGCCCTCGTCGGGCGTCGCCACTTTCGTCCCGAGAAGTTCGATGATCTTCACCGCCTTTTCGACCAGCGTGCCGTTCGACGCGGGAACGCCCTTTTCGAGCCACAGATTGTCCTCAAGGCCGACCCGCACATGGCCGCCGAGCAGTACCGCCTGCGCCACCGCCGGGAATTCGTTGCGCCCGATGCCGAAAGCGGCCCACACCGCATCCCTCGGCAGTTGCGCCTTCTGATAGGCCATAGTCTCCGAATCGTAGGGCGCGCCCCACGGAATGCCGAGGCAAAGTTGGAACAGCGGCGGGCCATCGATCAGACCCTCGGCGCAAAGCTGTTTGGCGAACCACAGATTGCCCGAATCGAAGATTTCCATTTCTGGCTTGACCCCATAGGATCGGATCAGCCGCGCCTGCTCGCGCAGTTGCGCCGGGGTCTGCACGACAAGCGTATTGCCGTCGCCGAAATTGAGCGAGCCGCAATCGAGGGTACACAGTTCGGGGCGGAGTTCCTTCACATGCAGGAGCCGTTCGAGCGGTCCCACCAGGTCAGTCCCGGCCCCCCATTGCATCGGCGTCTCACCGGGTCCAGCTTCGAGGTCTCCCCCCATGCCGGCGGTCAGGTTGATGATCACCTCTTTATTCTTGGCGCGGATGCGCTCCATCACCTCGCGATAGAGAGGGACGCCGCGCGTGCCCTTGCCGCTCAAGGGATCCCTTACATGGCAATGCACCACGGTCGCACCGGCGGAGGCCGCTTCCAGCGCCGCGTTGGCGATCTGCTCCGGGGTCACCGGAATGGCCGGGTGCTTGCCCACCGTATCGCCGGAGCCGGTGACCGCGCAGGTGATGATGACCTTGGGATTCATGGTAAACCTCGATGCCGCCACGGACCGGGCTTGAAATGACGGGCTGGGCGATCAATGATTTCCAAATGCCCGCTCGTCAAGTCCCCCGCGCCGATTCGCTCCTGTGACGGGGATCTCCGGCATGATCGTTCTGCTCACCGCGCTGAGCCCGATCACCGAACCCGGCAACTGGTGCCGGATCGGCCAGAGCGTGATGATCCCGGACGGAAGGGAAGGGCCCGTCACGATGCTCGACGGCGAGCTGTGCCACGTGATGGTCTATGGCGAGAGCCGGGAAACGCGCTGGGCCTTCTACATCATCGAACCGGTCGATCCGCCGGCGCCCTTGCCCCGCCGCTTCGGTCACTAGCCGCCTGCCTGCCAGTCCCGGACGGCATCCGTTGGCCAGATCAGCATCACGATGTTGAGGGTGAGGTTGTCGCGGATCCAGAAGCCGACGCCGATTTCGAGTGCCAGCCCCAGTGTCACGATCAGCCACACCGGCAGACGCCTCGCCATGTAGAAGCCCAGCACCATGGCGAGGATGTCGAACACCGAGTTGAGCACGCTGTCGCCGTAGTAGTCGAGCGAGATGGTGGTGGCGCGGTAGCGCTCGATGATGAAGGGCGAGTTCTCGAAAATCTCCCAGGCCGCTTCGACGGCAACCGCGATCGCCAGCCTTTTCTCGAAAGACCACTGGCGGGCGATGAGCCACAAGGCCCCGTAGAACAGGAAGCCGTGAATGAGATGCGAGAAGGTGTACCAGTCGGAAATGTGCTGGGAATTTTCGCCGCTGAAAACGACGCCATGCCACAGCTTTACGGTGCCGCATTTGCAGATGGGCTCCCGCCCCATGGCGAGCAGCACAATAGCCGCCGCCACAATCAGAGCGCCCGCCAGCGCCAGGTTCCAGGCTCGAATTGGGGCGGCTGTTCGGGAATCACCTTGCATCCGCGCATTTAGCGCGCGAATGCAGGGCGCTGCCAAGTCTGCTTAGTCGAAAATGTCGAAAATGCTCCTGCGCCGTTTCCTGCGGCGATAATCGTCGTCGTCATCGTCGTCCCAATCGCGGCGGCCCTCATTGCGCCCGGGCGGGCGCGGCGCATATTCGGCGCGTGCCGGCTGGCCTTGCGGCGGTTGGTCTTCCGGACTGGGCTCACGCGCTATCTCCAGAAGCTTTTCAAGCTCTCCGCGGTCTAGCCAGACGCCACGGCAGGTCGGGCAGATGTCGAACTCGACGCCGGAGCGCTGGACGGTCTGCATCGATCCACTGTCGTTGGGACAAAGCAACAAGGGCATTAGATCTCTCCTTTCAGTTTGGGGCTTGGGTTACGCGTCCGCCAGAGCGAATAGACGATGCCGGCGGCAAGGATGGCAAAGGTGGCGCCGAGCGACCACGAGGGGGGGAATTTCGTCAGTCCGAATAAGTCAGCGACGAAGATCTTGGAGCCGATGAAAATCAGCAGCACGGCTAGCGCCTGCTTCAGGTAGGCAAACCTATGAAGCACCGCGGCAAGTGCGAAATACAGGGCCCTGAGGCCGAGGATCGCAAAGATGTTGGAGGTGTAGACGATATAGGGATCGGTGGTGATGGCGAAGATCGCCGGCACCGAGTCAACCGCGAAGATCACATCGGCGATTTCGATGAGAACGAGCGCCAGGAACAGTGGCGTCATATAGCGAAAGACCTGCCCGGTCTTGGCATCCGCCAGCCGCACGAAGAAACGCTGGCCATGCAATTCGCCGGTGACCCGGAACCTGCGCCGCATCCATTTGAGGACGGGATTATTTGCAAGGTCGGTTTCCTTGTCGCCGAATGCCAGCATCTTGATACCGGTCAGGATGAGGAAACCGGCGAAGATGTAGAGAACCCAACCGAATTCGGACACCAGCGCCGCGCCCACGCCGATCATGATGGCCCGGAGCACGATCACACCCAGAATTCCCCAGAACAGCACGCGGTGCTGGTATTGCCGGGGGATGGCGAAGAACCCGAAGATCAAGGCGATGACGAAGACATTGTCCAGCGCCAGGCTTTTCTCGACGATGAAACCGGTGAGATACTGAATGCCGGCGGTCTCGCCGAGCTGCCACCACACGACACCGCCAAACGAAACACCGAGCGCGATGTAGACGGCCGACAGGAGCAGGCTTTCGCGCACGCCGATCTCTTTCTGCTTGCGATGCAGCACGCCCAGGTCGAATGTCAGCAGGAGGAGAACGATCGCCAGAAAGCCCAGCCACATCCAAAGCGGCGTGCCGAGCCAGTCAATGATGAGAAAATCCAAGCGCCAACTCCCTGTCTGGGAGTGCGAATCGAGGGGAGGCGTTAACCGGACCCAGGCATCGATCGCACTCGATGCGGTCCGACATCACGACCATCAGGGTCGCCAGAGGGGCCCGGCCCGCTCGTGGCG
>JANNSP010000168.1:0-8456 GCA_031402975.1 Hyphomicrobiales bacterium
CGTGTTGCCGACCGCATCGAGCGCGTCGGTCGTCCGCCGCACGTCGGGCGGAAGGTCGGCCATCTCGGCGATGCCGCCGGCATTGTCGGTGACCGGGCCGAACGCGTCGAGCGCCACCACGACATAGGGGCTGGAGAGATCGAAGGTGACATTGACGCCCTCGAAGAAGGTGCCTGGTGCCGCATTGGCCGCGAAGAACTTGAGATCCTCCGTATACGCCGCAAACAGAACGAGCGCGCCGAGGCCCGCCGAGCCGATGGCATAGCCCTTGGTGACCGCCTTCGTCGTGTTCCCCACCGCATCGAGCGCGTCGGTGTTGTGACGCACTTCCTTCGGCAACCCCGCCATCTCGGCGATGCCGCCGGCATTGTCGGTGACCGGTCCGAAGGCGTCGAGTGCGACAATCATGCCGGCCAGCGCCAGCATGGTGGTGACGGCGACAGCGACCCCGAACAGCCCCGCGAAGCCGAAGGTGACAAGGATGCCGGCGATGATGACGAGCGCCGGCAACGCCGTCGATTCCATCGACACCGCGAGGCCCTGGATGACGTTGGTGCCATGGCCGGTGATCGAGGCCTCGGCGATCGAATTGACCGGGCGCTTGCCCGTGCCGGTATAATATTCGGTGATCCAGATGAGAAGCCCGGTGATGATAAGTCCGGTGAACCCGCACCAGAACAGATCGAGCGGCGTGAAGCCGCCGAGATCGACGGAGAGCCCGCCGAAGATCATGCTGATGACCGGGAACAGAGCGATGAGCGATAGGACGCCGGTGACGATGACACCCTTGTAAAGCGCGTTCATGATGTTGTTGGAGGCGCCGAGCTTGACGAAATAAGTGCCGATGATCGAGGTGATGACGCAGGCCCCGCCGATCGCCAGCGGCAATACCATGCCGGCAAGCTTCATGGCGTCGGGCAGCACGATCGCCGCCAGCACCATGGTGGCGACCGTGGTCACCACATAGGTCTCGAACAGGTCGGCCGCCATGCCGGCGCAGTCGCCGACATTGTCGCCCACATTGTCGGCGATGGTCGCGGGGTTGCGCGGATCGTCCTCGGGAATGCCCGCCTCGACCTTGCCCACCATGTCGCCGCCGACATCGGCGCCCTTGGTGAAGATGCCGCCGCCCAGTCGGGCGAAAATCGAGATGAGCGAAGCGCCGAACGACAAGGCCACCAGCGCGTCGATGACGGTGCGGCTGGTCGGCGCCAGCTCAAGCGAGCCGGTCAGGAAACCGAAATACAGCGTGACACCGAGAAGGCCCAAGCCCGCCACCAGAAGGCCCGTCACCGCGCCCGCCTTGAAGGCGAGGTCGAGGCCGCCGGCCAGCGACTTGGTCGCCGCCTGGGCGACGCGCACATTGGCCCGGACCGAGACATTCATGCCGATGAAGCCGGCAGCACCCGACAGGATCGCGCCGATGGCGAAGCCGATGGCCGAATAGCCGCCGAGCAGGATCCAGGCGATGACGAAGATGACGGCGCCGACCACGCCGATCGTGGCATATTGGCGTTTGAGATAGGCTTGCGCGCCCTCGCGCACGAGGCCTGAAATTTCCTGCATACGGGCCGTGCCGGCGTCGGCGGCGAGAAGCCCCCGCGTCGTGACGATGCCGTACACGATGGAGAGCGCGCCCGCGAGCACGATCAGCCAGAGTGTCATGGTCATTGATGAACCCTTATCTTTATGTTGAGTTGCCGGGCCCCCGCGCCCCGGAATGTGGCGCGTGTATGCCAAATGAGGGAGGAAGGTGCAATGGGAGACCCCAAAAGACATCGGTCTTGAATGAGAGGTGGAATGTGCTATTTTGTACACAAACCAGCACAAGAGGATCGAATGACGGATTCCGCAACGATTACCGTGCGCTTGCCGGCATCTCTCAAGCAAGACCTCGGCAAACTGGCCGAGCGCACGAAGAGAACCAGGTCCTTTCTGGCGTCCGAAGCTATTGCCGGTTTTGTGGAGCGCGAATTGCGGATCGTCGAAGGAATCGAGCAAGGTCTCGCCGACCTGCGTGAAGGCAACGTCGTCGGACATGCCGGCGCCATGGCGGAGATGGATGAAGCGATAGGCGCCAAGCCCCGGTGAAACGGCAACTCATCTGGTCACGCTCGGCGCTTGAGGATTTCAAGAGCACACTGTCCTACATTGCCCAGGATGACAGGACGGCTGCCCGGAAAGCCCGCGCGGCCATCGACCGGGCCGCGCGCTCACTTGCCCATCATCCAACCGGCCGCCGCGGCCGCGTCGCCGGAGCCTATGAGAAAAGCGTGACCGGCCTGCCCTATGTCGTCGCCTATGCGCTCGATGTGAATCCCGACGGGACCGAGGCAATCGTCATCCTCCGGATAATTCACACAAGCCGAGATTGGAAACCTGGCGCATGGCCGGCGCCATGACGATGCCGTACACGATGGCGAGCGCGCCCGCGAGCACGATCAGCCAGAGTGTCATGGTCATGGATGAAACCTTATCTTGACGTTGAAGTTGCCCGGGCCCCTGCGCCCCGCAATGTGGCGCCACGTATGCCAAATGGGGGAAGACTAAGCAATGGGGCACCAACCCCGGCTTTGAGTGACGGGGTAGCGGAACGGTCTGCCGAGGGCAGCTAGGTGAAGCCGATGATTACCACTCGAAACCGCGTTCGGTCCGCTCCAAGTGCTGTCTGAGGGCGTCCCTGTCATCGATACCACCCTGGGCTCGCACTGCCGCGTCGATCCGGCGCGCCGTGTGATATCCTTGTGCGGCAAATGGCGTCGCCGCGTAGCCGTACGTTTTTTGGAACGCCTCGATGAAAGCCGCCACGGCGAGAACTTGACCGCCGGTGGCGGTTTGGGCCGGACCCGGAAACGGCGTCTCCCCGGCCGTCAGCACGACGGCTTTGGCTTCCCCGCTCAGAGACTCTATCGACGCGACCGACTCGGCCGGCCCAATCGCTGCGACGATGTCGATAGCCTGGCGTTCGAGCAATGCCTTGAACTCCGTCCCATCCATCTTCAGGCCGTCGGCCGGATAGACATAAACGTCGAGACCGCCGAGATGACCGTCCGACTCTTGATTGGCATGCGCGTCCCTTTCCCCCGCCGCCAGCAGGAAACCGTCGCGCATGTGGGCGCCTTCGGCGGCTGCGGGGCCGGACAGCGGAACCACCAGAGCGACATTGAAGCCATGCGCGCGGGCCTGACCGCCCAGAAGCGTCAGCGCCGCAATCGTCGCCAATACCGCCAGACACCTATCCCGTGAAAAGACCCATCTCATCTCGTCCTCATGGCATCGCTCCAATGTTATCCCGTCAGTCAATTCCACCAGCCCTTCGCGTGCTCCGCATCGCGCCTGGCGGATCGCGAGGCGAGGTGCATCTGCTCTTCCGCCAAGGGCTCGATGTCCAAGAGATAGCGCTGCGCCGCATTCATGCGGGTGTAGAGGCCCTCGGTCAGGTAGTCGCGCTGGACCAGCTGCTGCGGCAGATCGCGCCTGGTATAAGTGAGATGCAGCACGCGGCGTCTCGCGCCGTTGGTGTTGCGCGTTCCCCCGTGCCACATGGATGAGTTCATGATGACGACGGAACCCGCGGGGGCCGTCACCAGGAGTTCGCCCGGATAGGGGGCGGCCAGGTCTTTCGGCACGCGGGCCTGGTCCTCGGCGCTCAAGGGCTCCCGCACCCAGTCGCCGATATTCACGTATGGCACGTTGATCGGCGGCCAGTGATGCGAGCGCGGAATGATGCGGGTGGGGCCGTTGTCCTTCGTCATGTCGTCGAACAAGACCAGCGCGTTGGTCACCCACCAGTCGCCGGCAAATTTTTTCGGCACGTCGACATGCAGGTCCTGATGGCCCTTGCCGGGTGAGGGATCGCGGAGATTGGCGCCGTGCAGCTTGATCTCGCCCAGCATGTGGTGGGCCGCCGCCAGCAAGGGCTTGCAGGCGAGGCAGAGGTCATAGGCCGAAGTCTTGTTGTAGATGTTGGAGACACGCGGCGCGCCCGGTTCGACATGCACCTCGTGGCCGCCCTTGTCGCCTTCCGCCGCGTGGAGGCGGTCGAATTCCTCCGCCATGGCGCGGGCTTCGGCCTTCGAATAGTAATTCTCGATGACCATGAAGCCGAGCTCGTCAAGTTGGTTGAGCTGGTCCGTCGAAAGCTCGCGGCCGGTCACACTCAGTTCGTGCAATGCCTGCTTCGTATACATGATGGGATCCTCCCCAGTGCCGAGCCTATCACGCAGGCGTCAGAGCGCAACTCCGCGCGCCGCCAGGAACTCAAGGAACTGCTCCACATCGCGGGCCGGAACCTCGGCGAGCGCGCCCGGCGCCAGCGTGGCCAGCTGGAACGGACCGTACTGCACCCGGACCAGCCGGTTCACCACGCAGCCGAAATGTTCTGTGAGTTTCCTGATCTCGCGGTTCTTGCCCTCGGTCAGCACGACGCGGTACCAACTGTTGCTGCGCCCGCCCTTGTCATATTCCTCGACGAACTCGGCGCCGCGATAGCTGGTGCCGTCGATCTCGATGCCTTGCGCCAGCGCGTCGATATTCTCTGGAGTGAGCCTGCCCCTGAGCCTCACCCGGTAGACCCGCGCCAGAGCCGTCGCCGGCGACATCATGGCCTGCGCCAGCGGTCCGTCGGAGGAGAGCAGCAGCAGGCCCTCGCTGTTGACATCGAGGCGGCCGACACTCATTAGGCGCGGCAGGGCTGCATCCTTGAGCGCCAGCAGATCGAAGATGGTCGGCCGCCCCTTGTGATCGCGGTTGGTCACCAGAACATCCAGCGGCTTGTTGAGCCGGAACAGGCGCGGCAATGGTTTCGTCGCAGGCGCGACGGGCTTTCCGTCCAGCGTGACCTGATCGCCCTCTTCCACCGGCGTCGTGGCGCTTGCGACAGCGCCGTTCACCTTGACGCGGCTGTCAGCGACCAGGCGTTCTGCCTCCCGCCTGCTGCCGATTCCGGCCCGTTGCAGATAGACGTTGAGGCGCATCAGACGGGGGCTGGCCTGGGCTTGGTCATCAGCCAGACGATCATCACGAGCGCCAGCGCCACCATGGGAAACACCGCGTAGTTGACAGCGTTCCAGCCGCTCCCCGCCAAGAGCTTGCCGGCTCCCAGCGAAGCCAGCGCCGTCGTGCCGAAAATGAGGAAATCGTTGAGCCCCTGCGCCTTGTTGCGCTCGGAAGGTTGATAGGTTCCGGTCAACAGCGTGGTGGCGCCGATGAAGCCGAAGTTCCAGCCGAGGCCCAGGAGAACGAGGCCCACGGCGAAATGCTCGAACCCGATCCCAATAAGACCGGACACTCCGGCGCAAGCCAGCAGCAACAGCCCAACCGCCGCCACCCGCTCCGGGCCGAACCGCGATATGAGATGCCCGGTAAAGAAACTCGGAACGAACATCGCCAGCCCGTGCCACTGGATCACCCAGCTCGACTGGCTCACGCTGAAGCCGCAGGCGATCATGGCGACCGGCGTCGCCGTCATCACCAGCATCATCACTCCACCCGACAACATGCCGGTAGTGGCGGCGACAATATAGCGGGGCTGTTGGGCGATGGTAGTCAGCGGCCGCCCCGGATCGGCTACATCCTGCCTGACGACCGGAATGTCGAGTGTGACGAGAATGCCGGCGGAGATGAGAGCCAGCAGCGCCATCGCCGCCCAGCTTCCGGCAAAGGTCACCGGCGCCAGGAGATCGACGGTCGCGATCACCACGAGCGTACCGAACAGGGACGCCACCACGCCCCCCGTCATCACCCACGAAATCGCCCTGGGGCGAAACGCCGGACTGGCGAGATCGGTCGCCGCAAAGCGGTAATAGGAGGCCGACGCCTGATAGACGCCCACGAGAAAACACGCCGCGATGAACAGAGTGAAATCGTTTGCGTAGATGGCGACGACGCCAAGTGCGGCACCCAGGGCGCCCACCACCGAGCACAGCATGAAGCCCACTCTCCGCCCCGTCCATTTCATCATCATGGAGATGGGAAGCGTCGTGAGTGCCGTGCCGACGATCATCATCGACATGGGCAAGGTCGCCCAGGAGGGATCGGCGGCAAGCTGCGTTCCGACCAGCCCCCGCAGTCACTACGAGAACCGTCACGGCAGAACCGTACAGCGCCTGAGCAACGGCAAGGATCGCCGCATTGCGTTTCGCTTTACCGTCGTCGTAAACGATCATTCCTCACCCTCGCCCAGAAGTGCTTCCAGATCGCGCGCTCCATGCAGCACGCGCAGGATTTCAATAGCGCCGCGACGCTCGATGTAGAAGATCAGCCAACGCTTGAACCCCTGCACCGGGTGCATGCGCAGTCCCTTGAGGCGCGCGCCCCCTAATATCCTCGGGGAGCCGATGCCGGGTCTCTGGCTTAGCATTTCCTGTGAATCCGTAACGGCACGCACGAAACGCTCCGCTGCGGCTGGATTCCTTTCTCCGAGATAGAGCGCTGTCATAACGATGTCCCGGCGCGCCTGCGGAAGCCGAATGACGCGGCGGGTCATCCCCGCTTTCTCTTGGCCCGACCCAATATCGCATTCACCTCTTGCATGAGGTCGTCGTAGTCGTTTTCGCCTATCAGCTCCCCCGGACCCGAATCGAGACCTTCGAGCAACAGAACCTCGAGTTGCTTCTCGGCCCGGACCTTGCGTTCATCGCGCAAAAGGTGGCGGATGTAATCGCTGGCGTTGCTGAAATCACCTTCCGTGACGCGCTTCTTGATATAGTCCTTGAGTGCGGCGGGAAGTGAAATACTCATGGTCTTGGTCGGCATCAAAAAACCTTACCAGATTTGCGATACCTTCACAAACTTTGCGAAAACTCCAGCGGACGGCGCTCGCGGGCCAGGCGGTCGAGCACGCCGTTGATGAATTTCGGTTCCTCGACATCGAAAAAGGCGGACGCCACGTCGACATACTGGCTGATCGCCACGCGGGCCGGCACACGTTCCATGAACATCACTTCATAGGCCCCGGCGCGGAGGATGGCGCGCACCGTCGCATCGAGCCGGTGGATGGGCCAGCTCTTGTCAAGGATGCGGTCAAGCTCGGGATCGATCAGCGCCTGCTCGCGCACCGCGCCGTCGACGATCTCCTTCAAAAATTTAAAATCGGCCTCGCCGCATTGCCCGGCGTCGAAATCGTCGCCCGCGGCGCGCGCGGAAAACTGCGCCAGGGTCTCTCCCACGTCGCTCCCTGCCAGATCCATCTGGTACAGCGCCTGTACCGCGCCCAGCCTTGCGGCGGCGCGTTCGACGGGTTTCGGGCGGCGGGGCGTGGTCAACGGCTTTTCGCCTTCTTCAGTGAGCGGGCAAACCGGATCATCGCCAGCGCCGCCAGCGCAGCACCACCGCCCTTGTCCATCTCGGTCACTCGCGCGCGAGCCCAGGCCTGCGCCTCGTTCTCGCAGGTCAGGATGCCATTGCCGATCGCCAGCCCTTTCAGCGTCAGGTCCATGAGTCCGCGAGCACTTTCGCCGGCGACAATGTCATAATGCGAGGTCTCGCCCCTGAGCACGCAGCCAAGAGCCACAAAACCGTCATAGCGGCGGCTCGCATGGGCGATCGCGATGGCGCCGGGGATTTCCAGCGAACCGGGCACCGCGATGCGCTCCCACTTGGCTCCGGCCTTTTCTATCGCTGCGGTAGCACCTTTCGCCAGTTCATCGGAGAGCGCCTCGTAGAACCGCGCCTCGACGATCAGCAGCCGGGCTTTGACCGGCATCGCCGATGCCGTCGAGGGATCTTTTTTCATGTGAGCTGGAACTCCGCGAGCCGCGCCACATAGCGCGCCAGCATATCGATTTCAACATTGACGGCATCGCCTTCGCGCAATTCCCCCCAGGTGGTGACTTTCAGAGTGTGCGGAATGATGTTGATCCCGAACGTATCGCGGCCGGCTTCGTTGACGGTGAGCGAAGTGCCGTCGAGCGTCACCGACCCCTTGGGCGCGATGAAGCGTGCGAGATTCAGCGGCACGCGGATGGTGTAGCGCCTCGAATCTCCCTCGTCGCGTCTCGACACGATGTCGCCCACGCCATCGACGTGACCCGACACGATATGCCCGCCAAGCTCATCGCCAAGCCGCACCGCGCGCTCGAGATTGACCCGCGTTCCCGCCTGCCTATTTCCTAGTGTGGTTTTGGAAAGGGTCTCGGCGGAGACATCGACGCTGAATGTGGTGGCGGTTTTCGACACGACCGTAAGGCAGCAACCGGCGCAAGCCACCGAGGCTCCAATGGCGAGGGACGCCATATCGAAGCCAGCCCGGATTTCAACCCGCGCATCGCCGCGCTGTTCCACCGCGACAATCTCGCCGATATGAGTCACGATGCCGGTAAACATTGCCTTTTTACCTCTCCCAAAGGGAGAGGGAGGGGCCCAATGCGGCACGCATTGGGAGGGTGAGGGGATACGGTGCATCAATTCAAACCCCGATCCCCTCATCCTCCCACGCCTTCGGCGCGGGCCCCTCC
>JANNSP010000169.1:0-1815 GCA_031402975.1 Hyphomicrobiales bacterium
ATCTTCAACCTGCTCGGGCCCCTGTCCAATCCGGCGGGTGTCACGCGGCAGATTACCGGAGTCTTTTCAAGGGCCTGGGTCGAACCTCTAGCCCAGGTGATGAAGAACCTCGGCTCGGAAGCGTGCTGGATCTGTCATGGCGAAGGCGGCTTCGACGAGATCGTGCCGTCGGGGGTGACCTGGATCGCTGAACTGAAGGACGGCAAGGTGTCGAGTTTCGAACTGACGCCGGAAATGGCGGGGTTGAAGCGCTCGGCGGCGGTGGAGTTGAAGGGCGGCGAGGCGGCGGAGAACGCGGCGGCGCTGCGGAGGGTGTTGATGGGCGAGGCCTCGGGCTTCCGCGATGCGGCTGTGATGACGGCGGGGGCGGCGCTGCTGGTGGCGGGAAGTGTTGGGGACATTCGCGAGGGGGTGGTCGAGGCGAAGAAGGCGATCAATGGCGGCGCGGCGCTCGGGGCGCTGGAACGGCTGGTGAGGGTGTCGAATGAGTAGAGGGAAGGAAGGCCCTCATCCGCCCTTCGGGACTTTCTCCCACGCGTTCCGTGCGGGCGAAGGCAAAAGTATATGTGCCTTCGCCCATTCGAAGAATGGGAGAAGGTGCCCGAAGGGCGGATGAGGGACTTTTGAGTACCATTCTCGACAGGATCGCGTCCTACAAGCGCGAGGAAGTTGCGGCGGCTCGACTGGAGATCCCCGAGCGCGAGCTTGAGGTGATGGCGCTGGATGCGCCTCCGGTGCGCGATTTTGTGGGGGCGCTGGAGAAGAAGATTTCGGGGCGTGAATTTGCACTCATTGCCGAGATCAAGAAGGCCAGTCCGTCGAAGGGGCTGATCCGGGCGGATTTCAATCCGCCGCGGCTGGCGATGGCTTACGAAGATGGCGGTGCGGCGTGCCTTTCCGTCCTGACCGACGGGCCGTCGTTCCAGGGGGCGCCGGAATTTCTCGGGGCGGCGCGGGCGGTCACAGCACTTCCGGCGCTGCGCAAGGATTTCATGCTCGATTTCTATCAGGTGGCGGAAGCGCGGGCCTGGGGGGCGGACTGCATCCTCATCATCCTGGCCATGATCGATGACGGACTGGCGCTAGAGCTTGAGGCGGCGGCGCGCGACTGGGGCATGGCGGTACTGGCGGAGGTGCATGACGAGGCGGAACTGGAGCGGGCACTCAAGCTTTCGACCCGGCTGATCGGCATCAACAACCGCAATCTCCATACGTTCGAGACGGCGCTGGAGACGACCGAGCGGCTGGCTCCATTGGTTCCAAAGGAGCGGATCGTGGTGAGCGAGAGCGGGTTATTCACCGCTGAGGATTTGCAGCGGCTTTCCCACGTAGGCGTCAACGCCTTCCTGATCGGAGAGAGCCTGATGCGGCAGGGGGATGTGGCAGCGGCGACCCGTGCTATACTGATGCGAGCATGAACAGGCTCAGCCATCTCGACGCCGCGGGCAACGCCCATATGGTGGACGTGTCGGAGAAACATGCCACGGCGCGGGTGGCCACCGCCAAAGCGCGGGTGCTGATGGAGCCAGCGACGCTCGCACTGGTGGTCGAGGGCAAAGCCAAGAAGGGCGACGTGCTGGCGACGGCGCGGATCGCCGGCATCCTGGCGGCGAAGAAGACCTCGGACCTCATTCCGCTCTGCCATCCCCTGCTCATCACCAAAGTGTCGGTCGAATTCGTGGCTGCGGAATCCCAGATCGAGGTGACGGCGACGGTGAAGGTCGAGGGCAAGACGGGCGTCGAAATGGAGGCGCTGACCGCTTGCTCGGTCGCCTGCCTGACGCTTTACGACATGCTGAAGGCGGTGGATCGCGG
>JANNSP010000170.1:0-7879 GCA_031402975.1 Hyphomicrobiales bacterium
GACTCGTCGAGCAGCTTGAACATTTCTTCGTCGGCTTCGAGCACCCCGTGGCGCGAGTCGATGAGCACGAAGACGCGGGTCAGACCGGGGCGTCCGCGCAGATAGCCGCGCAGCAGCGACTGCCACTTCTTGACATCCTTCTTGGGCGCCTTGGCATAGCCATAGCCCGGCATGTCGACCAGCCGGAAGGCTCCGCCCACGTCGAAGAAATTGAGTTCGCGGGTGCGGCCCGGGGTGTTGGACGCCCGCGCCAGATCGTTGACGCCGGTCAGCGCGTTGATCAGCGAGGACTTGCCGACATTGGAGCGACCGGCAAAGGCGATCTCCACGCCTTTGGACGGCGGCAATTGTACGAGATGAGCCACTCCCAGCATGAAAACATGCGGGCCGCCGAACAGCCGGCGGCCCGCATCGATCTGGTCCGTGGAGAAGCGTTCACTCAACTCGCGGGCTTTTTCTTGAGGAAGGGCAGGCTGTCCCTGATATTGCCGAACAGGTCGACCTCAACGCCATGGCGTTTCATGATGATCGACTGCTGGACGATCGACAGAAAATTGCTCCACGCCCAGTAGATGACGAGACCCACCGGGAAGGTGCCGAGCATGAAGGTGAAGATGACCGGCATCCAGTTGAAGAGGCTGGCCTGGATCGGATCCGGCGGCGTCGGATTGAGCCGCATCTGCACCCACATGGTGATGCCCATGAGCAAGGGCCACACGCCGATCAGCAGATAATCGGGCACGCTGTAGGGCAGAAGGCCGAACAGGTTGAACAGGCTGGTGGGGTCGGGGGCGGAGAGATCGTGAATCCAGCCGAAGAACGGCGCGTGGCGCAATTCGATCGAAGTCAGAATGACCTTGTAGAGCGCGAAGAAGATCGGAATCTGGATGACGACCGGGAGGCAACCCGACAGCGGCGAGACCTTCTCGCGCTTGTAGAGTTCCATCATGCCCTGCTGCTGTTTCATTTTGTCGTCGGGATAGAGCTCCTTGAGCTTCACCATTTCCGGCTGCAGCTTCTTCATCTTGCTCATCGAGGCGTAGGATTTGTTGGCGAGCGGATAGAGCACCGCCTTCACCAAGACCGTCGCCAGGAGGATGGCAACGCCGAAATTGCCGGCCAGGCTTTTGAGCCAGTCGAGGAGGTAGAACATCGGCTTGGTGAGGAAATAGAACCAGCCCCAGTCGACCATCAGGTCGAAGTTCTTGATCTGGTATTTCTCGCCGACCGCGTCGATGGTCTGGACGACCTTGGCGCCGGCGAAAAGCTGGTCCTGATAGGTGGCGCTGGAGCCCGGCTCGACCACGATCGGGTCCTTGGCCAGGTAGTCGGTCTGAAAGACGTCGCGATTGTCCTGCTTCCGGTGCAGGAAGCTCGCGGTGAGCGGTCTTGTCTGGTCGGGGATCATCGCCGCCGCCCAGTATTTGTCGGTGAAGCCGATCCAGCCGCCGGTCGAGTCGTATTTCTCGGGCTCCGTCGCTTCCGCATGGTCCGAATAGTGAACCTCCTGCAGTGTTCCGTCGAACACGCCCAGCATGCCCTCGAAGAACACCCAGAAGCCGGCCACCAGGGGCGTGTCCTGGCGCTGCACTCGCGCATAGGGGATGAGCGACACCGGAGCCGACGACTTGTTCTGCACCGTCTGGGTGACGGTGAAGACATATTCGTCGCCAATCGAAATGACGCGGGTGAAGACCAGACCCTCGCCATTGTCCCAGGTGAGCGTCACCGGCTTGTCGGGCGTCAGAACCGCGTCTGCGGGCGCCGACCATACGGTCTTGGGATCGGGCAGTTTTGCCGTCGTTCCGGTCGCCGCGATGAAGCCTTGTTCGGCGAACAGGGCGCCTGGCGTTCCGGCGGGGGAGAGGAAAACGATGGTCGGGCTCGCCGGGTTGATCGTCTCGCGATATTTGAGCAGATGGAGATCGTCGATCTGCGCGCCTTGCAGATTGATCGATCCCGACAGCGATGGCGTTTCGATGAGAATGCGGGGCGTGGCTTTCAGCGCATCGTCGCGGCTCAAACTTGAGGGCTGGACGGTCGCGGGAATCTGGGCACCGGTCGTTGCCGTTCCGCTCGTCCCCTGCTGTGCCGTGGTCTGCTGCTCGGCCTGCCGGGTCAGCATCGAATTGGGATAGAAATACTGCCATCCGAAGATGATGAGCATGGACAGCACGATGGCGAGGATGAAATTCTTGTTGTCGTAATTCATGGCCGTCCCTTGTCAGCCCGCATCATGTGAGGTGCGGTGCAGCCGCTTCAAGGCGGAATTGAGGTCTTTGTGGAGTTCGGAGAAGGGCCGGTTCAGCGCGCCCGCACGGCCGATCAGGACATAGTCGAAACCGCTGCGGGCCTCAGCTTCGAGACCCAGGCGGGCGACTTCGCGCAGCCTTCGCCTGATCCGGTTGCGGATGACGGCATTGCCCAGCTTCTTCGTCGTGGTGAACCCGACGCGCGGTGCCGCCTCGTCCCGGCGATCGCGGGCCTGCACCACCATGCCGGCCGTCGCGGCATGCAAAGCCCGGGCGGCGGCAACGAAATCCTGCCGGCGCTTGAGGCGTTCCACGACGGGACTTGTCCGGCCCTAGGCCGACAGGCGCTTGCGGCCCTTGGCGCGGCGCCGTGCCAGAACATTGCGGCCACCGACAGTGGCCATGCGCGAACGGAAGCCGTGACGCCGCTTGCGGACGATTTTCGAGGGTTGATAGGTACGCTTCACGTTCGGTCTCCGTTAGGTCATGCTCCACGGGCGCCAATGCTTGCAACATGGCTCAAGATTTCGGATACCTTGAGGGCGCTCCCGGAGGCTGTGATCGAGGCTTCTGGAATTGGCCGGGCTTATAGGGGGAAATGCCGGACAAAGTCAAACAGGCGAGGAACGGAATGCCGGCCAAGGCCCCGATGGCGCTGACGCCTGAATTAATCGCCCGGGTGGCGCGGACCGAACCCGATAGGGGTTTCCCGCCAGGCGCCCTCCACCAGACCGACGAAGACCATCATAACATGGTCGAAGGCCTGCTGGCGCAGCATCGGCCGCGCGAGCTGTGGCTCTTCGCCTATGGCTCGCTCATCTGGAAACCGGAATTCGAGCAAACGGGGAATGCCCGCGCCACCGCGCATGGCTGGCACCGCTCCTTCTGTCTCCGCATCCGGCGCTGGCGCGGCACTGCGGCGTTTCCCGGCCTGATGATGGCTCTCGACCGGGGCGGATGTTGCCAGGGGGTCGCCTATCGCCTGCCCGACGACAATCACGCGGCCCAGTTGCACCGGCTGGTGCGCCGCGAGACCACCATGAAACCGGCAACCAATGTGCCGCGCTGGATCGACATCCGCTGCGAGGGCGGCGAACAGCGAAAGGCGCTCGCCATGACCGCCGATCCCAGGGGACCGGCCTATACGGGAAAACTGGAGCTTGCCGAAGTCGCCCGCATCCTGGCCAGGGCCGCCGGCCATTGGGGATCGGGTGCGGAATACCTGTTCAATACGGTTCACCATCTCGACCAGTTCGGCATCCGCGACCGCAATCTCTGGCTTCTCCAGGACTTGGTGGCGAAAGAGATCGAGGGGTTGGCGTCGGGCGTTCACGCTGGGCACACGCCGCCTGAATAGTTCTCACGAGGGGGTGAGGGGCCCTTTCGCCACACCGGTTAATGGGTCATCTGTAGGCCGATGCCGAAGTCGCTTGCCGCCATGCCCGATCTGGAGAACCAGGGCCGACCGCCGCCGCTCCGCCGCTGGTGGCCGGTGCTTGGCATCGGCGTGGCGGTGGCGGCGGCCTATGGTCTCGGGCTCCACAACTATCTCTCTCTCGAAACCGTGGCGCTTAACCGCGATCTCCTCAAAGCGTTCGTGGCAAGCCACATGGTCCTGGCTATCGCTATCTTCATGGCAGCCTATGTCGCCATCGTGGCGTTGTCGCTTCCAGTCGCTGCAGTGATGAGCGTCGCGGGTGGTTTCCTCTTCGGCTGGAAGCTTGGCGTACCGGTCGTCGTCGCCTCCGCCACCTTGGGCGGGTTTCTGGTCTTCGAGGCGGTGCGATCGTCATTCGGCCATGTCTTCGCCAAGCGTTCCGGCCCCTTCCTGCAGAAACTGTCCAGCGGCTTTTCGGAAGATGCCTTCAACTATCTGCTGTTTCTTCGTCTTGTCCCGGTCTTTCCGTTTTTCGCGGTCAATGCCGTCGCCGGTCTGTGCAAGGTCGGACGGAGGACCTTTCTCGCCGCCACGGTGATCGGCATCATTCCCGCCTCGATTGCCTATACCTGGCTGGGGTCCGGGCTCGACAGCATCATCGACGCCCAGGCGGCGCGCCATCGCGATTGCCTGGAATCAGGCGCCGCCGAGTGCAACTTCCACCTTGAGCTTGGGGCGCTCATCACCCGCGACATCGTGCTGGCGTTCGTGGCGCTGGGTGTGGTGGCGCTGATCCCGGTCGCCATCAAGCACTGGCGGCGCTGGAGGAGTGGTTGAGGTTCGATATCGCGGTGATCGGTGCTGGCTCGGGCGGGCTGTCGGTCGCCGCGGCGGCGGCGCAGTTCGGTCAGAAAGTGGTTCTGTTCGAGAAAGGCAAGATGGGCGGCGACTGCCTCAATTATGGCTGCGTGCCGTCCAAGGCGCTGATTGCCGCCGCGAAACATGCCCAGGCGTTGCGCGATTGTGGTCCCTTTGGCATCGCCCCCAGCGAACCGCGCATCGATTTCGCCGAAGTCATGGCGCATGTGCGTCGCGCCATCGCGGCCATCGAACCACATGACAGCCAAGAGCGGATGGAAGGGCTGGGCATCAAGGTGGTGCGGGCCGAAGCCTCGTTCCGTGATGCGGGCACTCTCTTGGCGAATGGCGAGACTTACGAGGCCCGGCGTTTCGTCATCGCCACGGGGTCGCGGGCGGCCATTCCACCCATCCCCGGGCTCGACGGGGTTTCCTATTTCACCAACGAGACGCTGTTCGAGAACACCGTATTGCCCGGACACCTGGTCATTATCGGGGGCGGGCCCATCGGCATTGAAATGGGCCAGGCTTTCCGCCGACTGGGATCGGCGGTAACCGTGATCGAGGCTTTGGAGCCATTGGGAAAGGATGACCCAGAACTGGCGTCCGTGGTCCTCGACAGACTCAGGGCCGAGGGTGTCAGGATCCTGAGCCGCAGCCCGGTCAGGTCGGTGCGCCACGCCGCGGGCGGGATCGCCGTCGAGATCGATGGCGCGACCATAGAAGGAACCCATCTGCTGCTTGCCACCGGCAGGCGGCCCAACACCGAGGGCCTCGGCCTCGCAGCCGCTGCAATCAACTTTACCGCAAAGGGCATCACCGTCGACCGGGGGTTGAAAACCACCAACCGCCGGGTCTATGCATTGGGCGATGTGACGGGGGGCCCGCAATTCACCCATGCGGCCGGCCATCAGGCGGGTCTCGTCATCCGCAACGCGCTGTTCCGCCTTCCCGTCCACTTTCGGCCTGAGTCGATCCCCTGGGTAACCTTCAGCGATCCCGAACTGGCGCAGGCGGGACTGACGGAAGCCGAGGCGCGGCGCATTCATGGTGAAGGGATCAAGGTGCTGCGCTCGCCCTTCGCGCGAAACGACCGGGCGCGGACCGAGGCAGCGACAAGCGGGCTGGTGAAGGTCATCGCCGGGCGGCGTGGCCGCATCCTGGGCGTGGGCATCGCTGGCACCCATGCCGGCGAATTGATCCAGCCGTGGCTGGTGGCGATCGCCAACGGGCTTACCCTGAGATCGATGACGGCAGCGGTGCTGCCCTATCCCACTTTGGGCGAGGCCAGCCAGCGCGCCGCGATTAACTTTTTTTCGGGTCTTGCAACCAATCCATGGATAAGACGCGTAATAACCATGCTCGGGCGGTTCGGATGATGATCGGGGTCTGACAACAGTGGCGGGGAATAACATGACGTCCCGAAGGCCGGGGTTCTTCGCCGGGCTGTCCGGCAAGGTTCTGGCGCTGACCATCGTCTTCGTCATGATCGGCGAAGTTTTGATCTTTTTGCCATCGATCGCCAACTTTCGCATCCAGTGGCTGAAGGGCCGCGTGGCGCAGGCCGAAATCGCAGCACTTGCCGCCGAGGCCGCGCCCAACCAGATCCTGTCGAGCGATCTGCGCAGCGAAATCCTCAAAGGCGCGGGCGTTCTCGCCGTCTCGCTGACCAAGGGCGAGCGGCGGCAACTGCTGTTGCGCAGCGACGGCGACTACATGATCGATGCCAGGTTCGACCTCCGGGTGCTGCGCTGGCTGCCTTCGATCACCGATGCCTTCGGCGCCATGCTGGCGGCCGACGGCCGGGTGATCGGCATCGTCGATACGCCGCCCAACATGTCGGGCGAGGTGATCGAGATCGCGCTCAACGAAAAGCCGCTGCGCGCGGCGATGTTCGCCTATGCCTTCAACATTCTCATTCTCTCGATCATCCTGTCGCTCGTGGTGGCGGGGCTGGTCTTTGCCGCGCTCAACCGGGTGCTGGTGCTGCCGATGCAGCGTCTTACCCGCAACATGGTGGCTTTCGGGCAGAATCCGGAAGACCCCGGCCGCATCATCCAGCCCTCGGGCCGCGGCGACGAGATCGGCGTGGCCGAGCGCGAGCTGCACGACATGCAGAGCGATCTCGTCCAGATGCTGCAGCAGAAAAGCCGGCTGGCGGCATTGGGCCTCGCCGTCTCCAAGGTCAGCCACGATCTCCGCAACATGCTGTCCTCGGCGCAACTGATTTCCGACCGCCTCGCCATGGTCAACGATCCGACCGTGCAGCGTTTCGTGCCCAAACTCATCGCCTCGCTCGACCGCGCCATTTCATTCCTCAGCCAGACGCTTAAATTCGGCCGCGCCCAGGAATTGCCGCCGGCCAGGGTCAAGGTACCGCTCAAGACTTTGGTCGAAGAGGTGATCGACAGCGCCGTCTTGCAGACGTCGAGCCGGATCGTCCTCTACAACAACGTGGCGGCCAGCCAGTTCGCCGACGCCGATCCGGACCAGCTCAACCGGGTGCTCACCAATCTGGTGCGGAACGCCATCCAGGCGCTGGAAGTCCAACAGGGCGAGCGCCCCGGCGCGCCCGACGGCTCGATCACCGTGAAGTCATGGCGCAAAGGCAGCGTGCTCGGTCTCGAGGTCAGCGACAACGGGCCCGGCATTCCCGAACAGGTGCGGGCCCGGCTGTTCGAGGCGTTCCAGAGTTCGGCCCGTTCGGGCGGCACGGGGCTGGGGCTTGCCATCGCGGCGGAGTTGGTCCGCGCCCATGGCGGCGACATCAAGCTAAAATCGACGGGCGAGAGTGGAACGACCTTCCTCGTTACCATTCCCGACAGCGTGGCGGAGCTTCGCGCCGGCCGGAGGGGCGAACGGAAACCGGCGTCGGT
Source organism: Hyphomicrobiales bacterium (assembly GCA_031402975.1). GTDB lineage: Bacteria > Pseudomonadota > Alphaproteobacteria > Rhizobiales > Aestuariivirgaceae > Aestuariivirga. The sequence goes on from JANNSP010000170.1 coordinate 7,365, forward strand.
CTGATGACTGCCTTGCGCTTGCGTTCGTCAATCCGGCGTACTAGAGAACGCCCACACCGCGCGCCCGTAGCTCAGCTGGATAGAGCACCAGACTACGAATCTGGGGGTCATGGGTTCGAATCCTGTCGGGCGCGCCAACTCTATATTTTTCAATAATTTCAGATACTTAAGAGTAGGTTTCTACCACCTACTTCTACCATTCTACCATGGCCCCTCATAGGAGCCTCAGGACGGCGACGGGGTTCGGGGGCTACTTGACCCTCGGCGGGCCGGAAATCGCCGCCACGGCTCAATTCTGAGGCTTCACCATCGCTCTTGCGCCCCTGGGACTATCGCCGGTCGAACCATGTTGGGAGACCTGGAACCGGCTGCAACGGGAACCGCCGTCGACCGCCGACCCTTGTCCATTATGGCTTGATCAACATGTAGTGCAACTTTTAGTTGTTACCCCCTGGCCACCGCGTAGGAAAGTCATATTACGAAAAATTATTGCGTAATTAAAACAATAGTTTAGT
>JANNSP010000171.1:0-19362 GCA_031402975.1 Hyphomicrobiales bacterium
CGTGATTGACATGCACCTCACATGAAAGTATGTTCGGAACATGAACAAGATGTTGCAAGTGCGCAATCTCAAGCCCGAAACCCATCGCAAGGTGAAGGTTCGAGCCGCGGAGGAAGGTGTGTCGGCGACGGAGTGGGTCACGCGGCTGATCGAGCGCGAGCTCAAACGGCCCAGCATGGCTGAGCTCTATGCTCGTCTGAAGACGAGGAAGCCGGTTCATCTCTCGCCAAGTGCCGCCGACCTCATCAGGGAACAGCGCGACAGTCGATGATCGTCATCGACGCGTCGGTACTGGTCCATATCCTTTTCGACGCGAGCCTCGAACAGGATGTAATGAGGCAGACGGAGGAAGCTGGCGACCTCGTGGCCCCGCATCTTGTCGACCAGGAAGTATTGCACGCGATACGCCGCCAGTTGCTGCTCGGAAATATAGATCGGGACCGTGCCGAACTAGCGGTGGCGGATTTTGAGGCGTTTACCATTGACCGCCAGCCGGTCCACCGGCTGAATTGGCGAATCTGGGAATTGCGAAACAATCTGACTCCGTATGATGCGGCTTATACTGCGCTCGCTGAACTGCTGGACATTCCAATGTTCACGCGAGATTCGCGCATTGCCCGTGCGGCCGGTCACCGGGCTCTGATCGTCGTGCTCTAAGTCCACTAACCCCGTCACACCGGCGCAACAATCTTGGCGCATTTCACGTCCATACAGCGACTCACCAGAAGTCAGCGATGGAGGCGAGCATGATCACCCAGGGACATCAGCATTTCGCCCAGGCCCTTGTCTTCGTTCATGGGGTGAGGGCCGAGACCGAAGCGGCCCGCCATGCCATCCTATGCGAGAAATCGGGCGATCCCGAAACCGCCGAGACGTGGCGTCAGGTTCAGTTCGCGGTCCAGTCGCTGCGGATGAAAAAGGCCGCCTGACGCGCAAGGCCTGCTTTCGCCGGGCCTCACCTGCTATATAGGGCACTGAGGATTCGGACCCCCAATGCCCGCGCGACCCATCGATATCGGCGATTTTGACGACGACATGGCGCCTCCTCCGGTGAAGCCGGGGAGCCTGTCGTCGCGCGCTTTGGCAGGGGCCGAGCCGTCTTACCTCAAGGGCCTCAATCCCGAGCAGCGCGCCGCTGTCGAGACGACCGACGGGCCGCTTCTGGTGCTGGCGGGAGCGGGCACCGGCAAGACCCGCGTACTGACAACGAGGCTCGCCCATATCCTCGCCACCGGCAAGGCCTGGCCCGGCCAGATGCTCGCCGTCACCTTCACCAACAAGGCGGCGCGCGAGATGAAGGATCGGATCGGCACCTTGATCGGCGGCGTGGTCGAGGGCATGACCTGGCTCGGCACGTTCCATGCCATCGGCGTCAAGATCCTGCGCCGCCACGCCGAACTGGCGGGCTTACGCTCCGGCTTCTCCATCCTCGATACCGACGACCAGATCCGGCTCCTCAAACAATTGCTCAGACTCCATGATATCGACGAGAAGCGCTGGCCGGCGCGGCAACTGGCGGCCCTCATCGACGGCTGGAAGAATCGCGGGCTGATCCCGTCCCAGGTTCCCTCGGGCGAGCAGACTTCGTTCGCCAACGGCCTGGGCGGCAAGCTCTATGCCGAATATCAGGCGCGTCTCAAGGTAGTGAACGCCGCCGATTTTGGCGATCTCCTGCTCGAAGTGCTGCGCATCTTCCAGGAGCATCCGGACGTGCTGAAGGAGTATCAGCGCCGCTTCAAATACATGCTGGTCGACGAATACCAGGACACCAACGTGGCGCAGTATCTGTGGCTGAGGCTCTTGGCGCAAGGCCACCACAATGTCTGCTGCGTCGGCGACGACGACCAGTCGATCTATGGCTGGCGGGGTGCCGAGGTCGACAACATCCTGCGCTTCGAAAAAGATTTTCCCGGCGCCAAAGTCATCCGCCTCGCACGCAACTACCGCTCGACGCCGCATATTCTCGGTGTCGCCTCGGGTCTCATCGCCAAGAACGAGGGCCGCCTCGGCAAGACGCTGCGCACCGAGGCGCTCGACGGCGAGCCCGTCACCGTGCGCTCGCATTGGGATGGCGACGAGGAGGCGCGCGCCATCGGCGACGATATCGAGAGCCTGCAGCGCAAGGGCGAAAAACTCAACGACATGGCGATCCTGGTGCGCGCCTCGTTCCAGATGCGGGCCTTCGAGGACCGTTTCATCACGCTTGGTGTTCCCTATCGCGTCATCGGCGGCCCGCGCTTCTACGAGCGGGCCGAAGTGCGCGACGCGCTGGCTTATTTCAAGGTGACGGCGTCGCCCGACAACGACCTCGCCTTCGAGCGCATCATCAATGTGCCCAAGCGCGGCGTCGGCGAAACCTCGGTCAAGCGCCTGCACGAACATGCGCGGCACCAAGGCCTGTCGCTGTATCGCGCCACCGAAGCACTCAGCCTCAGCGATGCACTGCCCAACAAGACCCGCGCGGCACTCCGTACACTGATCGAAAGTTTCAACCGCTGGCGGCAAGCGATGGCCGGCCTTCCGCATACCGAGCTGGCCGAAATCATCCTCGACGAGTCGGGCTATACCGCCATGTGGCAGAACGACAAGAGCCCGGAAGCGCAAGGGCGGCTCGAAAACCTGAAGGAGCTGGTGCGCTCGATGGGCGAGTTCGACTCGCTCGCCGGTTTCCTCGAACACATAGCGCTGGTGATGGATGTCGCCGGCCAGAGCGACGAGGACAAGGTCAACATCATGACGCTGCATTCGGCCAAGGGGCTGGAATTCGGCACGGTGTTCCTGCCCGGCTGGGAGGAAGGCCTGTTCCCGCACCAGCGCGCCCTCGACGAGAAAGGCCGCGCCGGTCTCGAGGAGGAGCGCCGCCTCGCTTATGTCGGCCTGACGCGGGCCAAGCGCCGCGCCACCGTGTCCTTCGCGCAGAACCGGCGCATCCACAACCAGTGGCAGTCCTCTCTGCCGTCGCGCTTCATCGACGAACTGCCGGAAGCTTTCGTGGAGGTCGCGCCGATGACCGGCAGCTATGGCGGCCACGCGCTCGGCGGTTATGGCTCAAGCCGTTTCGACGAGATGAAACCCTTCGCCAACACCTATGCGACGCCCGGCTGGCAGCGCGCGCAATCGCGCTGGGCCACGGGCGACAGCGCCCGCAACACGCCGCATTTCATCGAGGGGGAACTCACCGCGCGCGAAACGGAGCCAAGCGGCTTCGCGGCGGGCGAGCGCATCTTCCACCAGAAATTCGGCTACGGCCGCGTGACCTCGATCGACGGCAACAAACTCACCATCGATTTCGACAAGGCGGGCGAGAAGCGGGTGCTCGACAGCTTCGTCGAGCGCGCCATCAGCGGGGAAAAAGACTGCTGAAAATCGCCGTCAGTTCGTGCTCGCTGAAGGGTTTTCTCAACACCGGCCGGTCGCGATACTCTGGCCTTATATCCTGCTCGCTGCTGCCGGTGGAAAACATGAAGGGAACGCCGCGCTGGGCAAGGCGATCGGCCACCTCGTAACTCGCCTGGCCGTCGAGATTCATGTCCAGCATCGCCGCGTCGAAATCCATCCGGCCGATCAGGTCGATGGCTTGGCTGACGGTCGCCGCCGCCGTGACCTGTTCGCAGCCGAGATCGGCCAGCATGCTTTCGATCATCATCATGATCAGCATCTCGTCCTCGACGACCAGGATATTGCGGCCGGACAGCAAGTCAGCCAACACGCCTTCCCTGCGGAGCGGGAATGTCGATCGTGCACGCCACGCCGTCGCTTCGGCAATCGAGTTCGACTCTGCCGTCCAGTTCATGCGCCAACCCGCGTTCGAGGACACTTGAACCGAACCCCTTGTGCAACGGTGGGGCGACAGGCGGGCCGCCCGTCTCGCGCCAGCACAGGATGAGCCGGAGCGACTGTGGGTCCACCTTCCATTCGATATGGACCGAACCCCCGGCATTCGACAGCGCGCCATATTTCACCGCGTTCGTCGCCAGTTCGTTGAACGCGATGCCGAGGGCCAGCGCTGCCTTGGGCGGAAAACGGAGATTGTCGCCCACTATGAATATCCGTTCCTTGCGTCCTTGCTTGGCGGTGAACGGCTCCAGCGCGTCGGCGACGATATCGTTCAGCCCGGCGCTTTTCCAGTTCTCGCGGGCCAGGAGGTCATGCGATCGGGAGAGTGCCGACAGCCGGTGCCCGATGGCCTCGCGGATCGCTTTCGGATCGGACTCGGTTCGCAGCGCCTGCCAGACGACCGATTGCACCGTGGACAGAATATTCTTCACCCGGTGGTTCAGTTCGTCGATCAGCATCTTCGACTGGACCTCCGCATCCTTGTGGATGCTGAGATCCGCGATCGAGACGAAATGCTGCACGATGGCGCCACTCTCGTCGCGCACCGGGCTGATGCAGATCCCCGCCCAGAACTCGCTGCCATCCTTGCGCCGGTAGGAGATTTCGGAAACGCCGTCCGCGTCTCCACCCATGGCCGTTTCGACCCGCGACCGGGCGGCGCCATCACCGGCATGCGCCAGCAGGAAGTTGAAATCCTGGCCCAGCACCTCCTCCCGGGTGTAACCGGTTAAATCAAGAAAGCTGTCATTGGCGAAAATGATCGGGTGTCCGGGCTCCTTCGCGTCGGTGAACACCATGGCCATGCGCGTCGTTTCGGCGGCCACCACGAAGGGCCCGAGGTCGTCGTGAAACTGCTTGACCTCCGCCTCGGCGTCTTTCTGCTCGATGGACTTGTCGGCTATATTGTGCATGTCGGCGGCGTATCCGGAACGGTGTGGGTCAATGCGTTGCGACAACGCGATGGGGCCGAAATCTCCGCCGTGTCGCAAATGACCGTGCGGCAAAAGCTCCACACCCACAGCCTATCACGGACTGAGACTTGCCGCATAGTTAATTATGATCCAGGCTCAAGTCCGGATCAGGTAGCGCTCGACCGTATCGAGATTAAGGTTAATGCCAAGGCCGGGCGCCGCCGGCAGATCCATATAGCCATCCACCATCACCGGCTCCGGTCCCACCAGATCGCGCCGCAGCGGACTGTCGAACACCAAAGGCGAGATGAATTCAAACAGCGGTGCTGCCGGGCACGCCGCCTGAAAATGCCGCCCGGCATGGGCCAGGATGCCGGTCTTCCAGCCATGCGGAATGACCTCGACGCCGCGCAATTCGCACATGTCCGCGATGCGCCGGATTTCGGTCAGGCCGCCGCAGCGGCTGATGTCGGGCTGCACCACGTCGACCTGGCCGCGCTCGATCCACTCCTTAACCTCAAAGCGTGTCGCCGCGAATTCCGCCCCGCAGATGCGGATCGGCGAAACCTTTGCCAGCCTGGCATGTCCGTCGAGGTCGTCATGCTGCAGGCACGCCTCGGCGAAATGCACCCGCGCATCGCCGATGCGGTCGAGCACCCACTGGGCATCGCGCCAGTTATGCCAGCGATAGCCGAAATCGACCGCCATCAGCATGTCATCGCCGAGCATCCGGCGGCCGCGATGGATGAGGTCCACCAGTTCGCTGTCGCTCACCAGATCGTAGAACAGCACCTCCATCTTCACCGCGCGAAAGCCGATCTCGCGGGCGCGCGCGAACTGCCGGCCGATCTCGGTCATCAGGTCCTCGACGCCCTGCCCTTGCCGCGCCAGTCCCGGATAGATCGTGCAGTAGGGCCGCAAGCGATCGCGCCGCGCGCCGCCCATCAGCTTGTAGGCCGGAAGCCCAAGCTGCTTGCCGGCTAGATCGTGGAGCGCGATGTCGACCGCCGAGAGCGCGTGAATGCCAAGGCCCCGGCGGCCCGAATAAATCGTCGCCTGGTACAATTTTTCGTGCAGCGCCGCGATCTCGATGGGATCGGCGCCCAACAGCACGCCGCCGAAATTCTGGCTCCACAGATGGCCGGTCGGCATCTCGATGAAATGCTTGACCACCATCGGCGGCGCATCGGCCTCGCCGATTCCAGTGCGGCCCTCGGCATCGGTGAGGCGCACCACTACCGTATCGACGGTCGAGTCGAGCGCATCCGCTTCTTCGCGCGGCAGTGCCAGCGGAAAGACGTCGAGCCGCGCGATGGGACAAACCGCCCGGCTTCCGGAAAGCTCGCGCTCCATCGAAGGCTGGAGCCGCTCAGGCCTTCTGCAGCCGCTGATACTCCTTCAGGAAGTCGTCGTAAGTCGCCCACTCGTCCGACTCGGTCGGCGGCATCGGCTGCAGCCTGGCCTTGGTCAGCTTGTCGGGGAGACTGGCATAGCCATAGGCGTCGGCCAGTTCCTTGGGCAGCATCGGCACCGTGTCGAGATTGGTGATGCCGGCACTCTGCTCGGTGGCGAACACCAGCTGCGGATCGGTCGACAGCACATGGTTGATCATCTTGTAGGTGAGATTGAGATGCGGCGCGTCCTTGGGGATGGTCAGGCAATCCATGAACAGCCCGGTGCCTTCCTTGGGGATCGTGTAGTGGATCTCCTTGCCCTTGGCCTTGGCCCACACCGCAACCGCTTCCCAGCCGAGATTGGACACCACCACCTCGTTCCGAGCGAACGCATCGGCCATGTCGCCGTAGCTTGGGAGGAAGGCCCGCGCGTGCTCCTTCTTCAGGACGATCTGCTGGTCGATGAGTTTGGCGAGCTCGTCCTTCTTGATCAGCGTGCCGTCGGGCCGCCCGGTCGTCACCGTGCCCCAGATCAGGAGATAGGTCAGCGGGTCGTCGACCATCGCCACCTTGCCCTTGTACTCGTCGTTGAAAATCTCGAGCCAGCTTTGCGGCGGCGCCTTAACCACGGCGGGATCATACATCAGGGGCAGCGACCCCCAGTTCCACGGCACGCCGAGCAATTTGCCGTCCACGCGGATGGCGCCGGTCTTGGTGAATTCGGGAATAAGCTTGCCGAAGGCCTCGATCCGGCTCTCGTCGATGGTCTCGATCAGTCCGGCTTCGTGCATCAGTTGCAGATAGCCGAAATACATGGAGACCAGATCGGTCTTGCCGATGCCGCCGGCCTGCAGCTTGCTGATGATTTCCTCATTCGAGGAAATGAAGGTCGGCTGGAAATCGATGTCGTTGTCCTTGAGGAAACCGCCGGCCTTGATCGGCGTTTCGTAACCTTGCCAGCCCATCCAGGTCATGGTGGTCGCGGCAAAAGCGGGAGAGGATGCGAGGCCAAGTGCCGAGGTTCCGAGCCCCGCCAGGAGGCTCCGCCGCGACAGCCGCGACATTTCCATCAGCTCGATAAGACTGTCTCTTCCCTTGATCATGGCACGCTCCCTGTTCGCCGAACCGATTGTGGCTTGCTTTCGGCGGGACGGTCAAGTTGTATCGAACTGAAGCGTCCTCGCCCGCGAAGCGGGAGAGGAAGGGGACCCGGTTGAAGCCAACAGACATGCGCCAAATGCCCCTCGCCCCGGCTCTTCTCATTTTCACCGGCCTGTTCGCGGCCCCTCTCGCCTATTTCTTCGCCATCAGTTTCTGGACCGTGCGCGCCCGCGTGATGCGGCCCGATTTTTCTCTGCGGAACTATGCCGAGGCCGTCACCGAATATGGCGACGTGCTCCTCTACACATTGCTCGTCTCCGGCATCATCGCCGGTGTCACCACCCTTCTCGCCTTCGTCTTCGCCTACGCCATCCGCTTCAAGCTCGGCCGCTTCGCCGAATATTTTCTGTTCCTGACACTGATCACCTTGTTCGGCGGCTACCTGGTCAAGATCTACGCGTGGAAAAGCATTCTCGGCACCGATGGCGTGCTCAACAAGGGTCTGCTGCTGGCGGGCTTCATCGATAAACCGCTGGCGGCGCTGCTCTACAGCGCCAACGGCGTCGTCATCACCCTCACCTATTTCCTGCTGCCCTTCGCCGTGCTGCCGATCTATGGCAGCCTGCGGGGGGTCCGCGACGTGACCATCGAGGCGGCGCGCGACCTGGGCGCCGGGCCCGTCTCGGTCATGCGCGACATCGTGCTGCCGCAGGCGCAAGGCGGATTGCTCACGGCCTTCATGCTGAGCTTCCTGATTTCGGCCGGCGATTATGTGACACCGCGCTTCGTCGGCGGCGGCGCTGCTCTGATCGGCACCTTCATCGAAAACCAGTTCTCGATCGCCTTCAACTGGCCGCTGGGCAGCGCGCTCGCTTTCACCAGCATGGCGGCGACGCTCGCGGTGGTGGTGGCCGTCAGATACGGACTCGCCCGGAGCCTCCGTCCATGACGCGCGCCCGCCTGCTCGATGTCATCTGGATCCTCCTTGCCCTGATGATCGCGGTCTATCTGTTGATCCCGCTGGCGCTTGTGGTGCTGTTCAGCTTCAACACCTCGGCCTTGACCAGCCTGCCGTTGTCGGGGCTCACTTTCGACTGGTACCGGAAACTTCTCGCCATCGATTATTTCTGGCCCGCGCTCTACAACAGCGTGATCGTCGCCGTCGTGGTCAGCGCCGTCAGCGTCGTCACCGGAACGCTCGCGGCCCTTTCGCTCGCCCGCATGGAAGCCAGGCGCGCGGCGCGGCTGATCGCCTTGCTCAGCCTGCCGATGATGTTGCCCGGCCTCGTCATCGGCGTGGCGCTGCTCAGCTATTTCATCCGCCTGCTCACCTTGAAGCTGGGGCTTCCGACCGTGATCCTTGGGCAACTCGTGGTGGTCCAACCTTTCGTCATCGCCATTCTCTATGCGCGGCTGCAGAGCTTCGACTGGTCGATCGTCGACAGCGCGCGCGATCTCGGCGCCTCGCCTGCTTACGCCTTCTTCACCGTGACGCTCCCCGTCATCCAGCCGACGGTGGTTGGCGCGGGGTTGATCGCGCTCGCCATTTCGCTCGACGATTTCATCATCACCTTCTTTACGATAGGCAGCGGCAACACGCTGCCGACCATGGTGTGGGGCCTGGTCCGCACCTCGCTCGATCCCACCATAAATGCGCTGGCGACCCTGTTGATCGCCGCCAGCATCGGCTCGACCGCGCTGGCGCTCCGTTTCAGCCGCTATCGGGGCTGAACTGTCATGCCTCAAGCACGCGCTGCATCCCGCTGTCCCAGGCGACTGTCACCGTTTCTCCCACTGCGGCAAGAGGTTCGGTCAGCGGCGCGTGGACATTGATCCGTTCGCTCGATGCCAGCACCACGCCATAGCGCACATGCGAGCCGAAGAACGTCGCTTCGTCGACAGCACCCACGACCGCTGATTGGCCTGGAACGGATTTCGCCGTCAGCCGGGCGTGCTCCGGGCGGATCACCAGCACCACGCCGCCATCGGCGCCGTCATTGCCGAACGTCAAACCGCTGGCCGTGGTGACCGTCCCGCTTTGCCGCCGGCCGTCCAGCACATTGGCCTCGCCGATGAACTGCGCGACGAAGCGGCTGGCCGGGCGCAAGTACATTTCCTCAGGCGTGCCGATCTGTTCGAGGCGGCCCTCGTTCATCACAGCGATGCGGTTGGCCAGCGCCAGCGCCTCGGTCTGGTCGTGGGTGACGAACACGAAGGTGCCGCCGACCTCGCGGTGGATGCGCCGCAACTCGTCCTGCATCGCCTGGCGCAATTTGAGGTCGAGCGCGCCGAACGGTTCGTCGAGCAGCAGCACCGGCGGCTCCATGACCAGCGCGCGGGCGACCGCCACCCGCTGCTGCTGACCGCCCGACAGTTCACCCGGCATCCGCGCGCTGAGGTCTTCGAGGCGGACCAGCGCCAGCATCCGCGCCACGCGCGTCTCGATCAGGTCTTTCGGCAGCTTGCGCAATCGCAAGCCATAGGCGATGTTCTGGCGCACATTCATGTGCGGAAACAGGCCATAGCCCTGGAACACCATGTTGGTGGGGCGGGCTTCCGGCGGCAGGTCCGTCACGTCGGCGCCGTTCACCTCGATGCGCCCCGATGTCGGCTCGACAAATCCGCCGATCATGCGGAGCAGCGTGGTCTTTCCGCAGCCTGAGGGCCCGAGGATCGCCAGGAAATCGCCCGCCGTCACGTCGAGGTCGAGCGGCTTGACCGCCACCACCGGCCCATAGGATTTGCCGACGCCGCGCAGGCCCACCGCGATCTTATTCATGGCCGTCCTTTTTCTGTCCGCGCGCCACGATTGTCAGCGCCCCATCCGCCAGCGGCCGCTGCAGCGTCAACGCCTCCTCGGCCGGCGCCGTCAGCCATCGCTCGATCTCGTCCTCTGTGGCGAGGATCACCGGCATGGCCTTGGGATGGATCGCTCCCACCTCGGCATTGGGCTCAGTCGTGAGAAAGCCGAACAGGTCATTCGCCGTCTCCCCCTCCTTGACCTTCCTAACCGAGGTCCAGCGCGTCCACAGTCCGGCGAAGAAAGCCAGGGGCCGCGTCTCGTCGAGGGCGAACCACACCGGCGGCCGCGAGCCATCCGCCAGCACCTCGTTTTCGGCGAAACTGGTGAACGGCACGGCGCAGCGGTTGTCGCGGCCGAGCCAGCGTCGCCAGTGCGGCGATTTGACATTGCGGATATTGGTGACGCCGGAGTCTGAGTTGCGGCCCTTGAGCGCGAAGGCGGGCGACGGCATGCCCCAGCGCGCCATGGCCAGTTCGCGGCCGCGCGCGTTGTTCCGCACGATGGGCGCGAAGTAATCCGGAAAGATGCCCGGCAGCACCGGCATGTTGCCGGTCGTGTCGGTCATGGCCCGCGTCATCTCGATGATGGCGGCCTGGCCCTTTGACAGCGAATAAAGATTGCACATGCGGAACAGTCTGCCGCATCCTGCGCCGGGTCGCCACCTTCAAGTCAACAGCTTCAGCCGGAGTTCGCATGAGGATCCTCGTTTTCCAGCATATCGACTGCGAGCACCCGGGCATCCTGCGCCAGTTCCTGGCCGAGGACGGCATCGCCTGGGACGCCGTCGAGCTCGATGCCGGAGACGCGATACCGCGGCTCGAGGATTACGATGTCCTGTGGGTCATGGGCGGTCCGATGGATGTCTGGGACATCGAGGACTGTCCCTGGCTGGTGCCCGAGAAACGCGCCATCCGGCGCTGGGTGCGCGAGCTCCAGCGGCCGTTTCTCGGCCTGTGTCTCGGCCATCAGTTGCTGGCCGATGCGCTGGGCGGCACCTGTGGCCCGCAACGGCCGCCCGAGATCGGAATCCTTGAGGTTGAGTTGACCGCCGAAGGCAAAGCCGACCCGGTTTTCGGCAACCTGCCGCGGCGGATGAAGACGCTGCAATGGCATTCGGTGCGCGTGGCCCAGGCGCCCGACGATGCCGCCGTCCTCGCCAGTTCCGGCATCTGCCCGGTCCAGGCCATGCGCATCGGACACAACGCCTATTCCATGCAATACCATGTTGAGATCGAGCCCGACACCATCCCCAACTGGGGCTGCGTCCCTGCCTATGAATCGGCCCTGGTGAAGGCCAGGGGACCGGGCGCGGTCACGACGCTCGCAAACGAAGCCAGGCCCCTGATGGAGAGTTTCACAGCCAACGCCCGGACTATCTATGACGGGTTCATGTCGGTCGCTGGCGCGGCACCAGCCTAGCGCTACTGGGCGAGGTATCCGCCATCGACGGGGAGGATCACCCCGGTAATGAACGATGCCTCGGCCGAAGCCAGGAACAGGATGGCGGCCGCGACTTCGGCGGGAGTCCCGATGCGGCCGATCGGATGCGCCTTTTCAAGGACGGCCAGGTAGTCGGCGCCGCCCGGTTCCTCCGGCAGGCGCTTGACCCGCTCGGTCATGATGGTGCCGGGCGCCACGGCGTTGACGCGGATGCCCCGGTCGGCCCATTCGATGGCGAGATGCTTGGTCAAGCCCGAGGCCACGAACTTCGCCGGGCCGTAAACCGCCTGGCGCTTCTGTCCCTCGACGCCTGAGATCGACGAGGTGCAGACGATCGAGCCGCCGCCCGTCGCCAGCATCGCCTCGATCGAATATTTGCAGGTGAGGAACATGCCCCGGCCATCGACCGCCATCACCTCGTCCCACAGTTCGGGCGTCGATTCGAGGATATCGGTGAGCGGAATGATGCCGGCATTGGCCACCGCCACATCGAGGCGGCCGAAAGCCGACACCGCAAGATCGATGATGCGCTTGACGTCGCCCGCCACCGACACGTTGCAGACCGAAGTTTCGACAACCGCGCCCCGCCCCCGAAGCTCCTTGGCAAGCGCGAGGAGCGGCTGCTCCTGAATATCGGCCAGCACCAGGTGTCCGCCTTCCGCCGCGAACCGAACGGCTGTGGCCCGACCGATGCCGAAGGCCGCCCCCGTTATGACGCAGGATTTTCCGTCGAGTGCGCCCGCCACGATTCCACTCCAATGCAACCTCGACCCGTAACTGGCGAGTGTGATTCCAGTTTATAGTCCGTCGCTTTAGAAGTGAAGGGTCAGCGAAACCCCGACCGGAACCTGTTCCAGGAGCGTCGGCGCCGGGGCGCGCGTGGCGCCGGGCCCCGGGTTCTGCCGAAACACCTGCATCAGCATTTCGTCGCGCTGCTGTAGCCGCTCGAAGGTCGTGGGCGCGTCGCGCGACAATTGCGCCGCAAGACTCTTGTCGAGCAGCGCGTCGGCGATCTGGGTGGAGAATTTGAGCCGCTGGTCCGGGGTAAATCCCGGCAGGAGGCTGCCCATCAGGTTGTTCAGCGTGGCGATGCCTTCGCCGCGGCTTGCCAGGATCGTTTGCAGTTCATCGGATGTCAAAGTAACGCCATGACCGACAAAATGACGGCTGATCTGGGCTTCCGCCGGCAACGGCCTCTGCGGGTTGATGGTGAGATGAAGTCCCGGCATCCCGTTTTCAAACAGCGACCATTTTGTATCGGGCATTGCGACCTCCATCGAAAGCCGGCGAAGATGGCATCGATTACCCCCGCCCGGATGAACGGATGCTGAAGACGTCTGTTCGGCGCCATCCGGCCCGGCTGGGGCCGACCAAAAAAGTTTGACCCCGGAATCATTTGGGTATTCTGTACTCCATGGCACGGGGGTTAGCCTAGGGCGGGATTTGAAGTCGAGACGAAAGACGTGGTCTCAAGTCCGGTTTCAAGTCGCCTGCCGATCCCACAACTAGAACATGGAGACCACATCATGATCCGCAAACTGCCCAGAATGATGGTCATTCTGCTCACGATGGCCCTGCCGGCATCGTTTGCCGCGGCCCAGTCCACCACGCCCGATCCGCGCACCGAACTTCTCCTCGACCGGCTGGAACAACTGTCTCCCGCCCCATCCGGGCCCAGAGCAGTGGTATTCCGTGGCTTCGCTCTCACGGTGAAAGCCACGATTATCGTCAGATCGTCGCCGCCTCCACCTCATGATGTGATTTGCGAAATCACGATGTTTCACTCCACCGTGGCCGGAGGATCGTATTTCGAAACCAAGGCGCAGAAATATGTGGTGCCCCGCGCCGGCCGCAGTTTCATTTGCGACATCACGCTGAACGCCAGGTGGCAGAGAGCCGACACCACCCGGCCGGTCACCGTGACTGTGGCGCTTCGGCCGATGGCGAGAGATCTTGCCTATCTGCCAAACCAGCAGGAATATGAGCGCAATCGGTCAACCTTCGAGAGTCTCCCGCCGATTCCATTGCCCGCCAACGGCTCGACAACGCTAATTCAGACAGTTGGCGCTCTCTGACGATTGCGCTTCGGCCGCTTGACCACATAGCTTTGCCAACTGCCATCGGTGGAAACCAGCCGCAGATGCAGTCTCTTCGCGCCCATATCGTAATAATACTTGGTGCCGCCGAAAGCGAGTTCGCCCAGGGAAAGCGCATTGGCCACCGGGGCTCCCCACAGGGTGACGGTAAAATTGGAAAAGGCATATGGTAGCGACAGCCGCACCGCTTTTCCTGCCTGCTCCTGGCGCACGAACGACAGTCTCTTCGGCGCCGTAATGGACAAGGACAGCGTGTGTGTCCGGCCCTCCAGGAGGTTCATTCGAAGTTGTCCTCGGTCGGAGGTGCTTCCCATGACATGGGTCGCGCCATCGTCCCGCTTCAGGACCGAACCCGTCAGATCGACGCTCGTGTCCGTGACAATCTGCAGGCCGATATAATTGTGCGGGCAGACATAGGCGTTCCAGTCCGGCCTCGAGGCGCAACTCGGGGTAATGAGGACCGGATTTCGCGGAACGATCCGGCGGCCCGGAACGCCGGTGATGGAGCCGTCCGAATCGCGGATCACCGTATAGGCATCGCCATCATTGTTCGGCGTAATCGGTTCAAGCCAGACTCTGTTTGAATTGTGAAAGGTGATCGCGCTGGACGTGTTGAGCGAGCTTGTCCAGTACGGATTGGGTGACGCGCCGGTGATGCTGCCCGATTTCCTCAGGCTGTTCGAGTTGAAGTTGGCGAACAGGGTTCGACGCACGGCCATGGGCCCCTGGTAGAATTCCAGACCGCGCAGAGAGTCCGACGGCGACCAGAAATGGGGAAGTTCGCGGCCGTCAAGACCCCTGGTTTCCCAGCTTTCGGGATTGCCCTTGTTGGCGGTCTCGCCCACGATGAGTGAATCCTGGACGTATCCGGTGCCTTGGGAAACACTTATGAAATGCGCTCCCACATAGTTGTCCGCGAGTTTTGCCGATTGCAGTACCGGGCGCGACAGGCTGCGTATCCAGGCCCCCTGATAGCGATTCTTGTAGCCGGTGAAATTCTTGAAGACGGGCGGCACGGCGGGAGACGTTGGGTCCGCCGGATTGAGCCGCGGTTCGTAGGAGGTCGTCGATGTGGTGCGGTCGGGATTTTCCGCTCCATCGACATACAACCCCCGTATCATGTTGGAGTGGCTGACATTGCCGCTGAACTCCCGCAACCTGGTGCGTCTCGGCCACACGCTGTTGGTCGCCGACAGACCGATGGGATGCTCCGGAAAACCCAGCCAGAAGCCGGTGTGCTCCGACCCCGCGGCCACATTGCGGCGCACGATATTGTCGGGATTGCTGATCCAGAACACCGCGGCCTCCTTGTCGGACGGCGTGGGCGTCCCATCGCGGGCGTTGCGCACCAGCACCCCGAGGTTGTCCTCGATGACATTGCGGGTTTCAATGCCGTCCTCGAGATAATAGCCATGGCCGATCGTATCGTAGCCGACATTGCCGGCCAGCCTGATCTGATGGGTGCCGTGAATGGACAGGAAGCGGTTGAACGAATGCGCGATGCTGGACTTCACAAGATACTGACCGGGCGCCTGGCCGACCATGTGCCAGTGCATGGGATAGCGGCCGATCTTGCCCCGCTGGCCCATGTTCAGGAACTGCACGCCGCTGATTCGCGCCGAAGACCCCGCCATCACCATCACATGTCCACCGAACCCCGGAGCGGCGGGACTCATGCGGCCCCTGATGACGATGTTGCGGGTGAGCAGTCCGATTTCGGCGCATTGCTCGATCGATCGATTGCCGAACGTCGAGGTCGCGCACCAGTGCTGATAGGCAAGTGGCGCGGACAGGCGAACCTGGTTTCCGGAAATGGCGGCGATCTGGCGCTCTTCCGCGTGTTCGGCGCGGAAGCCGGTGGAGACGACCACAATACTGTCGCCGGCGCGCCACGGGGGCGCCTCCTTGAGAGCGATCGTCGAGACCCCCCGGTTCGCGGTGGCCGCCAGACGGGTCCATCCATCCCGGTTTTCGCCGTGGAGCACGATTTTCCCGCCGCCCATCGCGCCGAGGAATTTCGTGCCCATCCCCATGACGTTCTGGTTGGTATCGGCGCCCGTGAGCGTGATGGTCAATTTCTTGGTGAACGGAGCGGCAGGTGTTCCGCACTGCAACAGGCCGTGAACCATGATCCAGTTGGCGCTCGCCGACAGGCTCTTGTCGGCGCAGATGACCTGACCGAGAATGGTCAGGTTCTCCAGCGCAATATTGGTGTCGAGAAGGACGGTATCCCCCGCCCGAATGGTGACGGAACCGGCGGTGGGATAATTGAGCTTCCAGGATTTGGGAGCCGCGGCGCTTGACTGCGGCGCTAGCAAAGGCAGCAGAACAAAGAGCGCCAACGCGGACGCGATCAATCGTCTGTAAAACATGCTTCCCCCGTAGCACGATATCCCCGGCTCGACCTCTATTATTCAATTGAGGCAGAGTTGTGCTTCTGGAGATCAAGGTACAGAGATGACATTAGCGTGCCGTAAAAGAGCATGGTGAAACTCAAATCAACCACGCGCGGCACCGCTTACGACAATCGCCGCCACCGGCCAATTGACCGGTGGATGATTGGACTAACCGCCGTAGCGGTTGTCGGGCGGCGTTTCGGCCTTGGGCCCTATCAACGCAACTGCCGCGCAAGCTGTATTTTCAGCCTTGCTTGCGTAAATTTCCAGGAACCTGGCCAGATCCACGGCCTTGCCGCTCTCCAATGCGGCTTCGCAGGCGCATTCTTCCTCGGACTTCCCGGTATTTGCGACGCATTGATTGAGATCTACACCGGCGAATTCCTGAGCCTTTGCCGGCTCAGAACTGGAACTCGCGCCCAAGGCTAAAAGACTCAAGGCCGCCAGAAGATGAAATTTTCTATCCATGGCGAGTTACTCCAACAAACGTAGACCGTTCCTGTGGTCTGTTTACGAGTGCGGAGAGTTTGAGTCAAGTTGTTGTTAATAACCATCTACAAATGGTAAACGCGTTGGCCCGTAGTGGAACGGACCGTCATTGCCGACACTTCGGTAGCGACATAAGTCATTGATTTATAATACTTAGTCGAAAATGGCAAAGCTTCCATTACGGCAGTTTATTGGTGGAACAAGTAAACGTGCGAGGGACAGAAATTGCCAATGTTGCGAACGGTTTTCCTGGTGTTCACGCTCGGAATCATCAGTCAAGCCATCGCAACCCGGCCGGTCAATTCGCACTCGCTCACACAGTATGAAATGGCTACCAAGTGGAAAGACGTGCTCTCTTCCATTTTTGGTATACGCGGCAGGGATGGTGGCTATGCCGTCTGTGACGGTCATGTACTGTAGCTCGCCCCTCCGCTGGCCGGTGAGAATGGCGAGGCGGATGATGGTGCCAAATGGGTAGTCTGTAGCGACCTGCCAAATAGCCTTGAGTTCAGCGGGCGTAAGGATACGGTCGCGACTATGCTCGCGGTACGGCATACGCATAGCGGCGATAGGGTTGGCTTCGAGAAGGTCACGGCGGACGCACCAAAGAAAAAAAGAACGTAGGTACTTAAAGGCGTGGTTCGCCTCTGAGGGAGTTTTGCCGAGGTTGTCCTGGACGGCTTGCACATCATGGCGTGTGATTGCGTGCAGCGACTTAGGCCAAGTGAAATGCTTGCGCAGGATACGCTCGGTACCCCTGTACGACTTGAGAGTCGAAACGTGCCGTTCGATTTACTGGTTTAGGGCGTACCGGAAATCCGTGGTGGCGCGTAGGCGGGGATTTTGGGAAGTAGTACCCTCGCACGCTTCCGCGCCTCTTGGAGGGGAAATGGCCGGGTATTGGCCGATTGTGATGCGTTCCCTAGTCTTGCCGCGGATGACGGTAAAGGTTTTGCGGGTCTTTCCCACCCGCACTCCGAACGCCGGAAGAGACGGGTCCCACACATAGCGGGTTTTGCCCTCGAACTTGAGCGCGTTGATTGCGAACTCGGTGAGGGTTTTGTTCTTTTTTGCTCCCAATCCGGATGTGCTGTCATGTGTCTCCATGTGTCACTATGAGTACTTAGCCATTGTAAAATCAACGAAAAATGAAAATTATGTGCAACATGTGCCACTATGTGGGAGTAGAAAAAGTGCTTAGAAGGCACTTGCTCTAGTCCAGCTGAGCTACGGGGTCGTGTCCCTATCTATGCCCTTCCCCCGCGTGGGGGGAAGGGTGGAAAGACTCAATGGGTCCAGTTGTCGCTTCTGCCCCATTTGAAATTGTCGGAATAGGATTTGCGGATCATCCGCTCTTTCGTCTCGGGATAGACCGTATAGGCCAGACCCTCGCGTTCGGCATAGGCCACCGCCTCTTGCCTTGTCGGGAACACCAGACGCAGTTGCTGCTTGGTATCTGCCGACGAGGTCCAGCCCATCAGCGGATCGGCTTCGCGCTTCGACTCGGGCTCGAATTCGACGAGCCATTCATCGCTTTTCCCCCGGCCCGACTGCATGGCGTTGCGGGCTGGCCGGTAAATCCTGACGGGCATCGGTTTCTCCAACGTTTCGAAATGATGGTCGGGGTGGCCAGATTCGAACTGACGACCCCCTGCGCCCAAGGCAGGTGCGCTACCAGACTGCGCTACACCCCGACTGTCATGGCCCCGTCTCTATCCGATTAAGGCCAAGCCGGGCAAGGCCGGCGTTACCTTCAGCGCTCGAACATCGGATGGCGGACCTTGTCACCCGGTTTGAGCCCGATCCGCGCCGCCGCGCCGGCGCTCAATTCCAGAACGCCCAGCACCGGTTCCTCGACGCCGATCACGTCGAGCGAATGCGGCTTGGTATTGCTGGCCACCCCCGCCACCGTGCCGTCGGCGCGGATGAACACCATGTCGAGTGCGATATAAGTGTTCTTCATCCACATCGCGACCATGCGCGGCTGGCCGAAATCGAACAGCATCCCCTTGTCTGGCGCGAGGCTCCGCCGGAACATCAGGCCCTTCTCGCGCAAGCGATCGGTATCGGCGATCTCGGCCGCGAATTCGGTGACGCCGGCTGCCGTTTCGACCGCCACCGTCTCGGTCCGTGGAAGAGCTTCCTCGGCTGTAGCGGCAAAGGCAATGAAAGCGAGGAGCAGACCGGCGAGAATGTGGCGCATGGGGGCTGCTTTTCAGGCAATTGCAGCGGAACGATGACTCAATTCGTGTGCGCCGGGCCGCCTTCGAGCGACTGCCTGACCTCGGCCGCCATGTTGCCCTTGGGGCCTTCGCCAAAGCGCACATAGATCCACGAGTCGGGCTCGAGTTCGGCGATGCCGGTTTTGCGCAGCGTCTCCATGTGGACGAAGATGTCGGGCTTGCCGTCGCCTTCCGAGACGAAACCGAAGCCTCGCGCGCGGTTGAACCATTTGACCTTGGCGCGGACCCAGCCGCTCGACGGCGCCACGTTGTTGTGGGCCCGGCTTTTGCGCTCGACCGGATGGATCGCCGTCGACAGATCGACCGACAGCACCTTGAGGCACTGATAGCCTTTCTGCCGCGCCACCGCCTCGCAGGTGATGCGGGCACCTTCGAGCGGCACGTCGAACCCGTCGCGCTTGAGGCACGACAGATGGATCAGAATGTCCTGCATGCCGTTGTCGGGAATGATGAAGCCGTAGCCCCGTCCAACATCGAACCATTTCACCAGCCCACTGATCTGTACGATCCGGACATTATGATCAGGCGCTTCATTCAGTGTTGAAACTGTTTCGTCTTTAAGGACGCCGCTCGCCGCCATGTTACCAACTCTACCCCCGGACGGCTGTTTTTGGCCCCGCCATCCCGATGCGCAATGTGCTCAAATCCTATG
>JANNSP010000172.1:0-4175 GCA_031402975.1 Hyphomicrobiales bacterium
CGGCGCCGATCGTCTTCTCACCGCTGGCGCGGCAGGGAAAATCGGCGGCCTTCGGCAAGATCGAGCCGGGTCACGACATGCACGGGCGCTACAAGGCGCTCATCGCGCGCGCCACGGAGGAGCCGTTCGCGATGTTTATTCAGTCGGCGTAGGAAGAGCCCTCGGCATCGAGGATGCGTTTCATTTCGTCGAAATGGGTGAAGGCCGAATCGGCGTAGCGGTCCCAGTCGCTGGCGGTCTGGAGGGCCGCCTGGTGCGGAATGACATTGAGCTTCTGGCCGGTCGAATAGGCCATCACCAGGGTCTGGCAGGCGCGTTCGAGGAAATACAGTTCGTCGAAGGCCTCGGCCACGCTGGCGGCGGCGACGAGCGCGCCATGATTGCCCATCAACATGGTTTTGCGGTTGCCGAGAACCCGCACCAGGCGCTCTCCTTCGGCATCACTAAGCGCCATGCCTTCGAAGCCCAGATCGTAGGCGACGCGATTGTAGAAGCGCCCGGTGTTCTGGTCGATGGGCTTGATTTCGGGATCCGCCAGCGCGGCGATGGCGGTGATATTGCGGGGATGGCAATGGAGAATGCAGCGGGCCTGCGGCGCCAAGGCATGGATTCTCCCGTGGATGCACCAGGCCGTTTCGTCGGGAGCGTTTGGCCCCGTCATCACCGTGGCGTCTTCGGTATCTAGCAGTTGCAGGCTGGAGGCGGTGACGCGCGAGAAATGCCGCCATTTGGGGTTCATCAGGAACTTGCGGCCGTCGGATGAAACCGCCACGCTGAAATGATTGCCGACCGCCTCATGCCAGTTGAAATGCACCGCCAGCCTGAAAGCCGCCGCCAGATCGACACGCAATTGCCATTCGCCGGCATCATGGGAGGGCGAGGGCTTGAGTGGGGCGACGTTGCTCATCATAATGCTCCTGAAGCTGGGTTGGCCAAGACTAGCCCAGTCCTAGGGGAAGCGGCAATCGGATTGATGCGAAGGAGGAAGGAATGCGGTTGATCGGGTATCTCGCTTTGTCCGCTGTCCTTATGTCCGCAAGTGGAGATCCGGCTGGGGCTTCTCCGGCTGCGACCGGAACCTGGCGGATGGAAAACGGCAAGGTGACCGTGCGGATCGTTCCCTGCGGCCCAAGGTTGTGCGGCAATATAGTGGCGCTGGCCAAACCCCTCGACAAGAAGGGCCGGCCAAAGCGCGACAAGGAAAACCCCAACGCCACGCTCCGCCACCGGCCAATCATCGGCCTTCGCATCTTGAATGGCATGGAAGCCCGGGGCGAGGGCAAGTGGGAAGGCAGCATCTACAACGCCGACGACGGCAATACCTATTCCTCGGTGATGAAGCTCAGGGGCAACGAGATGAAGGTCAAGGGCTGCGTCGCCTTCATCTGCAAGTCGATGGATTTCCGCCGTGTGGACTAGACTCATCTGGGTTCTGGCGGCAATCGCGGTGGCGGGGCCGGCCCTGGCGCAAGGGTTCGAGGAATTGCCGTTCGACAAGAAACTGAAGCTGGCGAAAGTCGGCGACGAAGAGGCGCAGGTGTCCGTCGCCGAGTCTTACGAAAAGGGGATCGAGGGCGTTCCCGACATCGCCGAGGCGGCGAAATGGTATCGCGAGGCGGCACTTCTGGGGAACGTCGAGGCGCAATACCGCCTGGCCCGGATCGTCGCCAAGGGTGCCAAGGGGATCAAGCAGGATCTGGCGACAGCCTTGAAGCTCTATCAGGATGCCGCCGGAAAAGGCCATGGGCCGGCGATGAATGCGCTCGGCCAACTGTATCAGAACGGGCAGGGGACGCCGGCCGATCCCGGCAAAGCCGTCGAATGGTACCGGAAGGCGGCGGAAAAGAAGCTGGCGGAAGCCGAGAACAATCTTGGCATGATGTTTCTGAACGGCAAGGGCGTCGCCCGCGATCTGGGCGAAGCCTTCAAGCATTTCGAAATCGCCGCCAATCAGGGCGATGGCTGGGGCCTCAACAATCTGGGCGGCATGTACGAAATGGGCTGGGGCGTCTCAGCCGACCGCGACAAGGCGCTCGATTATTACAAGCAGGCCGCGGCCAAAGGCATCAAGGCCGCCGGCGATAACATCAAGAGACTGTCCGCTGCGACCTCCGGGTAGTCAAAGCATTAACCATCCTGGGCAACGGTAAGTTTACGCTCGGCGCGCGAAAATCCCCTGTGTGTTGTTATGGCCACTCCTGTGGGAGGGGGTGGCATGGCGGGGAGTGTGGGCGTTGCGTCATCTGTATATTCTGCCGGTCGTGATGGTCAGTCTCGGACTGGTTCTGGCCGGCTGCTCCAAGACCTCGAAGCATGGCGCGCTTGACCCGTTCGCCGGGCAGGGCAGCCCTTATTACAAAGGTTCGGGCCCGTTGCCCAAGGGCGGTGGCCGTTACCATGTGGGCAAACCCTACCAGGTCGCGGGGCGCTGGTTCACGCCCAAGGAACAACCCGGTTACGACAAGGACGGGCCGGCGTCGTGGTATGGCGAGGCGTTTCACCGCCGCCGCACGTCCAATGGCGAATGGTTCGACATGAACGACCTGACGGCGGCCCATCCGACGCTGCCGCTGCCGAGCTATGTCAAGGTCACCAATCTCGAGAACGGCCGCGAACTCATCGTGCGGATCAACGACCGGGGACCGTTTGTCGGCACCCGGATCATCGATCTGTCCAAACGCTCGGCCGACATGCTCGGCTTCAAGCGCAAGGGCGGCGCCAAAGTCCGGGTGCAGTATGCCGGCCCCGCGCCGTTGAACGACAAAGGCAGGCACCTCGCCGCGATGAACCGCGAGCTGGAGCGCGGCACGCCGTTGCGCCGGATGATCGCCGCAGCCAATCGCGATCGCGGGACCGTCCAGGTGGCGGCTGCGAAACCCCGCAAGCAACCGAAGCCGGTCGTGGTGGCGGCAGCGCCGGAGCCTGCGGTGGATAGCGGCGCCGAGGCTTATTTCATCCAGGTCGGAGCCTTTGCCGACCATGAGAACGCCGAGCGCGCCAGGGCGTCACTGGCCAATTCCTGGCCGGTGCAGATGGTGGAATTGTCGGGCACCGGCGGCACGATTTATCGCGTGCGTGTCGGGCCGATCGCCGGGGCCGCCGATGCCGAGACGGCACTTGACGCCGCCGTGGCGCTCGGCCACCCCGACGCCCATGTGATCGTCGCCAACACGATGCAGGCGGCGCTGTAGACCCTGCGTGATTGATTTCGGGGTGCATCCCTTCTAGCTTCGCTGCATTCGAGCGTCGGGCTGTCTGTTGATTGCAACCTTGCCCCCTGACCGTCACCCCCCGCGCGGGCGGGGGCCCCGCTAGCTTATTGGTAAATAGCGGGGTTCCCGCCTTCGCGGGAATGACGAAATTGGGGAGAGTGATTGCCAACTGACAGTCCACTGCTCTAGCGGAGTGAATGGATGCGCCGGGTTTTTTTGATTTTCTCATTTGTCATTCTGGCCCTGGGAGTGGTCAGCCCAACCTTTGCCCAGGATGCGGCGTTCGAGACCAAGGCGCCTTACGCCATCCTGATCGATGCCCGCTCCGGCAATGTGTTTTACGAGAAGGACCCGGACACGCCGGTTCCACCCGCCAGCATGAGCAAACTCATGACCATGATCATGGTGTTCGAGGGTATCAGGAAGGGCGAATTGAGCATGGACCAGGAAATCCTGGTCACCGTCGACGCCTGGAAGCGGGGTGGCTCGTCCTCCGGCGGCTCGACGATGTATGTCAATCCCAATACGCGAGTGAAGCTCTCGGATCTCATGCAGGGCGTCATCGTGCAGTCGGCCAACGATGCCTGCATCGCCATTGCCGAAGCGATCTCCGGAACCGAGGAAGCATTCGCCACGAAGATGACAGCGCGCGCCCGCGAACTCGGACTGAAGAACGCGATCTTCAAGAACGCCACCGGACTGCCCGACCCCGACCACAAGATGAGCGTCCGCGACCTGGTGACACTCGCGCGCTACATCAACATCAATTTTCCCGAATATTACAAGTTCTACAGCCAGCCGGAATTCACCTGGAACAAGATCACCCAGCAGAACCGCAATCCCCTCCTCAAGGACTATCCCGGCGCCGACGGCATGAAGACCGGCTACACCAGGGAAGCGGGCTACGGGCTGGTCGGTTCCGCCACGCGCGACGGACGCCGCCTGATGATGGTGATCGCCGGA
>JANNSP010000173.1:0-1673 GCA_031402975.1 Hyphomicrobiales bacterium
AACGATATCGGCCCGCGCCTCGAGAAAGACGGATTGCTCCGTATACGGAGTTATCTCGGCCGCGACATGACGGCGCCCGGCTGGGCGCACGCGGTGGCGCGGCTCAAATCCGGCAATCCGGGGATCGTGGGCCTCTCCGACAGCGGCTGGGAGGCCTTCGCGCGCCGCCTGTTCCGCGAGGAAGGCGGCTCAGTGATCGCCGATTACGATCCGGCGCTGGCAGTGGTTTTTCCCTCCGCCGAAGCGATCGGGAAAGGCCCTGTTCCCGAACTCTGGCAGATCTACGAAACAGCGGCGCCGGTCGCCATATTGCGCGGCGAGAATTCCGATCTGCTGAGTGCCGCGACGGTCGAGGAGATGGTGGCCCGCCACAAAGACGCCGAGGCCGTGACGGTGCAGGCCCGCGGCCATGTGCCGTTTCTCGACGAGCCGGAAGCATGGGCGGCGATCGAGCGCCTGCTCAGCCGCGCTTCTCGCTCCCAAACTCTTTCGTGAAGTCCTCGGTCCTGCCTTCGGCCAGAAGACTTGCCTGGCGCACCCATTGCTCGCGGGCGATGCGGCCGCGGAATTTCAGGTGATCGTCGATCCAGGCCGCCTGATCCGGCGTCCATCGCGCGATCTGGTCGAAATGAAAGACGCCCTGGTGGTGCAGCAGCTTTTCGTATTTGGGTCCGATGCCGGTGAGCAACTGCAGTTTGTCGGGTTTTCCGCCGCGCGGTTCGGGCAGCCCTTTCGGCCGGGTCATGTGCCCCGCCTCCGTCTCTGCCGCGATCGGAACGGGTGCGGGCTCCGGCGCGGGCTCGATCTTCATCTCGACTGGCGTTGGCGCGACTTCGGCAATCTCGTTGCGGCCGCGCAACCAGCGCAGCAGGGACCCCACGATGCAGCCCGCGAAGAATACGGCCAGGAACCAGAGAAGCAGTTCGACGGCATAATGCATCATGTGGGCGTGTCCCCTCTGCCGGCGTCTTCAGGGCCAGCGCTCCGCCAGCCGACCCAGATGCCGAGGCCGAAGGCCACGATCAGCCAGAACCAGTTGGTCTCGGCGACGATCAGCGTGTCATGGAAATTGAAGAAATCGTTCATCGCGCTCAGTCCTCTTTCACGATGGTGACCACGACGCGGCGGTTGCGGGCGCGGGCGTCGTCGTCGGTTCCCGGATCGAGCGGCGCCAGACCGTCGAGGCCGGCGATGGTGAGCCGGTTGGGATCGACCCCCTCCGCCGCCAGCGCGTTGGCGACCTTCTGGGCCCGCCTTTCGCTCAGCGCCTGGTTATAGAGGCGCGGTCCCATGTCGTCGGTATAACCGGTGATCTCGGCCTTCTCGCGGATGCAACGCAGGTCCGCCAGCAGCGCCGCGATCTTGGCCACCACCTCGTCATAGGGAGGTTTGATATCGCTCCGATCATGCTCGAAGCGGATCGGATGGCTGGATGAAATCGCCTCGAGAGCGCCTTCGCAATCATATGGCGGTGGAGGCGGTGGAGGCGGTGGCGGCGGCGGTGGCGGCGGCGGTGGTGGCGGCGGCGGTGGCGGTGGTGGCGGAGGTGGTGGTTCCTTGATGTAGATTTCGGCGGTCGACCGATCAGTCATCACCCGGCCCAGTTCATCCAGCCATCCGATCCGCTTCGAGCATGATCGGAGCGATATCAAACCTCCCTATGACGAGGTGGT
>JANNSP010000174.1:0-11817 GCA_031402975.1 Hyphomicrobiales bacterium
CAGCACGGCGCAGCTGCGCCGAAAATCGCGGCAACCCACCGCCACTGGCTCGATCCTCGCCGTCAATCCCCCGCGCCCCCGCGCAACGGCTCAAATTATGCCGCGCCCCACGAAATCGCCACGAGTTTTGCAAGTGGCTCATTGGAATGGTTTTGGTATATTCGATCCCGCGAAATCGGTGCAACACATCGCAGTGGAAGTGAATGTTCCAATAGATTCGAACAGCGCCCGGGTGAGTGGTTTCTTTGCCAAGGATCAAGACACTGGTCCTGCTTATCTTCTTCATTCAGGCAAGATTGGAGGAGGGCGGAGAGGTATCGGTAAGGACGCTTTTCTTGCTTGGACCGGACGCGAACCAGTTCCCGCATTCGACAACGAAGAAAATGAGCGGCGCGGATTTGTTATTGGCGCACTCGATAGCAGTGAAATCGTTGAGCAGATGGATCGCTTTGTTCAGGAAGTTGCGCGTTTTAAGTCGCTTGCGGTTGCAGGTAAGGCTGGCAAACGAGAAATCCAAAAAGTAATCAAAATCTACAACAAATTTAATCCTGAGTTTTCTGGATCCAAACGCGGTCGTACAAAAGGGACGATTGATTATTACTCCCATCATGGAGACATTGTGAATGCACTACGTGCAAAATTGAACAGTAATAAGGACGAAAATGAAAACTTGGTCAACTCTCAATTTGTCGACTTGATGTTAACGACTGATGACCGAATCCTCGGAGTTTATGAAGTAAAGACGAGCATGAATCGGCAATACCTGTACACAGCAGTTGGTCAACTGATGGTCCATTCCAAGGAGAAGGCTCGTCGAACCATTGTCCTGCCGAAAGACGAGCACTTGCCAGACGATATTGATTCCACACTTAAGCGTCTTGATATCGATGTCTAGAGATTTGGACGGGAGAAACGTGGATCCTGGAAAATTATTACCGCCGCGAAAAAATGAGACCTACTTGATTGTCGCAGCCTGTTTGTAAATGAGAGTGAGATCATTCATTTGAGCAACTGGGGATTAACCCAGCCACGCCAGCACCAGCGGGATTGTGACCGCCGCGCAGATGACCTGCATGGTTAGGATGTTGGCGACCAGCGTTGCGTCGCCGCCCATCTGGCGGGCCAGTACATAGGCGCCGGAGCCGGTCGGCACGGCGCCGCACAGGATGGCGACGGCGGCGGCCTGGCCTCCGACGCCCATCAGCCATAGCCAGCCGGCCATCAGCGCGGGCATGACCAACAGTTTTAAGAACGTGGCCGCCAGCACCGGAGATCTCGCCGACAGCGCTTCGTCGACGCGCAACCCCGCACCCACCGTCAGCAATGCGAGGCCAAGGGCACCCTTGCCGATCATGTCGAGAACCTGGATTCCCATGGCCGGCATCGGCAGATAGAGCAGTTTCCACAGGACTCCGCCCACCGAGGAGAGGACGAAGGGGTTGCGCGCAATCGACAGCGCGATGTTCCACGGCCCGGGCGATTTGCCGGTGGTGAAATACGACATCACCACGACGCACACCACGTTGAGCAGCGGCGTCATGGTGGCGGCGGCGACGGCGCCGAGCGACAAAGCCGAGGGCCCGAAATAGATGGGGATGATGGCGAAGGCGATGAAAGTGTGCCAGCGCGTCGCCCCCTGGAACAGGCTGGTGAATTGCGGCCCGTCGATCTCCAGCGCGTGCGACAGCGGACGGCGGAAAACCAGCAGGAGAGCGAACATGGTCGACACCGCCAGCATCATGGCGAGCGCCATGCCGAACACCGGCACGCGGGAAAAATCGGCCGCCACGATTTCCTTGAAGATGATCGCCGGGAACAGCAGGAAATAACAGACGTGATCGACGGCGTTCCAGTGATCGGCATCGATGAGCCCTGAGCGGCGGAGCCCGTAGCCCACAAGGATCACGATGAACACCGGGAGCAAAGCGATGAAGGCGGTGGTCATGGCGTGTCCCGCTACTGTATCCCTGCCGCGATTGCCAGCGCGGCATTTTCCTTTTGCGGGGAAACGGTCTTTCCCCTACAACCGTATGAAATAAAGAACGGATCGTTTCATGCATCAGGGCGATGTCACTCCGGCCGGGGCCTATCAGCGTTTGCAGAACAATGCGAATGCCGTGCTGATCGATGTCCGCACCCAGCCCGAATGGGTGTTCGTCGGCGTGCCCGCCGTCGAGCGGCTGATCCGCCAGTCGTGGCAGGTGTTCCCGCAGATGCAGGTGAACGGCCAGTTCGTGGAAGAGATCGAGCTGATGGGCCTTCCCAAGGACACCGAGATTTTCTGCATCTGCCGCTCGGGCGCGCGCTCCGCCTCCGCGGCTTCGGCGCTCACCCAGGCGGGCTTCAGCAATGCCTGGAACGTGGCGCAGGGGTTCGAGGGCGACAAGGATGGCAGCGGCCACCGGGGGGCGATCGGCGGCTGGAAGGCGGCGGGGCTTCCCTGGGTGCAGAGCTGATGAAAAAGAAGAAGCACGAACAGAACCCGGCCCGCTGGGGTGACGCAACCAAGCTGGTCCGGGGCGGCCTTGAACGCACCCATCACGGCGAGACGTCGGAAGCGCTCTATCTCAATTCGGGCTTCGTTTATGACGAGCCGGAAACCGCCGAGAAGCGCTTTGCCGGCGAAGACGACGGCTATGTCTATGGCCGCTATGGCAACCCGACTGTGTCGATGTTCGAGGAGAGGCTTGCACTGCTCGAAGGGGCGGAGGCCTGCTATGGCGTGGCCTCGGGCATGGCGGCGGTCTTCGGCGCGCTCGCGTGCCAGTTGAAGGCAGGCGACCATCTCGTTGCTTCCAAAGCGCTATTCGGGTCCTGCTATCAGGTCGTCACCAATATCCTGCCGCGCTTCGGCATCCGCACCACGCTGGTTGACGGCAAGGACATTCCGGCCTGGCGCGAGGCGGTGACGAAGGACACTAAATGCGTGTTCCTCGAAACGCCGTCCAATCCGACGCTCGAAGTGATCGATCTTGAAGCGGTGTGCGAGATCTCGCGCCAGGCCGGCGCCTGCGTCGTGGTCGACAACATCTTCGCCACCCCCATTCTGCAGCGGCCGCTAAATTACGGCGCCGACGTCATCGTCTATTCCGGAACGAAGCACATGGACGGGCAGGGGCGCGTCTTGGGCGGCGCCATCGTCTCGACGAAGAATTTCAAGGACGATCTCCTTAAGCCGTTTCTCCGCCACACCGGGCCGTCGATCTCGCCGTTCAACGCCTGGATCCTGCTGAAAGGCATGGAGACGCTGAAGCTCCGGGTCGAAGCGCAGAGCCACGCGGCGCACGGGATCGCCGAAGTCCTGTCCGGCATTCCGGGCGTCATCCGCGTCGTCTATCCCCATCTCGACAGCCATCTGCAGGCAGCGCTCTGCCGCAAGCAGATGAGCCTCGGCGGCACCCTGGTGACCTTCGAGGTCGAAGGCGGCAAGGCCAGGGCCTTCGACGTGCTGCGCAACCTTTGCCTCATCGACATTTCCAACAATCTGGGCGACGCCAAGTCGCTGATTACCCATCCGGCCTCCACCACCCACCGCAACATCGGCGCCGAGGCCCGCGCCATGATGGGCATCACCGACGGCATGCTGCGGCTGTCGGTCGGGCTTGAGGATGTGAGCGATCTGGTGAGCGATCTCAAACAGGCGCTGGCTGCTTAACTTCCCCTTCCCCCCTCGCGGGGGAAAGGTGAGTTGCGCTGAAACTATTCCCCACTCCCCAACTGCCGGATCACCAGCACCATCGTCGCATGGGCTTCGCCTTCGCCGACATTGACGATCCGGTGGGCGAGGTCGCCGCGGAAGCGCAATGCTTCGCCGATCTTCAGGCGCTTCACGTCGTCGCCCGCCGTGACTTCGATCTCGCCCTTGAGCAGATAGAGATGTTCGACGGTTCCCGCAGGGTGAGGATCGGATTCGAGCACGCCGCCCGGTTTGGCGCGGAAGTCGTACCATTGCAGTTGCGACACGAGGTTGAGGGGTCCGGCGATGGCCAGGCGGCACAGCCCGTCCTGGCTTTCGAGGATGGGGATGCCCGATTTCTGCTGATGTTCGAGAAACGCGGACCCACTATCGGTCTTGAGCACCTGTTCCATGGTGGTATCGAGGGCGCGCGACAGGCGGTACACGGTCGACAAAGTCGGGTTGGTTTCGTTCCGTTCGATCTGCGAAATGATCGATTTGGCGACGCCAGACTGTTCCGACAACTCGCCCAGTGACATGTTGTAGGCCTTGCGCAACCGCTGGATGGTCTTGCCCAGCGCCGGGTTAGGGTCAACTTCCGGTGAATTGAGGTTTTTCTTGCCGCGGCGCGTTGACATCTGGCCGTCCTGTAATTAGAACTAGTGTTCGTTATAAAGAACAGTAAGTGCATTCGGTCTGAGGTTGGGTTCCCGCATAGCGTGGTTTCGCTTGGTCAATCAAACGAAATCGGCAAGATTGACGGAGCCCGTCCGGCAAATCGAGTGTTTGACCAAGCGAACGGGTCTGGGTGAATGCCATGCGCTATTTTCCGATTTTCGTGGATCTGAAGGACCGGCTCGTGGTGGTGGTGGGCGGCGGCGAGGAAGCACTGCGCAAGGTGCGCCTGCTGCTCAAGACCGAGGCCCGGATCGCGGTGATCGCGGCCAGACTGCATGAGGAGCTGGCGGCGGAACCGCGTGTCCACTGGCTCGCTCGCAAGTTTGAGCCGGGCCTCGTCGAAGGTGCTGCGCTGGTCTATTCGGCCGAGCCCAACCTGAACGACGCAGTGTCGGCGGCGGCCAAAGCCCGCTCGATCCCGGTCAACGCGGTCGACGACGCCGGCCTGTCGAGCTTCATCGTTCCCTCGATCATCGACCGCGATCCGGTGGTGGTGGCGGTAGGGACCGAAGGCACCGCCCCGGTGCTGGCGCTGGGCCTCCGGGCCCGGATTGACGCCATGCTGCCGCAAGGACTGGGAAAATTGGCGCGCGCCGCCGAGGCGCTCCGGCCCAAGGTTTCCGAGGTGGTGCCGAAGGGCGTCCGCCGCCGCGGCTTCTGGCAGCGGTTTTTCTTCGGCCCGGCGCGTGAGTCCTTTCTCGCGGGCGATACGCTCACCTATCAGGCGGCGGTGGAGAAGCTTCTGGACGGCGGAGGGGAGCCGGTCGTGGGCCGTGTGTCGTTCGTCAATGGCGGCACCGCCGATCCCGAATTGCTGACCCTCAAGGCGCAGCGCAAATTGCAGGAGTCTGATGTCATTGTGTTTGATCCCGACGTCAGCGCCAGCGTCCTTGAACTCGCACGGCGCGATGCGGTGCGGATCGCCGCCGGATCAACCGGCTTTACCGAACTCGGCGTGTTGCAGATGCGCGAGGCGCTGGCCGGCAGACAGGTGGTGCGGCTCTATGCCGGCAAGCTTCCGGCCGAGGAGCTGATCGCGGTCGCGGCGGAAGGTATCGCCGTCGAGTCCGTGGCCGGAGTCGAGACAAGGCCGGTGGCCCAGGTTCTGCCGTTTCGCCAGCGCGAGCCAGACTGGAGACTTGCATCATGAGCGGGCTGGAAAAGGGCCAGGTGATGACCGCCAACCGTCTGCGTGACGGGATTGCGGTGTTCCTCACCCGTGCTGGAACCTGGAGCGAGAAGATCGACGAGGCGACGCTGGCACTTGAACCGCAGGCTGCGGCGGCGCTCGAACTTCGCGCCAAGCAGGACGAACTGGCCACCGTCGTCACCGGCGGCTATCTGATCGACGCCGAGCGCCGCGACGGCCGCATCAGGGCCAGCCATATCCGCGAGCGCATGCGCACACTGGGGCCGACTGTCAGGCTTGATCTCGGCAAGCAGGCCGATGGCACGGCCGGCGGATTTGCGGCGGAGGGAGCCTGAGATGTACCGCTATGACGAATTCGACCATCAGTTCGTGCGCGAGCGAACCGCGCAGTTCCGCGACCAGGCCGACCGCCGTCTCAAGGGCGAGCTGACCGAGGACGAGTTCCGGCCGCTGCGGCTGATGAACGGGCTCTATCTGCAGCTTCACGCCTATATGCTGCGGGTCGCCATTCCCTATGGCACGCTGTCGGGCCGCCAGATGCGCCAGTTGGCGCTGATCGCCGAACGCTGGGACCGGGGCTATGGCCATTTCACCACCCGCCAGAACATCCAGTACAACTGGATCAAGCTCGAAGACACCGCCGACATCCTGGCGGCGTTGGCCGATGTCGAGATGCATGCGATCCAGACTTCCGGAAACTGCATCCGCAATGTGACGACCGACCATTGGGCGGGAGCGGCCGCCGACGAGATCGCCGATCCAAGGCCCGTCGCCGAACTGCTGCGCCAGTGGTCGTCGCTGCATCCGGAATTTTCCTATCTGCCGCGCAAGTTCAAGATCGCGGTGACGGGCGCTCCCAATGACCGGGCCGCGGTCAAGGTGCATGACATCGGGTTGCGCATGCACCGCAACGACAGGAACGAAGCCGGATGGGAAGTGATCGTCGGCGGCGGGCAGGGGCGCACACCCCTGGTCGGCGTCACAGTGCGTGACTTCCTGCCCGAGCCGGAACTGATCGGCTATCTCGAAGCCATCATGCGCGTCTACAATCTCTATGGACGGCGCGACAACAAGTACAAGGCGCGGATCAAGATTCTCGTTCATGAGCTCGGCGCTGAAAAATTCAAGGCCGAGGTCGAAGCGGAATATGCGCGAAAGCCCGAGGCCTCGACCGAGGTGGAGGAGCGCGAACTCACCCGCATTGCCAATTATTTTGCACCACCATCCCTGGAGAAACTGCCCCGTTGGTCGGCGGGTTTCGAGGACGCGAGGATTTCAAATCCCGACTTCGCGCGCTGGGCCCGCAACAACCTCGCCGCCCACAACACCGACGGCTATTCGATCGTCAATATCTCGCTCAAGCCAACGGGGGGAATTCCGGGCGATGCTTCGGCCGACCAGATGCGCCTCATGGCCGATCTCGCCGAAAAATACAGTCATGACGAGTTGCGCGTCAGCCACGCCCAGAACATCGTGCTGCCACATGTGAAGAAGGACGATGTGTTCGCCATCTGGCAGGCGCTCGATGCGGCGGGACTGAGTGCCGCGAATCACGGGCTCGCGGGTGACATCATCGCCTGTCCCGGCCTTGACTATTGCGCGCTCGCCACGGCGCGAGCCATTCCAGTGGCGCAGTCGATCTCGCGCAAGTTCGCCGATCTCGACCGGCAGCAGGAGATCGGCCCGATCAAGATCAACATTTCGGGCTGCATCAATGCCTGCGGCCACCATCACGTGGGCCATATCGGCATTCTCGGGCTCGATAAGAAGGGCGAGGAATATTACCAGATCACGCTCGGCGGTTCGTCGTCGGAAAAGGCCTCGATCGGATCGATACTTGGGCCGGGCTTTGCCGGCCACGAGGTGGCGGATGCCATCGAGAAGATTCTCGACACTTATCTGAAGCTCAGGGAACCCCAAGAGGAGTTTCTCGCCGCCTATCGCCGTCTTGGCGCCAAACCGTTCAAGGAGGCTCTCTATGGCGACACTGCGGCTTGATGGCGAGGGGGCGCCGGTCGGCGCGTCAATCGCCGCTGAAGAAATAACCCTCATACAGTGGCGCGAAGGCGTGCGCCCGGTGGCCGCGGGATTCGCGCTTGCCATTCCGAATACGGAAGACATAGCGCAGCTTTCTGAAGCCGTGACCGAGGCCGCAACGATCATTCTCGCCTTTCCGGCCTTTATGGACGGCCGCGCCTATAGTCAGGCGCGCGTACTGCGCGAGCGCTTCGGCTTTCGCGGCGAAATCCGCGCGCGCGGCGCGCTTGTTCCCGATCAGGCGCTGTTCATGGCGCGCGCCGGGTTTACAGCGCTTGAAATCGGCGATGCCGATCCGGCGCCCTTCCTCGACGCACTAGGCGCATATTCGGTGTTCTATCAATACGCCGCCGACGCCGCCTTGCCCGCGCATCATCTTCGCGCGCGTCGCCGTCAAGCAGCGTGACGGGATTTTACCTCCGATGACCGTGAGCGGCGCAGCACTGCGATTGCCGTCCCCGGCGTCACCGGAGCTATCCCTCGAGGAAAGAGCGGCAATGCTGGACGCTGAGGCCCAGTCGCTTTCGGCAGAAGCAATCATTGCGCGCGCGATCGACGAATTCCGCGGCCGCATTGCATTGGTGTCATCGTTCGGCGCGGAAGCGGCCGCGCTCCTCCAAATTGTTGCGAAAGTCGATCGCACGACGCCGGTGATTTTCCTCGAAACCGGCAAGCACTTTGCCCAGACCATCGCCTATCGCGAAGACCTTTCGCGCCAGCTTCGCCTCACCGATGTGCGCGACATCCGTCCGGTAACGGATGAAGCGACGCGCGAAGACCCCAAGGGCGATTTGTGGCGCCGCGATAACGACGCGTGCTGCGCGCTGCGAAAGGTTCGCCCGCTCGCGGGGGCGCTATCGGGCTTTGACGCGTGGTTCACAGGCCGCAAACGTATGCACGGGGCGCTGCGCAAATATCTGCCGCTGGTCGAAGCCGCGCCGCCGCATATCAAAATCAATCCTCTCGCGCGCGGGTCCGCCGAAGACGTCGAGGCTTATGCCGCGGCGCAGGGCCTGCCGCCGCATCCCCTGGTTGGCAACGGCTTTGCCTCAATCGGCTGTTGGCCCTGCACAGCCCCTGTCGCTGGCGGCGATGACGCGCGCGCGGGCCGCTGGCGTGGTCTGGACAAGACGGAATGCGGCATCCATGTCGGGCGGGTCAGTCAACCGCTTCAAGAAACGGCATGATCGCCGTCAGCGCATCGGGCTCCGTCAAAGTCGGCGCGTGGCCAACGCCGCTGACTTCACAATAAGCGAATGATGAATTGACTGCGCGCATCTTCGCAATGATGGGCGGCGTCAACAGATCGCTGATCGCGCCGCGAACGACGAGTGTCGGAAGCGCTGCCAACGCCCCAAACGGGCCCCAGAGATCGGGCGCCGGGCCAACCTCCAAAAGCGCCCTGCCGATCATTGGATCGTAATCGAGGCGCCACCGGCCGTCCGCCTCCTGACGAAATGTGCGCCGCGCGAAAAGTCGCCAGAAATCGGCGTCGCGGCCAGGAAACGCGGGCTCATTAATGGCGCGAATGCGGGCCGCCGCCTCATCAAGGTCGGCAGCCGGCGCATCAGCGCCCGCCGCGCGCGCGCCGACATAGCCGGCGATGCGCATAATGCCTTCCGGCGCAAGCTCTGGCCCGACATCGTTGATGATCGCCGCCGCAAGGCGATCGGGCGTCGACGCCGCCGCCAGCATGGTGACGATGCCGCCGAGCGAGGTTCCGACAAAGATCGCGCGGTCGATCCCCATCTCGTCGAGAAACGCGAAAACATCGTCGCGATAAATTGCCGGCGAATACTTCAGGTAGTCGGGATCGTAATCGGATCGGCCGCGACCGATCAGCGAGACCGAAAAGACGTCCCGGCCCGTCGCAGCCGCAACCGGCGCAAAGTCTTCGAAATCGGCCAGGTTGCGCGTCAGGCCCGGAATGCAAAGGATCGGCGTTTTGGACCCGCCCGCAATGCAAGACGCGGCCATTTTCAGGCCAGGCCTCACTTCAATCGAAATAGTGGTTGCCTCGCCCATCGGCCCCTTCATTTGATCGCGCGGAAGCTATCGCCTATCATCAATCGCCGCGCAACGGGCGCTTCCACACGCTTACGGCTGCCGATGACCATCGCAACGCCATCGCGCCTGAATGACGCTGTTGCCCGCTTGCAAAAAGGCGACGCGGCAGGGGCGGCGGCAATTGCGCACGCGGCGCTTGGCGCCGATGCCGGCGATATCGAGGCCCGGCACGTGCTTGCGCTGGCGCTGTCAGCGCTAGGCGAGACGGGCGAGGCGGCGGCAGCCTTCGAGGCCGTCGCCGCGGTTCATCCGCGTAAAGACGTCATCCTTGTCAATCTTGGCAATCACTGGCGCAGAGCCGGGCAACTCGATGCCGCGGTTGACGCCTATGAGCGGGCTGTCGGCGCAGCGCCTGCATCAGCGCAAGCACTCGCTGCGCTCGGCTCGGCGCGCGCCAAGCAGGGGCTGCAGGGACCGGCGGCGAAAGCTTTCGCCGCGGTCTTGGATCTTGATCCCCGCCATTCCGCGGCTCTTATTGGCCTTGGCAATATTGAGGCCGCAAAAGGCCGCCATGCAAGCGCTGCGGAATTCTTTGCAAAGGCGATCGACGCCGCGCCGCAATCCCCGATCGCCTATGTCAATCGCGGCGCGTCGCTGCGCCAACTCGGCCGGCTTGTCGAAGCGCTTGCCGACCATGACCGCGCGGTCGCCCTCGCGCCAGGCCTTGCGGAGGCGGTGTTTCAGCGCGCCGCGACGCTGCGGGTTAGCGGCCGCTTCGATGAGGCGGCGGCCGGTTACCGAAGCGCCTTGGGTTCAGCCCCGGCGCGCACGGACATTCACCGCGAATATGCAGCCTTGATGTTTGAAACCGCGCGCGCCGGCGACGCGTTCAGCGTGCTCGATGCGGTCATCGCGCGCCAGCCTTCGGCAACACTGTTGACAACGCGCGGCGAGCTTTCGTTGTTATTCGGCGATATGGGTGCGGCGGCGGCTTCTGCGCGCGGCGCGCTTGCGCTCGATCCAAATGACGCTGCCGCGTTTGGGCTCGCTGCAAAAGCAGCGCGGCATGCAGCGTCGATGGACGAGGCGCTTCAATGCGCGCGGCGCGCTGTCGATCTTGCGCCGAACGATTTTGATCTGCTGCACGTCTGCTGTGAGATCGAGTTGGCGATGGGCCAGTTCGCGCAAGCGGCGGCGCGGCTCGGCCGCGCGGCGCCAAGCGGCCATCTGCAAAAACACATCGCGCTCAAAGCCAGTGCCTTGCGGGCCGCCGGCGATCCCGATTATCGCCGCTTTTATGACTACGACCGCCTGACCGCGCAGATGGCGATCGATCCGCCGGACGGGTTTTCAACGATTGAAGATTTCAATGCGGCGCTGCTCGCCGCGATCACGCCGCTTCATCGATCGAGCCAGCGCCCCCTCGACCAGACGCTGTTTGGCGGCACGCAGTCGCCAGGGCGTCTGTGGAACGACCCCCATCCGGTTATTCAACTGTTCGCCAAAACGATGATGGCGTCCGCGCGCGCGTTCGTTGCGTCCTTGCCGGATGATCCGTCGCATCCGTTTCTCGCGCGAAAAACTGCGCGCGTTGAGTGCGCCGGCGCGTGGTCAGTCATGCTCGCGTCGGGGGGCGGTCATGTTGACCACATCCATCCCGCAGGTTGGATCAGTGCCTCCTATTACGTCGAGACGCCGCCGGAAATCCTCGGCGGCGCCACAGCAGGGCATCTGCGCCTAGGCGCTTCCGGCGTCGCGGGGCTTGCGCTTCCCGCCGAGCGCTATTTCGCGCCGCGACCTGGCAGCGTTGTCTTCTTTCCGTCCTACATCTGGCACGGCGTTGAAGCGTTTCAGGCGGCCTCTCTAAGGGTTGCCGCGCCGTTCGATCTCGCCCCGTCTGAATGACGTCTGATTGACAGTGGGCTGCGGCGGAGCGGCCAACACACAAAATCTTAAGTCCTTAGTAACTAAGTTTAGCAGGAGCTTAACAGAATTGTTGCTGAAATGAGACGCTGCGAAATCGCCTTTGGCGCAAGCGGTTATCCTTGTTGACGCGCGTTCTTTCGCTGCCATAGGGTTCCATCAACTGGGTCAATCCGGCCCAGACGCGACATTCTCAGCCTATCCCGAGGGGGTCGCGGCAGTGTGCGGTGCAACGAGGGCGGCGAAATCTTTCGGGCAGCGCGGTTCATCTCTGGAGGGATATCAATGAGAAAATCGACATTGGCGGCGCAACTGATGCGCACGACCATTCTGACGGGGGCGGCCG
>JANNSP010000175.1:0-6519 GCA_031402975.1 Hyphomicrobiales bacterium
TATTCGATCGCCGACATCGCGACCTTCCCATGGATCGCCCGCCACCAGTGGCAGAGGATCGACCTCAACGACTATCCCAATGTCAGGCGCTGGTATCTGGCCATCGCCGCCCGCCCGGCGGTTATAAAGGGTTATGCCGTACCCGATGCGGCGTCCGAAATCCCCATGCCGGAGTAGCTATTTCTTTTTCTTCGGCATTGTCTCGTTGGGGCTTATCCGCGACTGCACGAACTCATTCATCAGCTCGCAGTGAACCGACAGGCCGTGCAGCTTGGGATATTTGCTGGCCGGGAAAGCCTCCGGCACCCGCAGCTTGACATAGCCGATCATGCAGCCGGTCATGATATCCGCATGGCTCATCCGCATATCGGAAAACCATGGCGCGCCGCACTGGCTCTCCAGCTGCTTTAGCGCCGCCGACAATTGCGATAGGCAGCGCTTCTCCCAATCCTTGTTGATAGCCTTTGGCCCATGGAAGAAACGTTCATAGGTCACCTGACCGGCCTTTTCCGCCGCTCCCTGGGCCAGTGCAGCGGCCTGCAGGATCTTGCGCCGTTCCGGCCCATGGGGCGGCACCAGGGCCCGTGCCGGCCCGGCCAGTTCGTCGAGGTAATCGACAATGGCGACACTATCGATCAGCACTTCACCGCTTTGCAAGATGAGCGACGGAATGCGGATCAGCGGATTAATCTTCCGCATCTTCGCTGCGTCGCCGAACACCGACAGCGTGTTGCGGTCGAACGGCATGTGATAGTGATGCAGCGTCACCGCGACGCGGCGCACGAACGGCGAGTCATACTGGCCGACGAGGATCATGGACGCGATTATGGCGCGTCCACGACCGCAATGTCGAGGGCCTTGCCGAGTGCCGCGAAGGCCTTCTCGATCTTTGCCAGGCTCGTCGTGTGATTGAGGTCCAGCAGCCGGTCGATTTCCTGCCGGTGCAAATCCATCCGGCGCGCCAGATCGGCCTTGCGCACCCCTTTCTTCCACATCTGCTGATAGAGCAGCACCTTGACTGCTGCCTGAACGGGAAGGGTCACGCGTGGATCGGAAGCCTTGCCTTTCGACGGCGGCGGAATTTCTTCGCGGTCCGAAATCCGCGCGGCGATCGCTTCGCTAAAAGCCCCCACCGCATAGGAAAGCGCATCCGCTTCGTCGTCCCCAAACGTCACGAGTTCCGGGAAGTCGGGTGACGTGACCAGAACCGTATCGTTGGAGTCGGGGGTGAGATTTACGCGATACGAAATCATTTCAATCCAAGCTGTTTCTTGATGCTCTCGACCAGGCCCTTGCCCAGGTCCCTGCCTTTGCCATGCGCCGGAAGCTGGGTTCTCTTGTCGCCATATCGAACGGTGATATGGCCCCTCCCTCCTTCATGATTTTCGAAAGTGCATCCTTGTTTCGCCAGCCAGCGGCGAAACTCGCCGTAGTTCATAATACAAGCATCCTGTTTCTTGTGTCAACACAAATGTTGACAAACTATCTCAACCGGTCAACAACTTTCTCCCTCCCGATAAACGGCAGCAGTTGTGCCAGTTCTGGCCCGTGATCGCGGCCGGTCAGCGCCAGGCGGAGCGGCATGAACAGGTCTTTGCCTTTGCGCCCGGTCGCCGCTTTGATGGCGTCGGTCCAGGTTTTCCAGGTCGTCGCGTCCCACGGCTCGGGCGGCAGATGGGCTACCGTTCCGGATACAAACGCGCGGGCTTCCGCATCCAGTTCCGGCCTGATTCGATTTGTGACGACATCATGCCAAATCCTTGACTCCGCTAGGGTTTCCACGTTCCCCCGAACGGCTTTCCAGAACGCCTCGGAACCAAACCCGAGCCTCGCCCGCACGTTCTCCCACGGCATGACATGGAGAAGTTTCGCATTGAGATGGCGGAGTTCCGCCTCGTCGAAGCGGGCGGGCGCGCGTGACAAGTGGGCCAGATCGAAACTCTCCACCAGCTCGCTATAATCCGTACACGGATGAATATTTCCCGAAGCGCCCAGCAGCGCCGCGAGACTGACCACCGCCATGGCTTCGAGCCCTCCCTCGCGCATGGCGGAAATCGACAGCGAGCCCAGCCGTTTCGACAGGCCCTTGCCGTCAACGCCGGTCAACAGGCTGTGATGGGCATAGACGGGTGCCACCGCCCCCAACGCCTCGGTGATCTCGATCTGCACCGCGGCATTGACCACATGGTCCTCGCCCCGGATCACATGCGTGATCGCGAAATCGATGTCGTCGACGACCGATGGCAGCGTATAGAGATAGGTGCCGTCCTCGCGCACCAGCACCGGATCGGATTGGGTCGCCAGGTCGATATGCTGCGGACCGCGGATCAGGTCATTCCATTCCACGATGCGACGATCGAGCTTGAAGCGCCAATGTGGCTTGCTTCCTTCGGACTCAAGTTTGGCGCGGTCCGAGTTCGTAAGTTTCAATGCCGATCGGTCGTATGGTTCTCTGATCCCGCGCGCCAATTGCCGCTTGCGCCGCCGCTCAAGCTCCTGGGAAGACTCGTAGGCAGGGTACAGCCGCCCCGACGCTTTGAGCTGTTCGACGACGGCGTCATAACGCGCATAGCGCTTCGACTGAAACTCGATCCGATCCGGCACAATGCCCAGCCAGTCGAGATCGGCGGCGATGCCGTCCGCGTATTCCGCCGTGGAGCGTTGCCGATCGGTGTCGTCATAGCGCAGCACAAAAGTGCCGCCGGTCTTTTTCGCGTGCAACCAGTTGAGAATGGCGGTGCGCGCATTGCCGATATGTATGCGGCCGGTGGGGGAAGGCGCGAAGCGGACTGCGGTCATTCAGCGCATGTCCCGGAAACCGTTGGTGATCGGATAGCGCCGGTCGCGGCCGAAATTGCGCCTTGTGATCTTGACCCCCGGAGCCGCCTGGCGGCGCTTGTATTCCGCCACATAGAGCATGTGCTGGATGCGCCGGACCAGCGCCTCGGGATGGCCACGACCGACAATCTCCTCCACCGGCTGTTCCTTCTCCACTAGCCCCAGAAGAATATCATCGAGCACCTCGTAAGGCGGCAGCGAGTCCTGGTCCTTCTGGTTTTCGCGCAGCTCCGCCGTCGGCGCCTTCGTTATGATGCGCTCGGGGATCACCTTCCCCTGGCCATTCCGCCACAAGGCCAGGCGATACACTTCCGTCTTGTACACATCCTTGATCGGATTGAAGCCGCCATTCATGTCGCCATAGAGCGTCGCATAGCCCACCGACATTTCCGACTTGTTGCCGGTGGTCAGAACCATCGATCCGAACTTGTTGGAGATGGCCATCAGCACAACGCCCCGCGCCCGCGACTGGATATTCTCCTCGGTGACGCCCACCTGCGTTTCGCGGAACATCGGCTCGAGTGCTGATAGAAACCCCTCGACCGGCTCCCTGATTGGCACCACGTCGTAGCGCACCCCCAGAAGCCTGGCGCATTCCTCGGCGTCGACGATGCTGTCCCGGCTGGTATAGGCATAGGGCAGCATCACGCAATGCACCCGCGCCGCTCCCAGCGCATCGACCGCCATCGCCGCCACCACGGCCGAATCGATGCCGCCCGAAAGCCCCAGCACCACGCCCGGAAAGCGGTTCTTATCGACATAATCGCGAAGCCCGAGGACACAGGCCTTCCACGTTTCCTCCTCCTTCTCCGGCAATCTGGCGATTTCCCCCTTCGCCATTCGCCATTCGCTATTCGCCCCTCTCGTCCACTCCGTCAGCGCCAGCGCCTCCTCGAACATCGGCATCTGCAAGGCCAGCGACCGGTCGGCATTGAGAACGAAAGAGGCGCCGTCGAACACCAGTTCGTCCTGGCCACCCACCTGGTTCAGATAGACCATCGGCAAGCCCGTTTCGGTCACCCGCGCGACGACCAGATTGAGCCGCACGTCGTCCTTGTTCTGCTCGAACGGCGAGCCGTTGGGAACGAGCAGGATTTCGGCCCCCGTCTCGGTCAGCGTCTCGCAGGTTTCCTCGGTCCAGATATCCTCGCAGATGGGAACCCCGAGCCTCACCTCCTTGCAAACGATGGGTCCGGGGGCGGGTCCGGCCGCGAACACCCGCTTCTCGTCGAACACGCCGTAATTGGGCAGATCGTGCTTGAAGCGCAGCGACTCGATCCGCCCATGCGCCAGATAGGCCATGGCATTGTAGAGGAGGCCCCCGTCCAGCCACGGCAGGCCGATCAGCACGGCGGGGCCTTCGCGTGTGTCCGCCGCCAGCGCCTCCGCCGCGGCCTTGCAGGCGGCGACGAAAGCCGGCCGCAGCACCAGGTCCTCGGGCGGATAGCCGCACAGAAAAAGCTCTGGATAGAGGATGAGATCGGCCGCAGCCATCGTGGCGCGCGCGGCTCTCGCCTTGGCCAGATTGGCCTCGACCGCCCCCACCGTCGGGTTGAGCTGCGCCAGCGCGATCAGGAGTTTAGACGTCATGGCGGCGTCTTAGCGGAGCCAAGTTGACGGGTCCACGAAAACTGCGCAATGAGGGTCACCATGATCTTGCGCGATCTGCTTCATCCCGCCTTCAAGGTGCCGCGCCGCATCCTGTTCCTGGCTGAAAGCCTGGCCGGCCTCACCGGCAAGCTGCGGCGCATCGGCCTCGCCCAGATGCTCGGACTCGCATGACGAAAATCTGTGTGTTCGGCGCCGGCGCCATCGGCGGCTATGTCGGCGCGAGGCTGGCGCTCAAGGGAGAAGCCGAGGTATCGCTGGTGGCGCGTGGGCCCCATTTAGAAGCGATGCGCGCGCGCGGCCTCATCCTCAAGCAGGGCGGCGAAACCTCGACTGTCCATCCCCGGCTCGCCGCCGATCCGAGAGAACTTGGGCCCCAGGATTTCATCATCCTCGCGATCAAGGCCCATGCCGTAACCGGCGTGATCGATGCGCTGCAACCGCTGCTCGGCCGGGACACCGCGATCCTCTATGCCCAGAACGGACTGCCCTGGTGGTATTTCTACAAACATGGTGGCCCGCATGAGGGCCAGCGCCTCGACAGCGTCGATCCCGGCGGCAACATCTGGTCGGGGCTCGGGCCTGAACGCGCGCTCGGCTGCGTCGTCTGGCAGGCGGCCGAGATCGAAGAACCGGGCGTCATCGCCCATCACTATGGCGACCGCATGCCCTTGGGCGAGCCGTCGGGCGAAAAGACCGATCGCGCCGCACGTCTATCAAGGCTGCTGACTTCGGCCGGCATCAAGAGCCCGGTGCGCGATTCGCTGCGCAATGAAATCTGGCTCAAGCTGTGGGGCAATCTGAGTTTCAACCCGGTCAGCATCCTCACCCACGGAACGCTGTCGGGTCTCGCCGGCGACCCCGGCACAAGAAGCGTCATCCGCGCCATGATGGAAGAGGCGAAAACCGTGGCGGAAAGTTTCGGCGTGAGTTTCGCCGTCACCATCGAGGACCGCATGGACATGGCGGCGAAGGTGGGCGCGCACCGCACCTCCATGCTGCAGGACGTCGATGCCGGGCGGCCCACGGAACTTGATGCCCTGCTCGGCGTTGTCATCGAATTGGCGGAAATCGCCCGCATTGCCGTGCCAGCCTTGAAAACCATCTACAACCTTGCCAAATTCCGAACCAACCCCGT
This sequence comes from Hyphomicrobiales bacterium, assembly GCA_031402975.1. Taxonomy (GTDB): domain Bacteria; phylum Pseudomonadota; class Alphaproteobacteria; order Rhizobiales; family Aestuariivirgaceae; genus Aestuariivirga. Next base: position 5,585 of record JANNSP010000175.1, read on the forward strand.
CTAGCCAGAGGGAGACGACAGATGCGCCTCGACGATTTCAAGCCAAGCGACAATGTAGAGGACAAACGTGGCCGGGGCGGCATGGGCGGCGGTTTCGGCTTCCCGCGCGGTGGCGGCGGCGGCGGGTTCAACCTGCCCATGGGCGGCCGCGGCGGCTTCAGCCTCCGCACCATCATCATCATGGCCGTCATCTATTTCGCGCTGAAGTTCATTTTCGGCATCGATCTGCTGGACATGCTGAACGGCGGCGGCGGCACCCAGAATCCGGGTGGCGGCAATACCGAGATCACCCTCCCCGATGGCCGCACCGATGTAACGACGGCGCCCGCCAACCGGCCCACGCAATCTTCGGGCGGCAGCGTCGAAGACGAAGCGGATTTCGTCGGCCGGGTACTCACCACCACGGAAGTGGTGTGGACCGGCATCTTCAAGAACATGGGCCAGACCTATCGGAAGCCGAAGCTCGTTCTGTTCAATGGCTTCGTTCAATCGGCCTGCGGCTCGGCCCAGTCGGCCATGGGGCCGTTCTACTGTCCGGGCGACCAGAAGGTCTATATCGATCTCTCCTTCTACAAGGACATGGAGAGAAAGCTCAATTCACCCGGCGATTTCGCCAAGGCCTATGTTATCGCCCACGAGGTCGGCCATCACGTTCAGACCCTGCTGGGGGTTGCCGGCAAGGTGACGGAAGCGCGCGCCCGCGTCTCCGAAACGGAAGGCAACGCGCTCTCCGTCCGCATGGAACTGCAAGCCGACTGTTTTGCCGGCATCTGGGCCAAGGAAATCGACGAGATCGCCAAGGTACTTCAGGAAGGCGATATCGAGGAAGGTGTGAACGCCGCCTCGCAGATCGGCGACGACCGGTTGCAGAAAAAGTCGCAAGGCTATGTGGTGCCCGACTCCTTCACCCACGGAACCTCGGAACAGCGCGCCCG
>JANNSP010000176.1:0-2997 GCA_031402975.1 Hyphomicrobiales bacterium
CCTTTTGACAAAAAATCGCGTCGCCGGTGATGATTTTCCCCTTCAACTCCAGGCGCTCCAGCAACTTCAGCGCGTCGGGTATCTCCATGCCCTTGCCGCGCGAGGCCTCATTGCCGAGAACCGATTGCAGGCCGGCGCAAAACGCCGACAGCACATGTGTCGCATAGCCTTCGCCATCCTTGCTTGCGCGCATGGTCTTGCCGTCGATGCCGATGTGACGCGAGTCATCGCTCGCAGGGGGACACGCCGCGCCCAAAACATCCGCAAGCGCGCGGGCCTCGATGACGCGCAGGGTTTCAGTCAGGGTCGCGTGACAGGGCGTTTTTCCATTCGAAAAACCGAGAGCCAGGCATTGCCGTTTGTTCAAGCTGCGTCCGAGAAAAAACGCCGCCCGCATCCCGCGCCGGCCACACAGCAGGGAAATCATGATCAGCCCAAGAATGGACCACAGCCGATAGTCGCGACCCTGCTTGCCGCGAGGATCGGGAACATCCCGTAATATGCCTTTCAGGTTCATGCGCGAGGCTCTCCGAATCAGACAGCCCCGAAAGAATCAGTTTTCCGCCTCCAGCACAAAGCTTTTCACGCTTTCAGTGAATTGCCCTGAGCGGAATTCCAGTCGAATAGACTCTCGGCAAAGATTCCAATACGATCACGCCCGCCGCGCTCGCTGAAAGTACTTGCGCCACATGACAGAAAAACCCGTCCAGCGCCGCCTCGCCGCCATCGCGATTGCCGACGTGGTGGGCTATTCGCGCCTGATGGAGGCCGACGAAACCGGAACGCTTGCGGTGCTGAAGCAGCGGCGGACGGCCATTCTCGAACCCACGGTGCGCGCGCATGCCGGTCGCATCGTCAAGGTGATGGGCGACGGGGTGCTGATCGAGTTCGCCAGTGCCGTGAACGCGGTCAAGGCGGCGCTGGAGCTTCAGAGCAAGTTCGCCGAGACGAATGAGACTCTGCCCGAGAACCGCCGCATCGTCCTCCGCATCGGCATCAATCTGGGCGACGTCATCGGCGAGGGCTCGGACCTCTATGGCGACGGCGTCAACATCGCCGCGCGGCTGGAAGGACTGGCTGAGCCAGGCGGGGTTTGCGTCTCGGACAAGGTGCATGCGGAATTGCGCGGCAAGATCGACGCTTTCTTTGAGGATGCCGGCGAACAGCAGCTCAAGAACATCGCAACGCCAGTCAGAGTCTACAGGCACTGCGTGGGCGTGCAACGGGTGGCGGCGCCGGCTCTGGCCCTCCCCGACAAGCCGTCGATTGCCGTTCTGCCGTTCCAGAACATGAGCGGCGATCCAGAGCAGGAGTATTTCGCCGACGGCATCGCGGAAGACATCATCACCGCCTTGTCCAAGCTCCGCTGGTTCTTCGTGATCGCCCGCAACTCGACCTTCGGTTACAAGGGCAAAGCGCCTGACGTACGCCAGGTCGCCCGCGACCTCGGCGTGCGCTATGTCCTCGAAGGCAGCGTTCGCAAGTCCGGCGACCGCTTGCGGGTCACCAGCCAGCTCATCGATGCGCGCAGCGGAAGCCATGTCTGGGCCGAGCGCTACGATCGTTCGGTCACCGATCTCTTCGCGGTTCAGGACGAGATCACCGAGAATGTCGTCGCATCGATCGAGTCGCAAGTATTCGCCGCCGAGCATCTGCGCACCCGCAATCGCCCGACCGAGAGTCTCGATGCGTGGGGGTGCGTCATTCAGGCGATGCCGCATGTCTGGACCTGGGCCGCGCACGACACCGAGACCGGCATTGTGCTGCTCAAGCGCGCCATCACGCTCGACCCCGGCTATGCCCGCGCCAACAGCCTTCTCGCGTGGGCCTATGCCGCCCGCGCCCATCTCGGCAAGGCCGATCCGGTCCGCGAACTCGAAACCGCCCACGCGATCGCCCGGAAGGCCATCGAACAGGACGGCGAGGATAGCTGGGCCCATCTGGCGATGGGCTACGTCCATATGGTTTCGCGCCGCTTCGAACCGGCGGTTGCCGCATTAAGCGAAGCGGTTGGACGAAATCCGAGCTTTGCCTTTGCCCACATGATCCTGGGATCGGCCTTGGCCTACGGCGGCAAACCAATCGAAGGTTTGGAGCAGCTGGCGCTCGCCACGCGCCTTAGTCCACGCGATCATGTGGAAGCGGCGATACTGTCGACGGCTGGCCTTTGCCACCTCATGGCCGGACGCTACTCTCAGGCCGTCGACCTGGAGCGTCGCGCTGTTCAGCTTCGCCCCAATTTCGGCACTGCCTGGCGCACCCTCGCCGCCGCCGCCGGGCTCGCGGGCGATCCGCAGACCGGATCGGCGGCGCTCGCCGAGGCCCGGCGCCTGCAGCCCAATCTGTCGATCGCCTGGGTCCAGACCTATCATCCCATCGTCGGCCTCGATGACCGCGAGAGGTACATTGACGGCCTGCGCAAGGCAGGGCTGCCGGAATGAGCGCCAGCGCCGCCTCGCCGCCATCGCCGTCGCCGACGTGGTGGGTTACTCGCGGCGGAGGACGACGAAGCGAATACGCCGAGGGAGTGTTGTCAGACATTCGTCCGAAGATGGCCCTAAGCTGACCACTTATGTCCGACCGATTTCACGCGTGAATTCGGGTACCAAGTGTTAGATTTTGTCCACTAGACTGCAGGCGTGTGGCGCTTGACAAACGGTAACAGTCAGTGCGGCATTCCTGCCAGACGCAATGCATCGACGAAGCGCTGATAATCGTCATCCTTTACGATTGGAAAACGGGACCGCAGCGTTGAAAGCCGGAGGTTTGGTTCAACTGCCCTCAGTTCCTGAAGAGCGCGACGGGCTTCCTCGTCGAGCCCAAGAAGTGCAGCACTTGCGGCAACCGCCGCTGAACCAATGGCGGCATTCTGAGGAGATGTCGGCACCGAGCCAGCGCAAGCGATGGCTTCCTTGTAACGCTTGCCGATGAAGTGGGCAAAGGCCATGGCACGGCGCATGCTCCAGACATAGGGATCCTGCGGGCTCAGTTCCATTG
>JANNSP010000177.1:0-7102 GCA_031402975.1 Hyphomicrobiales bacterium
GGCCTTGCAGCCCGACTTCAAAATCTTGTGAAACACCTCGATCTTCCAGCGCATGGCTACCAGTTGAGTTTCTCGATGGCGTCTTTCTTCGAGCCGACAGGCAAGTCGGTGAGGAGCTTCCAGTCGATTGGCTTGCGGCCCTTCGGGGCGTCGCGTTCTTGGACATGGATCACCGTCAAGTCCAGCGCGGGGTAGCGATTCTGCTTGCCGATCGGAGGCATGACGTGAATGCGGCGGTATCCGATTTCAAGAACCGCCTGGCTGGTGCCGCCCTTGCCGTCGCCGGCCTCGACGCGGTGCAGCCCCTTGACGGCGACCTCAGCCATTGCATCCGAGATTGTATGGGCTCCGTCTCCAGCCAGACGATCGACACAGGTTCGCAAGAGGAAATGGGTTCCCGCCTCGTGTGCCGTGCGAAACAGCTCATAGATGTCGCTCTCGCGGTCGCCGATGTGGACACATCTTGACGGTTCGCCGAGAAGCTCGGTGGATTGCGTCAGATTTTCAAGCCATCTCACGCTCTCCTTCTTCTCGATTGGAACGCGCGTCGGATTGACCTTCTTCTTGAGCGCGTTGGTGCCCTTGAACTTCTTGCGCGTCCAGAACTTGATCGCCGCCAACCCGAGCGGCAGCCCTTCTGTCGTCACCGCCAGGCTCGAATGCATCAGGATGCCGCAAATCGTGTGGGACCTCAGCCGGCCAGCCTTGTCCCTTCCGCTGTTTGCGCTTTTCGTCGAACCAATGAGGGCGGGCTGCTCTCTCTGATAGATGAACTCGGTCGTGTCACGAAGGATGGGCGCAGGTTTCGCGTGCCGGCTCTGTTGACGCGTTAGTACGGCGGTTATAGCAGGGACCTGGGTTCATCCAGGTGCCACTCATCAATGGAGTGTCCTGATGAAACCACCGTTCCATGACAACATTCGGCTGACGATCCAGCAAGTACCGATCCCTGAGATCAGATTCAGCTCGAACAACGCTCGCCGTCACAGCGAACGGCAGATTCAGATGCTGGTGGCCAGCATCGCCGAATTCGGTATGGTGACGCCTGTACTCCTCGATGCAAACAATGCGCTGATCGCCGGTGAAGCTCGAGTGCAGGCAGCAACCCTCTCCGGGCTGACGAATGGAACAAAGAGGTGCTCGCCGCCAAGCTGAAGTATCTCGCGTCGTTCGATCTCGAATTCAACTTCGATGCCATCGGCTTTGAAACGGCCGAGGCAGACATACTGCTCGAGAGCACTGCCGAAGCCACCCCCGATGCGGACGTTCTCCCCGAGATTGCTGCCGACCAGACGCCGGTTTCACGACCCGGCGATCTCTGGATCCTGGGTAAACATCGGCTGATTTGCGGCAGCGCACTCGACGCCTTGGCATACCGGGAGCTCCTGCAAGGTCACCTAGCAACCATGGTGATCAACGATCCGCCCTATAGCGTGAAAATCGATGGTCATGTCACCGGCTTGGGTCAAGTCAAACACCGCGAGTTCGCCATGGCGTCGGGAGAATTGAGTGATTCTCAGTTCATCGACTTTCTGACGACCAGCCTTGGACATGCCGTGAACAACAGTATCGATGACGCAATCCATGACATTTTCATGGACTGGCGCCACCTTTCTCAACTCAGCGTGGCCGCGTCGCAGGTCTATTCAGAGCAGAAGAACCTGTGTGTCTGGAACAAGTCCAATGCCGGAATGGGCTCGCTTTATCGATCAAAACACGAGCTGGTCGCCATCTACAAGGTTGGCAGCGCACCGCACATCAACAACATCGATCTGGGCCGGCATGGACGCTACCGCACCAATGTGTGGGATTATCCGGGCGTCAACACCTTTGGCAATTGCCGGGATGCGATGCTGGCGATGCACCCCACCGTCAAGCCGGTGGCATTGATCGCCGATGCCATAAAAGTCTGTTCGCGCCGAGGCGACATAATTCTCGACCCGTTTGGCGGATCTGGCACTACGCTTATCGCTGCGGAAAAGACTGCCCGCGTGGCTGCGTTGATCGAGATCGATCCGCTGTATGCCGATATCGTCATCAAACGCTGGCAGTCTCACACCGGCGGCGGGTCAATCGCGCGGATCGACGGCGGCGGCTTCCTGCGGGTCGGGCCACAAAGCGCCGGGGCATGGCCCGGACCTGCCTGCTACGGGCGCGGCGGCGATGTCGCGACGGTTTCCGACGCCAATCTGGTGCTCGGCCGGCTCAATCCGCTGAATTTCGCGGGCGGCCAGATGAACCTGGATGTGGCGGCTGCGCGCCGGGTGGTGGGCGCTCTGGCGGAGCGGCTTGGCTCGGACCTGCACAAGGTGGCCTACGACATCATCAAGCTGAGTAACTGGAACATGGTCAACGCCATACGCCTGGTATCGATCGACAAGGGCAAGGACCCGCGCGAATTCACGCTGATGTCTTTCGGCGGAGCAGGCTCCGCGCATGCGGCCGCGCTGATGGAGACGCTCGGCATGCGAGAGGCCATGATCCCGATCAATCAGGGCGTGCTGTCGGCCTATGGGTTGACCTCGGCCGACATGCGCGTCGATGTCTCCCAGACCACAAATCTCAGGTCGGACTATTTCGATCTCGCGGCCGCCAACCGCGTCATCGGAGCGCTGGTCGCAAGGGCGCTCTCCGATCTCCGCAGCGACGGTTTCGCCGGAGAGCCAAGCGTCGTCGTCGCCTTCGAGATGCGGTATCTGGGGCAGAATTACGGCATCGAGATCCCCGTGCCTGTGCAGAACGGTGCCCTCGACGAGCGCGGCCTCGCCGCGGTGTTCGACCGCTTTCACGGCCGCCACCGCCAGCTTTACGGCTACAGCATCGAGCACGAGATCCTCGAAATAACGGATTTTAACGTCACGGCGGTCGGACCTGTCGACAAGCCGGAACTGCCGCGTATCGGCGCGACCGGCAGGGTGACGCCGCGATCACGCCGGCCGGTCTATTTCGAGGAGACCGGCGGCTTCGCGGATTGTGCGATCTATCAGCGCGGTGACCTCTTCGCCGACACGGCTTTAGAAGGACCGGCCATCGTCGAGGAGGACTATTCCCTCACCCTGGTCCATCCCGGGCAGCGCCTCACCGCGGATGTCTGGGGCAATCTCTACATCACCCGGGCCTGAACATCAGCAAGGCGGAGCAAACAGCCATGACAATCGATCAGGTCACCATGCAAGTCATCAACAACTATCTGGTGACGACGGCGCGCGAGATGGGCGTGGCGATGATGAACACGTCCTATTCTCCGCTGTTCAACGAGGGCCTGGACTTTTCCTGCGCCATTTTCGACGACAAGGCGGAGATGATCGCGCAGGCCGAGTTCTGCCCCGCTCATCTCGGCGCCATCGTCTTCATCGCCGACTGGGTCGTGAAGGAGATTGGCATCGAGAACTTCAACCCCGGCGATGTGGTGATCCACAACGATCCCTTCCGCGGTGGCTGCCATATTCCCGAGTTTTGCGTGATCAAGCCCGCCTTCCACGATGGCCGGATCGTGGCGTTCCTGTGTTGCATCGGCCACATGACGGAGGTGGGCGGCATGGTTCCCGGCGGCTTCGCCGGCGATGCGACCGAGGTGTTCCAGGAGGGCATCCGCCTTCCTCCGGTGAAAATCTGCGAAGGCGGGCGCGATCGTGACGACATCTGGAACATCATCCTGTCCAACGTCCGGACTCCGAAATACGCCTATGGCGACGTCAAGGCGATGATCGGTTCTCTCTTCGTTGGCGAGCGCCGCATCGTCGAACTGATCGAGAAGTCCGGTATCGAGACCTTCACCGGCGCCAAGGAACAGCTGAAGGATTATTCCGAGTTGAGGATGCGCCAGGAGATCGCCGCCATCCCCGACGGCGTCTACCGCTATACCGGCACGGTCATCGACAATGACGGCGTCATCACCGATCCCATGAGCTTGAGCGTCGCGGTCCATGTGAAAGGGGACGACATTCTCTTCGATTATGCCGGATCGGCGCCACAGGCGATGGGGCCGGTCAACTGCACCTTCGGCGTCACCGCCTCGGCCACCTACAACGCCCTTCTGCATCTGACCAGCAACGATATCCCGTCGAACCACGGCTGCTATCGGCCGGTGGCGATCCGGGCACCCGGCGGCACCATCGTCAATGTCGAGTATCCCGGCGCCAGCGTCGGCGGCAATTCGGAGATCCATCCGCATATCGTCATGGCGATCTATGCGGCGCTGCGCGACGTTCTGCCGGACCGGGTGTCGGCATTCGACGGCGGCACCTCCGCCTTGCTGGCGATCGGCGGCCGCCATCCAAGAACGGGCGAGATGTTCGCCAATCTCACCAACGAGGACTGCGGCTGGGGCGGCCGGTCGACCAAGGACGGCAACAACGTCCTGTGCATACCGAATGGCAATTGCGCAATCGCGCCGATCGAGGTGCTGGAGACGCGCTATCCGATCCTGCATCACGAGTTTTCTCTGCGTGAGGATTCCGGCGGGCCCGGTAAGAATCGGGGCGGACTGGGCTGCGCGCGCGAGATCGAGATTCTGGCCGACGAACTGAGGGTTTCCGCCTTCATCGAGCGAGTCGAGACGGCGCCGGAGGGCTTCTTCGCGGGCCATCCCGGCATGCGTTCCAATCTGTTCGTCAAGCGCAAGGGCGAAGACGCTTACCTTACCGTGCCCGAGGCCTTCGGCACCGTCTGCCGCGGCAAGTTTTCGGACGTTCGGATGAAACGCGGTGACGTGATACGGCTGGAGACCGCCGGTGGAGGCGGCTATTGCGATCCAGCACAACGCTCATCCGCCAAGGTAATGGACGACGTTGAAAACGGATTTATCTCAGCCCGCTCGGCCGAGGAAATCTACAATGTTTGCGTCGTACCGAAACAGAGTTGATCGTGTCTGTCCCAAGGGAGCAATCTGCTTGTGCGAAGAGCACAAATATCACATCGACTCAGAATGCGTTAGCGAGAACGCGATCAAGTGCTGCCCTGAGCCTTCGGCGCTAGCTCGGCGCCGCGCCGGCCCGATCCTCGCCCGGATAGGCGACTTCGACAGCGCCCGTCAAACCTCATTTGCGGTTGCCCTTGACAAGAGGGTGATCGAGCAGGCCGTCGAGCATCTTGTTCCAGTGCGCGCTTCGGAAGCGGCAAGGCTGAGAGTCGCGAGTATCGACAGTGGCCGCATGGTGATCCAGGTGCATCACGGCAAAAGCCTGCCCCCGCGATGGCGGGGGGTGCCAAAGACCGGACGCTGATGCAGTCGCCACAGCTGCTGACGATTCTGCGCCCGTACTGGCGGCTGGCGCGGCCGGCGGATTGACTGTTTCCCGGACGCACCCCCGACAAGCCGATTGATGTGCAAGTGCTGCACTCGGCGTGCCGTTCCGCGACCAAGGCGGCGGGGCTGGTCAAGCACGAGCAAGGCATTTTCGACCTCACTGCTTGGCGCTCGTTCCGGGTCCAACCTGGGCGCCGCGACTTCGAGCGGTCCAGCCGCTCGCACTCGCGGCGTAGCGCTACCCTTGGCTGGTACTGGCGTATCGGAAGGCTCGACATTTTCTCACGTATTTATGCATGAATGGCTAACTGCATCGGACATTCCACTCGACTTCGGTCGCAAACGAAGCATTGATACACATGGAAAGGACGCCCCAAGGAACCACGCCCACGTCGAGATCCAAGCCCACCAGGCTGACGAAGTCCGGTCAGTGCCTCGCACTTCTCCGGCACAGCGAAGGCGCCACCATTGCGGAACTCATGTCGGCCACCGGCTGGCAGTCGCATAGTGTCAGAGGATTCCTGTCCGGCGCCGTAAAACGGAAGCTTGGCTTCACCGTCACTTCTGCCGTTGGACAGGACGCCCTTCGCCGGTATCACGTCACCAAGGAAGAGGCATGACCACAATGCCAATCGCGAGTGAGACTGCTGCCACGGTATCGCTGTCGGCATCTGAAGCCGTGAGCCAGCAAGTGGCGGGCTTGAGCGAACTGTCAATGTCGAATCTCAAAGCCATCTGGCGACGGCAACATCAAGTGCCAGTGCCAAAGGGCATGAGCCGGGATCTTCTGACCCGGTTCATCGCCCACCGCATCCAGGAACAAGCCTTCGGGGGTTCGAGCAGGTCGACCTTGCGCCGTCTTGAGACGCTGGCCCGCTCCTTCGAGCAGCCAGGTTCCCAAGCCGTTGGCAGCGCCCCTTCCCCAAAGTCCGGCACCAAGCTGATCAGGGAATGGGGTGGTGTCACCCACACAGTCATGGTCCTCGAGGACGGGTTCGAGTACCGCAGCCAGCGGCATGCCTCCCTCACCAAAGTGGCAGCGGCGATCAGTGGACTGCATCGCTCAGGTCCGGCCTTCTTCGGCCTGAAGCCACCGTTGCCCCGAATTGTTCCACGGGCAAGCAATGGCAGCGATGAGAAAGGTAATGTCCATGATTGATCCCGTCACTATCCGGCGCAACGGCATTGTCCGCTGCGCCATCTACACCCGCAAATCCTCCGAGGAGGGTCTGGTGCAGGCGTTCAACTCCCTCGACGCCCAGCGAGAAGCGTGTGAGGCCTATATCAAGAGCCAGAAGCATGAGGGTTGGACCGCTTGACAATGCGCTTACTGCTGAAGACTACACAAGGCTGCTTGCCGGTCGTGTAGCCAGGCTCTGCATGACCGATCCACCCTACAACGTGAAGGTTGAGAACAACGTCTCCGAGCTTGGTGCTGTGAAGCACAAGGACTTCGCCATGGCCGTCGGTGAAATGTCCTTCGAGCAGTTCAGCGCCTTTCTCAGATGCTTTTGATGCTCATCTGCCATCACCAGGGGGACGGCAGCCTGCTTTATGTCTTCATGGACCGCCGGAAGCTGGAAGAACTCTTCCTCGCGGCCCGTGAGGCCGGACTTCGATCGTTGACATTTGTTGTTGGAACAAAGGGAGCGGCGGCATGGGTTCATTCTACCGCTCGGCCCACGAGCCATGCGCGGTGTTCAAGTCCGGCAAGGCATCGTTCCTGAACAATGTCGAATTGGGACGCCAAGGAAGATATCGAACCAACGTCTGGGACCATCGCGGAATGTCGTCATTTGGTAAGGGGCGCAATGGTCGTCCAGCCTTCTTCGTGGGACAGGGCGGGCTGACGCC
>JANNSP010000178.1:0-5625 GCA_031402975.1 Hyphomicrobiales bacterium
GGACGATGAGGCGGTCGGCGCGGTCGAGAAGTTTCGACACGGCGCGCGCCACCAGGGGATCGCTCTCGATGATGCCCCGGGCGCTCACCGAATAACAGCTGATGAAAATCTTGGACGCGGTGAAATGCTGGGTGGCGTCGGCATCGAAGGGCGATAGCACCAGGCCCTGTTCGCGGAAGATTTCGCCGCCCGGCAGAGAAATCCTGTTGTCGCTCGCCATCGCCAGCGTCTGCGCGATGGGGAAGGAATTGGTCAGGATTTCCAGGCGCCTGCCGATCAGGAAATCGGCCATCTGGTAGGTGGTGGTGCCGCCGTTGATGACGATCGATTCACCGTCCTCGCACAGCGCCGCCGCGGCCCGCGCGATCATCCGCTTGCGCTCGACATTGAGCGTCTGACCCGCCTCGAAACTGAGGGCCGTCAGATGCGGCCGGGTCGAGCCATGGACCGCCTCGATGCCGCCGTGGATACGCCGGATGCGGCCCAACCCCGCCAGTTTCGTCAGGTCGCGGCGAAGGGTCGCCGGGGACACGCCGATGCGCTCGACCAGGTCGCGGACGCTCACCACGGGGCGTTCCCGCACCGCCGAGACGATCATCTGCCAGCGCTCCCGTTCATGCATCGGTCTGCCCCATTCGCTCAAACATAAGCAGGAACGCTCATGAACGTCAACAAGTTGTGCAATGCAATTCGTTATTGCGCCGCAATATGGATTGATTGTGATTGACGTTAAGCGAATGTGATCATATTGTGAAACAGCAATTCAGGCAGGATCAGATGACCGAAAGCACCCGACTTCCCAGTCTCTGGGACGACAGCCACGCCTCAGCCTTCGATGAACCGAGCAAGCTGCTCTACCGCTCGCATCTTCTCGGCTCCGATCTCCGCATCACCAATTTCGGCGGCGGCAATACCTCCGCCAAGGTCGCCATGGCCGATCCGCTCAGCGGAGAACAGGTGACGGTGCTGTGGGTGAAAGGCTCGGGCGGCGACATCGGTTCGATGCAGCTCGACGGCTTTGCCACCCTCTACATGGACAAGCTGGATATGATGAAGGGTCTCTACAAGAGCCTCGACCAGGAAGACACCTTCGTCCACAACCTCAATCACTGCACCTACAATCTCAATCCGCGCGCCGCCTCGATCGACACCTACCTGCACGCCTATGTGCCCTACCCCCACGTCGATCACGTCCATGCCGACGCGGTGATCGCCATTGCCGCGTCGAAGGATTCGGAGAAGCTCACGCGTGACGTTTTCGGCACCGAGATGGGTTATCTCGACTGGCAGCGGCCGGGCATCGATCTCGGTCTCAAGCTTGGAAAGATGGCGAGCGAGCATCCCGAATGTGTGGGCGTCGTGCTTGGCAGCCACGGGCTGTTCACCTGGGGGCGCGACGCTAAGAGCTGCTACGAAACGACGATCCGCATCATCAACAAGGCGGCCGCCTGGCTCGAAGGCAAGCGCTCGAAGCCGGCCTTCAAGGGCGAGGCAGTGGCCGCGCTGTCAAAACCGGAACGCGACGCAGTGGCGCTTCGCCTGATGCCGGAAATCCGCGGGCGCATTTCCAAAGACCACAAGATGGTCGGCCACTTCACCGACGCGCCGGAGGTTCTGGAATTCGTCAATTCGAAGCAGCTTGAGACCTTGGCACCGCTCGGCACCTCGTGCCCCGACCATTTCCTGCGGACGAAAATCCGCCCACTGATTGTTTCCAAAGACGCGGGCGAGGCCGATCTCGATCAACTTCTGGAAGACTACCGCGCCGGCTACACCGCTTATTACGAGCGTTGCAAGCATGCCAATTCGCCCTCGATCCGCGATCCCAACGCGGTCATTTATCTCGTTCCCCAGGTTGGCATGTTCGCTTTCGCCAAGGACAAATTCACGGCGCGCATCGCCGCCGAGTTCTACATCAACGCGATCAATGTCATGCGCGGCGCCTCAGGCGTCAGCGAATACCGGGGTCTCAACGAGCAGGAAGCCTTCAACATCGAATACTGGCTGCTCGAGGAAGCCAAGCTCGCGCGCATGCCGAAGCCGAAAAGCCTTGCCGGCCGTGTCGCCTTCATAACAGGCGGTGCTGGCGGCATCGGCCAGGCGATCGGCCGCAAGTTTGCCTCGGAAGGGGCCTGCGTGGTGCTGGCCGACATCGACGTGACGGCGCTGGACGGGGTCGTCGCGAATTTCACCAAGACCTTCGGGGCCGACAATGTGCGGGGCGTCGTCATGGATGTGACCAGCGAGGACGCCGTCATCGACGCGGTCAACGGCGCGGTCATGGCCTATGGCGGGCTCGACATCGCGGTCAACAATGCCGGCATCACGCTCGCCGCCGCGGTCGAGGACACGACGCTGGAGCTGTGGAACAAGAACATGTCGATCCTCGGCACCGGATATTTTCTGGTGGGGCGCGAAAGCTACCGGCTGATGAAGCGCCAGGGCGCCGGCGGCTCGATGGTGTTCATTTGTTCCAAGAACGCGGTCGCGGCGTCTCCGGGTGCTTCGGCCTATTGTTCGGTCAAGGCGGCGGAACTGCATCTCGCCCGCTGCATGGCGCTGGAAGGAGCCCCCCTCGGCATTCGCGTCAACGTGGTCAATCCGGACGCGGTGCTGCGCGGCTCCAAGATCTGGCAGGGGCCGTGGCGCCAGCAGCGCGCAGCTTCCCTCAAGATCAGCGAGGACGAACTCGACGAGCATTACCGCAAGCGCTCGCTCCTGCAGCGTTCGGTCTACCCTGAGGACATCGCCGAGGGCGTCTATTTCTTCGCTTCCGACGTCTCGTCGAAGTCGACCGGCAACTTCCTCAATGTCGACGCCGGCAACGCCACGTCGTTTACGAGGTAGCATTCATGTCTTTCGCCATCTCCGCCGATTTCATCGGTGTACAGAATAAATCGGGCGAGGCCGCGCTGGCCGAGGACTACGCGGCGCTCGGACGGCAACTGGAGCGGCGGGGCATATCCATCGAGGCCATGACAAGGCGCGCGATGGAGTTTGCCGTCGCCGTGCCGACTTGGGGGGTCGGCACTGGCGGCACGCGCTTTGCCCGCTTTCCGGGGGAGGGCGAGCCCCGCAACATCCACGACAAGCTCGAAGACTGCGGCGTCATCCATCAGCTGTCGCGCGCCACGCCCAATGTCTCGCCGCACATCCCATGGGACAAGGTCAAGGACTACAACGCGCTCCGCCAGGAAGCCGCCTCGCACGAACTGGGCTTCGACGCCGTCAATTCCAACACATTCCAGGATCAGCGGGAGCAGCCACTCTCCTACAAGTTCGGTTCGCTCACCCATGCGGACAAGGGAACGCGCGCGCAGGCGGTCGAGCACAATCTCGAATGTATCGAGATCGGCCGGCAGCTTGGCTCGACGGCACTCACCGTATGGATCGCCGATGGCGCGAATTTCGCCGGACAGGCCAGCCACAACGCCGCTTTCGACCGCTACATCGCTTCGCTCAAGATCATCTGCGACGCGCTGCCGAAGGACTGGAGCGTGTTTCTCGAACACAAGCTCTATGAGCCCGCCTTCTACGCGACAGTGATTTCCGACTGGGGATCGAGCCTGATGGCCGCCACCGAATTGGGCCCCAAGGCCAAATGCCTGGTCGATCTCGGCCACCACGCGCCCAATACCAATATCGAGCAGATCGTGTCGCGCTTGATCCGTATCGGCAAGCTCGCGGGCTTTCATTTCAACGACGCCAAATATGGCGACGACGATCTCGATTCGGGCTCGGTCGATCCGTTCCGGCTGTTTTTGGTGTTCAACGAACTGGTCGATGCCGAACAGCGGAACGCGCCGGGCTTTTCTCCCGCCTACATGATCGACCAGTCGCATAACGTGACCGACCCCATCGAGAGTCTCATCGCGTCCGCCAACGAAATCCAGCGCTGCTTCGTGCAGGCGTCCCTCATCGACCGGATGGCGTTGGCTTCGGCACAGGAGAGAAGCGACGCGATGGCCGGCCACCGGATGGTCAAGCAGGCCTTCATCACCGATGTCTCGCCGATCCTGGCGGAAGCCCGGCGGCGGAAAGGCGGCGCCATCGACGCAATCGCCACCTATCGCGCCAGCGGCTATCGCGCGGCGAAAGCCAGGGAGCGTCCGCGCGTGGAGGGAACTTCGGCGGGGATCGTGTAGAAAGTCCCTCATCCGGCCTTCGGCCACCTGCCCGAAGGGCGTATGAGGGACTACCTTTTTGTCACCACCAGCCTGATCCCGTTTTCCGACCGCACCGTCAGCCGCCCCACGGGTTTCGGCTCAAAACCCGGAACCGGATCGAACTTGAAGCGGCGCGCCAGCGAGGCGAGGATCAGCGTTCCCTCCTGCAAGGCAAAGGAAGCGCCGAGGCACACGCGCGGTCCCTTGCTGAACGGCAGATAGCTTTGCCGGAGCGCCTCCGCCGTTTCGTCGCGGTCGAAGCGGTCGGGATCGAAGGCGTCGGGCTCTTTCCAGTAGCGGCGGTGGCGCTGAATCAGCCAGGGCGAAATGGTGACGCCCGACCCCGCCTCGATCACCTTGTCGCGCATCGGGCAGGTTTTGGCGGCGCGGCGCGGCAGGAAGGCAACGGGGGGATATAATCTCAACGTCTCGCTGAACACATTGCGGGCGAGGCCGAGCTTTCGCATGTCGGAAAAGCGCGGCGGCCGGGTGCCCAGCACCGTACTTGTTTCCTGAAAGAGGCGCTCCTGAATGCCCTGGTCCATCGACAGCAGATAGAGCGCCCAGGACAGCGCGCTGGCCGAGGTTTCGTGCCCCGCCAGAAACAGCATCGCCACCTGCTCGCACAGTTCGCGGAAATCGAAATGGGTTCCCGACTTCTCGTCCTTGACCGAGATCAGCGATTGCAGAATGTCCTGATGGGTCTGCGGCTCGCCGTTGTGGAAGCTGTCGAAACGCACGCGCACCAAGGGATCGAGGATGTCGCGAATCTCGGCCGCCGCTTTCTTCGCCTTGCGATAACCGAAATACGAAACCCATTTGGGAAATCCGACCGAGCCGGTGATGCCGCGCGCATAGGCGCTTTCCTGGAAGCGGATGAAGGCATCGTAGATGACCCGCGCTTCCTCGGCACTCAGGGGCTTAGAAAAGATGGTGCGGAAGATGATGTCGGCGGTGACATGGGTCATCTCGACATCGACCGGAACCTCAGCCCCGGCCAGGTTGTCCAATCGCTCCGCCAGCGCCACGACGGCTTCCAGCATGAGGTCGAAAACGATCTTGATGCGGGCCTGTTCGAAGGCCGGGTCCATCATGCGGCGCTGGCGCTTCCACACCTCGCCGTTGGACACGAAAATCGAATCGCCCATCAGCAGCTCGAGCATGTCGGCGACGATGGTGCTCTTGGGAAAGTTCTCGGCGTCGTCGACCAGCACGCGTTTCACCAGGTCGGGCTGATTGGCCACATAGAGCCTGGTGGTGACCATGTTGATCTCGCCCAGATGCATGGAATAGGCGCGGTCGATCAGGATCGACAGCGAGCAGTAGCGCGAATTGATGAATTTCAGCGGGCGCAACAGCGCATCGATCAGGGCTCCGCGCTTGACGATGGGTTTCGGATAGGGCGGAATGAAGTGAGTCATGCTCGTCCGAGTCTGAAGCGGTTGAAGCCGGTGTTGCT
>JANNSP010000179.1:0-8615 GCA_031402975.1 Hyphomicrobiales bacterium
CGCGCGGCGACGTCTCGGTTCGCGTCACTCCTCAGTCGGCTCCGGAAGTGCCGCCGGTGCCCTTTTACTCGACCGATATCGCGGGCTGCTCGTGGCAATGGAGGACCGGCCGGGGGATTGGTGTATGGACTGAGGATTGCAAGTTCGAGAACGGCCGCTGGCAGGTCGGCTACGATGCCGCGATCGATGGCTTCTCCCTCAGTGTCGACGGCGGCAATGCCTTTCCGGTGCTGCGCCAGTTCACCAAGAAGCCGAAGGAGGGGCCCCAAGCCATCTTGGCCCACCTTATCGCCAAGGGCCTGGTGCCCGCCACGGACTGCGAGTTCGCGCTGGCCCAGAACCGGGAGGCGGTGCCCGGCTGGAGTTTCTGGGAGATCGTGCCGGTGGCGCAGCGCAAGAAAGATTTCGACGCCCTGCCTGCGGATGAAGTACCCGAACCGCCCTGCGGCGATCTGGGCTACGCCGTCGACTTTGTCGGATTCTTCATGGTGTCCGGCAGCCATCCGGACCGCGTCCTGCATGTCAATCTGGGCCAGGACGGCACCATGTTCGATCCGTTCTCGGTCAAGCTGTTCTGATTTTCGCGCCGCATGAATTACCGTCACGCCTATCACGCCGGTAGCCATGCCGATGTTCTGAAGCATCTGGTGCTCACCCGAGTCATCGAACGCCTCAAGCTCAAGCCCAAGCCGTTCCGCGTGATCGACGCCCATGCCGGCGCCGGCACTTACGATCTGGGTGGCCCCGAGGCGTTCAAGACCGGAGAATGGCAGTCCGGCATCGGCAAGCTGGCGGAACCCTTCGCGCCCGATGTGGAAACGCTGCTCGAACCTTATCGCCGGATGACCGCCGCGCTGGCTCCGCGCTATCCGGGGTCTCCCAACCTCGCGGCGCGGTTGATGCGGGCCGAGGACCGCCTCACCGCCAACGAGCTTCACCCGGAGGACTACGCGACACTCGCCCGCCATTTCCGCCATGACCGGCGGGTGACGGTGACGGGCGTGGATGCCGGGGCCTGCCTCGCTGCCAGCCTGCCGCCGCCCGAGCGCCGGGGCCTTGTTCTCATCGATCCGCCTTATGAACAGCCAGGTGAAGCGGACCAGGCGCTAAAGTTGCTGGCCGACGGCATCCGCCGATTCGCCACCGGGGTTTTCGTGTTGTGGTTTCCGCTGAAGGCGGATGGGCTGGGCGAGAAACTGACGGATGCCGTGACGGCGCTCGCCATTCCGGGAACTTTGCTTATCCGAATGCGCATCCGCGAAAGTTTCAAGGGCGGCGGCCTGTCGGGCTCCGGCGTGATCGTCGTCAATCCCCCCTGGAAGCTCGATGAGGATTTGCGCGTTCTGGTTCCCGCGCTGACCAAACGCCTCGCTCTGGGCGACTGGGGGCAGTCCACCGTCGACTGGCTGCTGCCCCCTCGATGATTACTGGGCGGCGGCGATCGCTTCCGCCAGGTCCTGATATTCCTCGCAGGCCGTGCCGCAACGCTTTTCTATCTCCGACAGTTCGAGCTTTGCCAGCTCGATCTTGCCCGAGGCGACATAGCCTTCGCCCAGATATTCCCGCGCCAGCACGAAGTCGGGATCGATCGCCAGCGCCTTCTGGTAATGGACGATGCCCTCGTCAATCCGCCCGGACTTGCGATGGCTGTAGCCGATATAGTTGAGAACCTTGGGGTCGTCCTGGTTGGAGATGGCCGCCAGAACCGAAAGCGCCCAGTCATACTGGCCTTCCTTGGCAAGTGCCCGCCCCTGATCGTAAAGCTCCTCGTCGGGCAGGACGCCGGCGCCCGCTTTCACGCATTTCTTGTTCTTCTTGTCCCAGACTTCACCCTTCTTGCAGTCCTTCGCGGTGGGCGAGGTGGTAATGGTGTTGTCGCCCATCGACCACGCCGTGCCCGATATCGAAATGCCGAGGGCGGCGGCGAATGCCAATGAAAAGATCTGGCGCATGGTAACCTCCTGTTGACCCCAGCATACATCGATTCAATCTGACTTCCGCATCACATCAAAGTCATAGATCCAGCGAAGCGATGCGAGGAATGTTTCACTTGGCATCATGGTCATGGCCAGATTGCGGCAAACCCGGCGAAGTCCTTTTGCATGATAAACGCCGCCGAGCCGGCGCGAGACGAGCTGGATGCGGGCGGTGCGCTGCCGCCTGCGCCCGGCAAAGCGCGCCAGCGCGGTCTGAACCTCTGACTCGCCCGCCAGTTCGTCGGCCAACACGCAGGCATCCTCCAGCGCCATGGCCGCTCCTTGTGCCAGGAAGGGAAGGGTGGCATGGGCCGCGTCGCCCATGAGCGCGATACGGCCCTTCGTCCAGGTGTCGAGCGGTTCGCAGTCGGCGCCCGCCCATTTGAGCCACGACTTGGGCGCGGCCAGAACATCGGCAAGCGCCGGCGCGGCGTTCTCGAAACCCCAGCGCAATTCGTCGGGGGTGCCAGGCTCGCTCCAGCCCGACGATTGCCACGGGCTGTCGAGGGTTGCGACGATATTGAACTGCCGCCAGTTGCTCACCGCGTAATGGACGACGTGGCCGCCGGGATAGAGCCACAGGGTCACGCAATCCGCCGCTATGCCGGGCGGCACCTCCGATAGCGGGATCAGGGCGCGAAAGATCGTGTGCCCGCGATAGACTGGTTCGGCAACACCGGCGATCTGGCGGCGAAGCTGCGAGCGAATGCCGTCGGCCGCGATCACGGCTTCTCCCTCGGCCCGGCCATCGGCGAGCGTCATCCAGGCGCCATCGGCCGCGCTGTGAGCCGACACCACTTGGCTCGAGAGGCAAAGCTCCACCTCGGTCCGTGTCCTAGCCGTTGCCAGGAGGCCGCCCAGAAGATCGGCGCGGTGCACCACGCGATAGGGCGCGCGAAATCGCGTCTCGAAGCTCTTGCCCAGCGGGATGCGCTGCAGAAGCCTGTCCGAATACCCGTCGCGGACATGGATTTCGGTCGGGATTACGCAATGTGGCTCGACCGCGTCCCAGGCGCCAAGCCATCTGAGTGCCCGCGCCGCATTGGGCGACACCTGCAACCCGGCGCCCACTTCGGAGAACTCCGCCGCCTGTTCAAAAACCCGCGACGGCCGGCCGATGCGCGCCAGCCCGAGGCTCGCCGCCAGTCCAGCGATTCCGCCGCCAGCGATCAGAAAGGGTTTCCGCGCCATGGCCCATGATGGCGGATTGAGGCTTGCCGGGATAGGGCTGAAGCTCTAGGACATCGGCTTCATCCAGCCAGAGGTTTGCCGCCCATGGGGTTCGTTTCCGACGCGCTCAACCGCATCCAGCCGTCCGCCACCATCGCGATTTCCAACAAGGCCATGGCGCTCAAGGCCGAGGGCCGCGACATCATCGGCCTGGCCCAGGGCGAGCCCGATTTCGACACGCCGGACAATATCAAGGAAGCAGCGATCGCCGCCATCCGGGCGGGCCGCACGAAATACACCCAGGTCGACGGCATCGCCGAACTCAAGCAGGCGGTCGTTGCCAAGCTCAAGCGCGAGAACGGCCTCGACTATGCCGTGTCGCAGGTGTCGGTCGGCAGCGGCGGCAAGCAGGTGCTGTTCAACGCGCTGATGGCCACCGTCAATCCGGGCGACGAGGTGATCGTGCCGGCGCCCTACTGGGTCAGCTATCCCGATATCGTCATGCTGGCCGGCGGCATCCCGGTCATTGTCGAAACAGCGCTCGAGCACGGCTTCAAGCTCCGGCCCGAAGTCCTTGAAAAGGCGATCACGTCCAAAACAAAGTGGATCATCCTCAACTCGCCGTCCAACCCCAGTGGCGCGGCCTATTCGCGCGACGAGCTGAAGGCGGTGACCGACGTGCTGGTCCGCCACCCTCATGTCTGGGTGCTGACCGACGACATGTACGAACACCTGGTCTATGACGATTTCAAATTCTTTACTCCCGCCCAGGTCGAGCCGAAGCTTTATGACCGGACGCTCACCATGAACGGCGTGTCCAAGGCCTATTGCATGACCGGCTGGCGGATCGGTTATGGGGCAGGGCCCGAGGCTTTGATCAAGGCCATGTCGAAGCTGCAGTCGCAGTCGACCTCGAACCCGTCCTCGATCTCGCAATGGGCGGCGGTCGAGGCGCTGAACGGCCCGCAGGATTTCATCGCGGCCCACAACAAGGTGTTCAAGGAGCGCCGCGATCTCGTGGTATCGATGCTGAACCAGACGCGCGGGCTCTCGTGTCCGACGCCCGAGGGCGCCTTCTACGTCTATCCGTCATGTCTCGGAGTGATCGGCAAGACGGCGCCCTCGGGAACCGTCATCAAGACCGACGAGGATTTCGTCACCGAGCTCCTCGCCGCCGAAGGTGTCGCAGCCGTCCACGGCGCGGCCTTCGGAATGTCGCCCTTCTTCCGTATCTCCTACGCGACAGGCAACGACATGCTGGAAGAAGCCTGCCGCAGGATGCAGCGGTTTTGTGGTAATCTCAGATAATTCTCCTCTCCCTTTTTGGAGAAGGCTAACACGAAGGAGCATTCAACAATGTACGACTCTTCCATCCCCGTCTTCCTGCACTTCCTCGACACACTCTCGGCCATCCTGAAGAAAGCCGAGGACCATTGCGCGGCGAAGAAGATCGATCCCGCCGTGATGCTGTCGCTCAGGCTTTATCCCGATATGCTCCCTCTGACGCGGCAGGTGCAGATTGTCAGCGATAGCGCCAAGGCGGGAGGAGCGCGGCTCGCCGGTGTTGCCGTTCCCGGTTTCCCCGACGAAGAGAAAACGTTCGACGATCTGCATGCGCGGATTGCAAAGACCAGCGAGTTTCTCCGCACGCTGAACAAATCGCAGTTTGAAGAAGCCGCTGCGCGAATCATCACCTTCAAGGCGGGCGGCGCCGACCGTAGCTTTACCGGCGCGGATTATCTTGGCCGCGTTGCATTTCCCAATTTCTTCTTCCACATCGCCACGGCCTACAACATTTTGCGGCACAACGGCGTGGAGCTGGGAAAGAGCGACTATCTCGGCAACCGCTGAGCGTAGAGCCATCTGAACAGCGGCGGGGCCACCAGCACCAGCGCCGCCGCCAGCAGCAGCCCCGCCGACAGCGGATGGCTGACGAACACCGTCGGGTCGCCCTGGCTGATCGACATGGCGCGGCGGAACTGCGCTTCGGCGATCGGTCCCAATATCAGCCCGATGATGCAGGGCGCCACCGGGAAATCATGACGCCGCATCAGGAAGCCGATGCCGCCGATGATCATCAACATCATCAGGTCGAAGGTCGAGTTGCTCAAAGAGTAAACGCCCAATGTCGAGAACACCAGGATGCCGCCATAGAGCAGCGGTTGCGGAATGGTCAGCAGCTTCACCCATAATCCGACCAGTGGCAAGTTGAGCACCAGCAGCATGACATTGCCGATATAGAGGCTGGCGATCAGGCCCCAGACCAGCGTCGACGAGCCCGAGAACAGTAGCGGTCCCGGCTGCAGGTTGTATTGCTCGAAGGCGGCCAGCAGGATGGCCGCAGTGGCCGAAGTCGGCAATCCCAGCGCAAGTAGCGGCACAAGCACGCCAGCGACCGCGGCATTGTTGGCGGCTTCCGGACCCGCGACGCCTTCGATCGCGCCATGGCCGAATTCCTCCGGATGCTTCGACAGTTTCTTCTCCATGAAATAGGAGAGGAAGGTCGGGATTTCGGTGCCGCCCGCCGGCAATGCGCCGAAGGGAAAGCCGAGTGCGGTTCCGCGCAGCCACGGTTTCCACGAGCGCCGCCAATCCTCCCTGGTCATGAACAGCGATCCGCTGATTGGCAGGATCGTGACGTTCCGGAGTTTCGGCTGCGACGCCATGAAGAGCGCTTCCCCCACCGCGAACAACCCGACCGCGACGACCACGACATCGATGCCGCGTAGCAGGCTCAACTGCCCGAATACGAGGCGCGGCTGGCCGGTGAGCATGTCGGTTCCGGCGAGGCCTAGAGCGAGACCGACAAACAGGCTCGCCACGCCGCGCGTCATCGATGAGCCAAGCAGCGCCGAAACGGTGGTGAAGGCCAGGATCATCAGCGCGAAATATTCGGCCGGGCCGAAGAGCAGCGCCAGCTTCACGAACAGCGGCGCGAGGAAGGTCAGCAGCAAAGTGCCGAGCGTGCCGGCAACGAACGAGCCGATGGCCGCAGTCGAAAGTGCCGCCGCACCGCGTCCTTTCTTGGCCATCACGTTGCCTTCGACGGCGGTCATGATCGATCCCGATTCGCCCGGCGTGTTGAGCAGGATCGAGGTTGTCGAACTGCCATACATGGCGCCGTAATAGAGCCCGGCGAACATGATGAAGGCGCCGGTCGGGTCGAGCTTGCGGGTGATCGGCAGGAGGAGTGCTATGGTCAGCGCCGGTCCGATCCCCGGCAGGATGCCGATCAGCGTGCCGAGTGTGACACCTACCAGCGACCACATCAGATTGACCGGCGTGAGTGCTGTCTCGAAGCCTTGCATCAGGGACAGAAAGGCATCCATCAGAGGATGCCTTTGAGGATGCCGGGCGGAAGCTGCAGTCCGAGGCCGTAGGAGAAACCGACATAGGCGGCGAAGGCCAGGCCTACCGCGACGATGAAATCACGCACATAACTCCGGCTGCCGAAGGCGAAGGCCACGCACATGAACAACACGATGGCCGCCGGAACGAAGCCCACGGGCTTGAGCAGATTGAGGTGAGCGACAAGTCCCGCCGCGATCACCGCGACCGCCATCCAGTCGGTTGCCTCGGTTTCGGGAGCGGTGCTGGGCCTGAACGCCTGCCAGGCGAGGGTGGCGCCGGTGAGCGCAAGTCCGATGGCGACGAGATAGGGGAAAATGTGGGGCCCGATCCGCGCATAGGCGGGTGCGATCTGCATGCGCGAGGCATCGAATGCGATGATCGACCCTACCACAATCAATCCGAGGCCAATCGCGAGATTGGCCCCGGACAAATGCTTGGTCATGGTTTCGGCGCGCTACTGAACGAGGCCAATGCCTTTCAGGATTTCGGTGATGCGCGTGTTCTCGGTATTGATGAGGGTGGCGAAGTCATCGCCGGGCAAATAGAGATCGGTCCACTTCTTGTCGGACAGAACCTTCTTCCAGGCGTCGCTCTTGACCGCCCCGTCGACTGCCGCCAGCAGCGCCTGCTTCTGGGTATCATCAAGCCCCGGAGGCGCCACGATCGCCCGCCAGTTGGCGAGTTCGACCTCGACGCCCTGTTCCTTCAGCGTCGGAATGTCGATCCCGGCCTGGCGTTCAGGGGCCGAAATTCCCAGCGCCCGCAATTCGCCCGACGCGATCTGTCCGGCCCATTCGCTGTAGCCGCTGATCCCCGCCGTCACATGGCCGCCGAGGATGGCGGCTAGCGCCTCGCCGCCGCCCGAGAACGGCACATAGTTGAGCTTGGTCATGTCAGCGCCCGCCGCCTTGGCGACGAGCCCTGCGAGAATGTGATCGGTGCCGCCCGCCGATCCGCCGCCGATCGACACGGCACCCGCGTCGGCCTTGAGCTTGGCGGTCAGGTCGGCGATGGTCTTGAGTTCGGACGCGGCCGGAACCACGATCACCTCGTATTCGCCGGTGAGCCGGGCCAGCGGCGTCACCATGCCGAGATCGACTGGCGACTTGTTGGTGAGAATGGCGCCGACCATCACGAGGCCGTTCACCATCATCACATTGGGCTTGCCTTTTTCCTGCTCGACCAACTGCGCTAGCCCGATGGTGCCGCCGGCGCCCGGCACGTTCTCGACGGCGACCCCCTTGGCGCCGCCCGCCGCCATCACGTCGGCAAGCGCCCGCGCTGTCTGGTCCCAGCCACCGCCAGGTGCCGCGGGAGCGATGATTCTCAGGTCGTCAACGGCGAAGGCCGGTCCGGCGCTGACGGCGAGTGCGAGGGCAAATCCCGCCGCCATGAAATTTCTGCGTAGCATGTTGGGTCCTCCAAATCTCGACGCCGCATTTTCTCAGCGTCGCCGCCAATTTAGAAGCGGAGAGGGGGTTACGCCAACAATAAAATTCCGTGACTTCAGGCTGTTTGACTGAGTGCCTTTCGTCGTCGCGTCCACCCGACGGCGACAACGAGCACGGC
The DNA here is from genome assembly GCA_031402975.1 of Hyphomicrobiales bacterium. Classification (GTDB taxonomy): domain Bacteria; phylum Pseudomonadota; class Alphaproteobacteria; order Rhizobiales; family Aestuariivirgaceae; genus Aestuariivirga. Next base: position 8,067 of record JANNSP010000179.1, read on the forward strand.
GCCGATGACCGCCATGCCGTAGTGCACGAGATTGCCTTCCGGCATGCCCAAATCGTGCAAAACCGGATCCCTGGCGATCATTTCGCCGGCAATCCAGCCAAGGAGCGCCGCACCGGCCCAGATGAACAGGGGAAACCGGTTGATCAGCTCGGTAATGAGGGTAGCGCCGACGATGATGAGAGGAATAGACACCACCAGCCCGAAAATGAACAGCCAGTAGTCGCCGCGCGAAGCGGCGGAGATCGCCACCACATTGTCGAGACTCATCACGGCATCGGCCATGGCGACGGTGCGGATCGCCTGCCAGAGGACGACGGACGCCATGACTTCCGTCGGCGCGGTTTCTTCGCTCTTAAGCAGTTTGACGGCGATCCATAACAGCAGCACGCCGCCCACCGTCATCAGCAAAGGCACCTGCAGGATCTGCGATATGACCAGCGCGAACAGGACGCGGAGCAAGATGGCTGTCCCGGCGCCCAGAAGGATGCCCCAGCGGCGTTGGTTCTCGGGAAGCGAGCGGCAAGCGAGGGCGATGACGACGGCGTTGTC
>JANNSP010000180.1:0-4993 GCA_031402975.1 Hyphomicrobiales bacterium
CGCCGCGCCTTCGACCATTTCGATCCGGAGCTGATGGCGCGCTATGACGGAAAGAAGCGCGAGAGTTTGATGGGGGACGCCGGCATCGTGCGCAACCGCGCCAAGATCGAGGCCAGCGTCAGCAATGCGCAAGCCTATCTGGCGATCCCGGATTTCTCCCAGTATCTGTGGGATTTCGTCGGCGGCGCGCCGATCCAGAACAATTTCCGCAGCTCGAAAGAGGTGCCCCCTGCCCCGCCGATCGCGGAGTTGATATCGAAGGACTTAAAGAAACGCGGCTTCCGCTTTGTAGGTCCCACCATCGTCTATGCCTTCATGCAGGCCTGCGGGCTGGTCAACGATCATCTGGTGGATTGTCACAGACATGAGGCGGTGAAGCGTGGGGCCGCGCGCGCTCTGAGGCGCCGCGCGCCTGGCAGCGCATGCTGTCGGGGCGGCGGCTCGATCTGCTCAATCCGTCGCCCCTCGATGTCGAGATCGAGGATATCGCCCATGGGCTCGCACGGGTGGCCAGGTGGAACGGGCAGACGCATGGCGATCATGCCTTTTCGGTGGCGCAGCATTGCGTGCTGGTCGAGCGCATCTGTGCCCATGTCAATCCAGGGCTCGACAAAAGCGCGCGGCTCGCGGCGCTGCTGCACGATGCGCCGGAATATGTGATCGGCGACATGATCTCGCCGTTCAAGGCAGCGCTCGGGCTCGATTACAAGGCGTTCGAGATCGTGCTGCTCGGCGCCATCCATGTGCGCTTCGGGCTGCCGGCGAAAATACCGGCGGCGCTCACCGCCCAGATCAAGACCGCCGACCGGATCGCGGCTTTTCTCGAGGCGACGCAGCTTGCGGGCTTCACGCTGGCCGAGGGGGAGCGCTATTTCGGCAAGCCGCGCGGTGTCGAAGGCGAGGTGTTCACGCTCACCCCGCTTGCGCCCAACGAGGCTTCGGCGTTGTATCTGGCGAGGTTCAGGGAGCTCGCATGATTATCGTCTGTCCGCTCAGCCATGTGCAGCCGCTGGTCGACCGGCACCGGGTCAGCCATGTGGTGAGCCTGCTCGGCCCCGATACGCCGCACCGGAGTTTCGAGGGCGTCCATGGCGAGCGCCATCTGAAGCTGACATTCCACGATATCGCCGAGGCGATCGAGGGCTATACCGAGCCCCGCGCCGCCGACGCCGAGCGGATGGTGGCGTTCCTCCAGGGCTGGCGGCGCGAGCAACCGATGCTGATCCATTGCTGGGCGGGGATCAGCCGCTCGACGGCGGCGGCGTTTACCGCGATGTGCCTGTTCCGCGCCGGCGATGACGAGGAGCAGCTGGCGTGGGAATTGCGGGTGGCCTCGGCTTCGGCCACGCCCAACCGGCTGATCGTCCAGCATGCCGACGCGATCCTGGGACGGGGCGGCCGCATGGTGAAGGCGGTGGACGCCATCGGCCGGGGCCAGGATGCGAGCGAGGGCGTGCCGTTCGTGCTGGAGTTCCAGAAGTGAGTCAAAAGATTCATCCTGTCATCCTTCTCCGCCCAACGGGCGGGGAAGGTGTCGCGCACCGCCTTCGGTGCGTGACGGATGGGGGCTTTCTTGCGCGGCCAAAAGGCCCCATCCGTCAGTCGCGTGCCGCGCCTGCCACCTTCCCCGCCGGCTTCGCCGCGGAGAAGGATGAAGGCCCCGTGCCGGCTACTCGTACAGCACGTCGCGGAGTTCGTAGCGGCGTTTTTTGAAGACGCGATCGAGACAGGCGGTCGAGCGGCAGGCGTCGCGGGCGGCGAGATAGGGTTTCTGGCTGCGCTTCAGGCGGAAATAATCGGGCGGTTCACCGAAGGCGATGGCGCGGCGATACTGGCCGCCGATGCGTTGGTCCATCCCACGGAGATCGGGATTGGCGCAGACCAGCTGCTGGCCGGGGCCGCTGGGGCTACCGCAGTTGACGCTCTGGGCCTCCGCCGTGGCCGTCAGCGCCAGGACCGCCATGAGGGTGATTGCTGTTCGCATGAGGTTTCTCCGTTCAGCGTCCGGAATGCGCGTAGTCCCAATAAAGTTCCCGGGCTTTCGCCATTACCGGGCCGGGTTGCAGGCTGCGGCTGTCGATCCTGGTCACCGGCATCACCTTGGCATAGTTGCCGGTCGAAAAGATTTCATCCGCGTCGAGGAATTCGCGCCAGGCGATCGAGCGCTCGTGCACTGTGATGCCGGCCGCGCGCAGCAATTTGATGATGCGCTGGCGGGTGATGCCATTGAGAAAAGTCCCGTTGGGCACCGGCGTCGAGGCTTCGCCATCCTTCACCAGCCAGATATTGGCGGTGGCGAGTTCGGCGACATTGCCCATCCCGTCAAGCATCACCGCGTTGTCGAAGCCGCGCGCTTTCGCCTCGCGGATGGCGCGCGCCGCATTGGGATAGTGGCAGGCCGCCTTGGCGTCGGTCGGCGCATATTCGTAGGAAGGCCTGCGGAACGGCGACAGCGTCATCGAGAAGCCGCGGACCTCCGGCAGCGGGCTGTCATAGACCGAAACCGAGAACTGGGTCGACTCGGGGTCGACATCGACGAAACCGGATTCGGCCCAGAACATCGGGCGGAGATAGAGGGCAGAACCCTTGGGGAATTTGGCGATGCCGTCGCGCACGATGTCCTCGATCTCGCCGGCGCTTTGGCCGGGCCTGAGGCCAAAGGTTTCGGCCGAGCGGATGGCCCTGTGGCAATGCTGGTCGAGATCGGGCGCCACGCCCTCGAATGACCGGCCGCCGTCGAAAATGCAGGAGCCGAGCCAGGGGGCATGGGTCATCGGCCCCATGATCCTGGGATTGCCCTCGTGCCACTTGTCCTCGAACCAGGTCCAGGCGGTTCCGCCGGTTTCTTTCCACGCCATCGCGGTTGCTCCCCAAATGAAAAGGCGCCTCTCGGCGCCTGTTGTGGATCAGATTTAGCCTCTCGTCACGTGTCGGAATAGAAAATGTGATGGCCGATCTTGATCAGGCGCTTCATGTTCTTGGCCCATTTCGGCTTGACGTAATCGGCGTGATAGTTGGTGGCCGAACCGATGGCGCGGACTTTGTGGTCGCCCTGGATCGCCATCTGGGCCACTTTCTTGGACCGGCTCCAGGCGGCCGCACTCTTCACATCGTCGGGCAGACCGTCGCAGGCGAAGGAGAACTGGCAGGAATTGCGCCGGCCCGAGCCCTGATAGACGACGCCGCAGATGGACTTGGGATAATCGGGGTTCTTGGTGCGGTTTAGAATGACCTTGGCCACCGCCAACTGCCCCAGTTCGCTTTCCGAGCGGGCTTCGAAATAGACGGCGCGCGCCAGGCAGTTTTCCTCGGCCTGGCGCAGACGCCGCGCCGCCACGACCTTCTGCTTTTCGCCGCGCTTGAGCTTGAAGGTCTTCTCGATCTTTTCCGGCGACGGCGCCAGCACGATGCGCTTCACCGGAGTTTCGGGGGGATCCTGGAGATTGACCGAGGCCGGAATGATGCGCACGCCCTCGCCCGGATCGTCATCGACGATATCGCTCTTGCCGACCGAGACCACGACCTGCTTGTGCAGGATGGTGGCGTTGACGATGTCGAAACTGGCGGCGGGAAGGAGCGAGCCCTTGGAAATGATGGTGGTGGCCGGGGTGTTGATCGACTCCATGGCGTCATCGGGCATGGCGTTATGGGCCACGGCACTCTGGCCCATGTAATAGCCGGCGAAGGCGAAAGCCGAGATGAGGAGCGCACCGCCGAACAGGATGGGGCCATATTGCCCAACAGCGCCCCGGCGCTGGCGGACAGCGACGGCCTCAAAATCCGGATGACGGCGACGCCGCCTTGTTTCCCCTGCCTTCTTCACTGCCCCTCGTCTACCGTGGTCCGCCTGAGCGCGGTTGTTTAACTCGCGGTAACCCTACTTGAATCGCGTTTATCATAGGTTAACCATGGTCACAACAAAAAGCCGACATTTTTAGTCTTTTTTCCGCCGGAAATCGACTTTATTTAGCGATTTGAAAGGCTTGCCTGCGCGGCCGCCAGCCTGGCGATGGGCACCCTATAAGGCGAGCAGGAGACATAATCGAGGCCAGCCTTGTCGCAGAAGGAAATTGACGCCGGATCGCCGCCATGCTCGCCGCAGATGCCGAGCTTGAGGCCCGGACGGGTGGCCCGGCCGCGGGTCGCGGCGATCCGCACCAGTTCGCCAACCCCCTCGATATCGAGCGAGACGAACGGATCGATCCTGAAGATGCCCTTGGCGGTGTAGTCGCCGATGAAGCGGGCGCTGTCGTCGCGACTGATTCCGAAGGTGGTCTGGGTCAGATCGTTGGTGCCGAAGGAAAAGAATTCCGCCGTCTGCGCGATGCCGCCGGCGAGCAACGCGGCGCGTGGCAGTTCGATCATGGTGCCGACCAGATATTCGATGGTGACGCCAGTTTCGGTCTCGACGCTTTTGGCGACACCGACGATCAGCTTGCGCAGCAAATCGAGTTCGGCCTTGTCGGCCACGAGCGGCACCATCACTTCCGGGATGGGCGGGCGGCCGGTGCGCTTGGCCACTTCGGCCGCCGCCTCGAAAATGGCGCGGGCCTGCATTTCGGCGATTTCGGGATAGGTGATGGCGAGGCGGACGCCGCGATGGCCGAGCATCGGATTGAACTCGTGCAGCTCGCCCACGCGGGCGCGCAGCACCTCGACATCGGCCTGCATGGCGCGCGCCACCTCCTCGATCTCATGATCGGCCTGCGGCAGGAATTCATGCAACGGCGGATCGAGCAGGCGGATGCATACCGGGAGCCCCGCCATGATGTCGAACAGTTCGATGAAGTCGAGGCGTTGCATGGGAAGGAGCTTGGCCAACGCCACGCGGCGGTCGGCTTCCCTGGTGGCCAGGATCATCTGGCGCACCGCGAGGATGCGGTCTGCGTCGAAGAACATGTGCTCGGTGCGGCAGAGCCCAATGCCCTCGGCGCCGAAATCGCGCGCCGCCCTGGCATCGAGCGGGGTTTCGGCATTGGCCCGGACCTTCATG
>JANNSP010000181.1:0-1827 GCA_031402975.1 Hyphomicrobiales bacterium
TATTGTTCTGGCCCGATATCTCCAAAGCGGGGACAAATACATCCCTGCTCACCGGCGCCGCCATGATCTTCGGCGGTGGATCGGCCTGGGCGCTCTATGTCGTGCTGGCAAAACCGCTGATCCTCAAATACGGCGCCTATCCCATCAGCGCCATTTCGATCTCGATTGCGGCACTTGCCATGGTGACGATCCTCGGCTCACGGGAAACCTTCGACACCATCGCCCGCATGAGCACGGTGAGCTGGCTCGAAATGCTCTACATGATCGTCTTCTCCACATTCGTTTCGACCATCACCTGGAACTATGGCGCCGCGCGCGTTACCTCCACCGCCGCGGGCGCCTCGCTCTATCTCGTTCCGGTTCTGGCGGTGATCTCGGGCGCGCTGCTGCTCGGTGAAAGCATTACCGTCAACATGCTGGCGGGCGGCGCGCTCATTCTCGCCGGGGTCGCGTTTGCGCAGTTCATGCCTGCCTTCCGTCAGATGGCAGCACTCGGCCGCACCTACTGCCAAAATGCGTTAAGGCTCCGTTCACGGGATTGACGGAACAATCGCCCTCATCGAAACTTGAATCGCGTGGTCAATAGGCGGAGATTCAAATGGCCGACAGGGACTTCGACAGTCAGTTGCGGGGCTGGAGTTTGACGACGGCGGAGATCATGTACCGCATGCCGGACTACCGCGACATCCTGCAGGCCTATATCTGGCAGGATTACGATCTGGCGCCGCGCTTCCCGAAATTGATCAAGTTCCTGGATTTCTGGTCACACAATCTCGACGGACCGCTGGCAACTGTAAGGGTCGCCCATCGCGGCATCGTCGGCCCGGTAGAAATGCGCCACGTCGGTCACGAGTGGCGCCTGCACTGACCGGCTACATCACTCCCAGGAAATCGCGGACCGCCTTGGTATAACCCGCCGGGTCCTGCAGCATGGCGAAGTGGCTCGCATCCTTCAGGATGATCAGCTTCGCACCCGGTATGGCGCTTGCCATATAGTCCGTATGGGCGCGGGTAATGGCCTCGTCATGATCGCCGAGCACGATGGCCGTGGGCAGTTGGATCGCCGCGAGCTGTTCCTTGGTCCAGTCGGGCTGTGTCGCCCACATCTTGCTGATCTGTTCGACGAAGGCGTCGTACTCGCCGGGCGTCTTCGAGAACTTGGCGTAGTCCTTGCCCATGTTCTCGATATAAACGCCGAACGTCTTGTTGTTGGCGACGCTCGGATCGACGCCATCGACGGTCACATTGGCCGCATGGGCAAACAGCTTGCTGAGGCGCTCGGGGCTCTTGAGCGCGATGGCGATGCCGATGATGCCGCCGTCGCTCCAGCCCACCAGCGCCGCCTTGCCGATCTTGAGATGGTCGAGCAGGGCCACGTAATCGGACGCCATCAGGTCGTAGCCGTAGGGGTCGGCGTTGCGTGTCGAGCGGCCGTGACCGCGGCTGTCGGCCACGATCACCTTGTGGGTCTTGGCCAGTTCCACCACCTGGTTGACCCACAAATCGGCATGGCCGAGGCCGCCGTGAATGAGCAGAATGGGATCGCCCGCGCCATAGACGGCATAATACATCTCAATGCCGTTGACCGGCGCATAACCGCTCTCCACAGCCTGCGGCATCGGTGGCGCATCGGGGATCGACATCCAGCGCTCTTCGGCCCGAACGGGGACGGCAGCGCACAAGGCCAACAGAAACGCGAACATAAGCGATGCAATGTTATTCATGATCGTTCCCTCGCTTGGACCGGCGCAGCCTAGCACCGGAGCCACTCTACCGAGAATAATACTCGACGACGAAGTGCGGCTCCATCTGTACGGGATAGGGCAC
>JANNSP010000182.1:0-4256 GCA_031402975.1 Hyphomicrobiales bacterium
CCAGCCTGATCGTTGGCGTGGCGGCGGCCTCGGCAACCACCTCCAATGTTCTGATCGCGGGCGTGGCCGGCCTCGTCGCGGGGGCGATGTCGATGGCGGCGGGTGAATATGTGTCCGTCAGCTCGCAATCGGATACCGAGCAAGCCGACCTCGCGCGCGAGCGGGCGGAGCTTGCCGGCCAGCCCGAATTCGAACGTCAGGAACTGGCGCGGATCTATATCGATCGGGGCGTCGCGCCTGATCTTGCACGCCAGGTTGCCGGCCAGTTGATGGCGAAAGACGCGCTGGGCGCCCATGCGCGGGACGAACTCGGCATCTCGGAGGTCACCACTGCTCGCCCGATACAGGCCGCATTGACTTCGGCGGCGACCTTCGCCGTTGGCGCCGCGATGCCTCTCGCCATGGTCTTGCTCATGCCGCGATCTTTTCTGGTGGCGGGCGTCTCGATCGCGTCCTTGGTCTTTCTCGCTTTGCTCGGAGCCGTTGGGGCGCGAGCGGGCGGGGCCAACATTGCCAGGGCCACCCTGCGCGTCACCTTCTGGGGCGCAATTGCCATGGCATTGACGGCGGGCATCGGGGCGCTCTTCGGCGCGGTTGTATGATGCTCGCGACTTCCGAGTACGGGTTCGCAAACAAGGCATATCACGAGAGAGTTTGCAGAAGAGCTCTCTCACTCCACCGTTCAAGACTCGCGTTTTCCAGTTGCCATGGTGTTCGTTCGAGAATACCGCAACGATAGCAACAGTGGCACTTGCCAGGACGCCCGGATGGAGCTTCCGGGCCGCCTCCCAGCAATTCCGCATCAAGTTGTCAGGCGCGGCCCTTCCACGGCACAAGCTTGCGTTCGAGGAAGCGCATCAGCAGATCGAATGCGTAGGCAATGGCCGCGATGATGAAGATGCCCATGATGACGGTGGAGGTCTGGAGGAATTGCGAAGCGGACAGCACCATGAAGCCGATGCCGCTGGTGGCGGCCACCATTTCCGCGGCGACCAGCGTGGTCCAGCCCACGCCCATGCCGATGCGGGTTGCGGTGATGATCTCGGGCAACGCGGCGGGCAGGATGACTTGCGTCAGAACCTGCCAGGGCGAGGCGCCCAGCGAATAGGCGGCATGCACCTGTTCGATGGCGGCCGACCGCACCCCGGAGCGCGTGCCGATGGCGACGGGCGCGAAGATGGCGAGAAAGATCAACAGGACTTTCGACAGTTCGCCGATGCCGAACCACACGATCATCAACGGCAGATAGGCGAGTGGCGGAACCGGGCGGTAGAATTCGATGGGCGGGTCAAACACCCCGCGCATCACGCGGCTCATGCCCATGGCAAGGCCGACCGGAATGGCGGTCAGGCAGGCGAGGCCAAGTGCCCCGAACACGCGCAGCACGCTGATCCAGGTGTGTTCGAGCAAGGTGTAGTTGGCGAAACCTTCTGTCGCCACCTGGACGAACTTCTGGAAGATGGCGAGGGGCGAGGGCAGGAACAGAGGTTTGATCCAACCGGCCCAGGTCGCAAACGCCCAGAATCCGATGATCAATCCGCCAGAGACGGCGCTGATCAACAGGCTGTCACCCTGTCCGGGGACACCATAGACCTCGCCGGGTTTTGTCGGCTTGATCCTCAGGATCGAATCCATGAACGATTTTTGCTTGGGCTGCTTTGCGTCAGACATGATCGCCACCGCCTGCTTCTTCGTCGCCGAAAATGATCTTCAGCACTTTCTCGCGCATTTTGATAAAGTCCGGGGACGCCTTGACCGTTCGGGCATCCATGCCTTCCAGAAAGCGTTTGCTGAAATCCAGTTCAAACGTATGCGTGATGCGCCCCGGCCGCGGCGACATGACGATCAGCCGCGTACCCATGAACAGCGCCTCTTCGACGCTGTGGGTAATGAAGAAAACCATTTTGTTGGTTTCCTTCCAAATTCGAATGATGAGTTCCTGGGCTTTTTCGCGCGTGAGCGCATCGAGCGCGCCAAGTGGCTCGTCCATCAGCAGGATTTCGGGATCGATGGCCAGGGCGCGGGCAATGCCGACGCGCTGCTGCATGCCGCCCGAAAGCTGATAGACCGCGCTGTTTTCAAAGGCGGAAAGCCCCAGTTGATTGAGATGCGTCCGCGCCGTCGCATAGCGTTTTTCCCTGCCAATGCCGGCAAGCTTCAGGCCGAAGGCCACGTTGTCGATCACATTGAGCCAGGGCAGCAAAGCGTGTTTCTGGAACACCACGGCGCGGTCAGCTCCTGGCCCCGCGACAGTGGCGCCGTTCAACTTGATTTTACCCTGCGACGGAGACAGGAAACCGGCCAGGAGATTGAGAAGGGTGGACTTGCCGCAGCCTGATGCCCCGAGCGCCACGACGAACTCGCCAGGCATGATTTCGAGATCCACATCCGAGAGCGCTTTCACGGGAGGCGTATTCGGCCCCAGAGGAAACTCGACGGTGACGTGATCGACATGCAGACTGCCCATGTGCCGTGCCCCCCTGCAAAGCTGGTCCCACCCCGCCAGTGGCGGCGGGATGGGCAATCGTGCCATCGGCCTCTTGATTGGGCCCGTATGGTTACTTCATCGCGGCGGCAAGATAGTCCGCATTCACGAACGGCGAATAATCATCGAGGATCGCGTCAACGCGCTTGTTGTCCATTAGGAACTTCGCGGTTGCCATCATGTTCGACTGGTTGCCGCCACCCAGCCAATCCGCCGATGCCATGTCCTTGAGGGAGGGGAAGGCATAGCCCTTCAGTCCGGCGGGAACATCCGCGGCTGGAGAACCTGTTTGGGCGGCAATCGCCACGACAGCGGGTGAATCAGCCGTCCACGCATCTGGATTTGATGTGTAAGCGGCATTCGCGGCCTCGAGCGCCTTCAGGAATTTTGCCATGAAATCCGGATTGGCTTTGCCAAATTCGGTGTTCACCACCCAACCGTCGAAGGTCGGCGCGCCGGCAACCTGGTTGGCCGCCAGGATCATCTTGCCGGTCTTCAGGGCCTTGCCCTTGGCGGGTTCCCAGATGAAGGTGGCATCGATCTGGCCCTGCTCCCAGGCTGCGGTGATCTGATCGGGCTTCATGCCGATCACTTCGACATCGGCCGGAGCGAGCCCCGCATTCTTGATGGCGCCCATCAACGAGTAGTGCGCCGTCGAACCCAGCGGCACGCCAACCTTCTTGCCCTTGAGGTCCTCGACCTTGGCAATCCCCGAGCCTTCGCGCACGATCAGCGCCTCGGCATCACCGATGATGTTGGAGATGGCAAAGAGCTGATACTCAACGCCTTGCGAGGCGCCAATGGCGAGCGGTGAAGAACCCAATTCCGAAAGCTTAAGATCGCCCGAGGCCATGGCCGCGATGATCTCGGCGCCCGAGCCGAACTTGCGCCATTCGATTTCCCAGCCGGTAGCTTTGTCGAAATCGCCGGCCGCGATCGCGGCCTGCAGCGGAATTGGCGTGCCGAAATGGCCGATCACGACCTTTTCCGCCATGGCGGCCGTGCTGGCGCCGCCGGCCATGACGACTGCCGCGATGGCGCCAAAGAGTGTACGACGTGTGAGCATAGTTTTTTCTCCCTTCATTTGCTGTCTTGGTTTGGTTGTATTGATCGCCGGTCTACGCCTCTAGTTTGGCCGGGTTGCGTCGAAAATTCCGTTGTAACCGAACAACGCGACGCTGCCGCCGGTGTGCAGGAACACCACGTTCTCCGATGTCTTGAAGTGGCCCTTGCGCACCAGATCGATCAGCCCGGCCATGCCTTTTCCGGAATAGACCGGATCGAGCAGGATGCCTTCGTTCCGCGCCAGCAGGTTGACCGCTTCGATCATCCCATCGGTGGGAATGCCGTAGCCGGCGCCCACATAGTCCGTGTTGGCCACGACCTTTTCTCGCGCCACGCTGCCGGACATGCCGAGCAGATCGGCAGTGGCACAGGCAAGCTTGTAAACATTTTCTTCCTGCTGCGGCCGCGCGGCGCGAACCCCAATGCCCAACACAGGGATATGGCTGCGGCAGCCTTCGAGGCCCGCCACCAGTCCCGCTTGCGTGCCGGCACTGCCGGTTGCATGCACCAGATGGTCGATGCGCAAGCCCATGTCATTGGCCTGGGCGGCGAGTTCGATGGCACAATTCACATAGCCCAAGGCACCGATGGCATTGGAGCCGCCGCCGACGATGATGTAGGGCTTGCCGCCCTTGGCGCGGATTTCATCCGCCACTTTTTCCATCGCGGCGTTCATGTCCGTGCCACCGGGATAGTTGCGCGTTGG
>JANNSP010000183.1:0-2039 GCA_031402975.1 Hyphomicrobiales bacterium
CGGTCATCCGGTTCGACCACCGGCTGACGGATCGAGTCGGCCGGCCCATCGGCTTCCGAAATTGGCCGGTCCAAAAGCGAGATGCAATCCCAGCGCTCGAGATAAGTCGTGTCGGGCAAAATGAGATCGGCGTAGTGTACCGTCTCCGAGGCATAGGCATCGGAATAGATGATCTTGGGGATCAGATATTCGCCGGTTTTCTCGTCCTTTGCGGTCAGGTATTTGAGAGTGTCCGGCACGTTCATGGCCGAGTTCCAGCTCATGTTCGCCATGTACATGAACAAGACGCCGATCTTGTAGGGATCGCCCTTCGCCGCATTGGTGATGACCATGTGCATGAGACCGTGGGCGGCGAAGGGCGCCTCCCAGGAATAGGCCTTGTCGATGCGCTGAGGGTTTCCGTCCGCATCGACCAGCAGGTCCTCGGGCGAGGTGACGAAGCCGAGTGGCGGGCCGGGCAGCGGGGTGTTGGGCTTGACCTGGCCCGGCTTGCCGGCGGGCTTGACGCCCGGAGGTGCTGGCTTCGGAAACGGCGCCTTGTAGCGGAACCCGCCCGGCACATCGATGGTGCCCAGAATGATCTGCAGCAGATGCAGCGTGCGGCAGGTCTGGAAGCCGTTGGCATGGGCGGAGATGCCGCGCATCGCATGCATTGAAACTGGCCGGCCCACTGTTTTTTCATGGTGGCGGCCGGCATAGTCCGTCCACGGAATGTCGAGCTCGATCTGCTGCTCGAACGCGGTATGCGCGAGTTCGGCCGCGATCCGCCTGATGGTGGCGGCGGGCACCCCGCAGCGATCCGCCACACTTTCGGGCGACCAAACAGGTTCGAGAAAGCGCTCGGCGATCAGTTGAAAGCTGGTCACCGCGCGGCGGCCATCCGGCAATATGAAGCGGCCCATGAGTTTCGGCTCGGCATCGGGCGACAGGGCCGGCATGGGCGAGGCGGAATGACCGTCCCAAACCAGCGCGGACCCCTGCGGGTTGCGAACGAACAAGCCGTCATCCGCGTCGCCCTCGCTCTCGATAACCAGCCACGGCGCATTGGTGTAACGCAGCAGATATTCACCATCGATTTTCTGCGCCGAGAGCAGCTCGTGCACCAAGGCGCCAACGAACAATCCATCCGTGCCCGGACGAATGCCGATCCATTCGTCGGCGATGGCCGAATAGCCGGTGCGGATCGGGTTGATGGATACGACCTTGACACCCCTTGCCTTGAGCTTGCCGAGACCCGCTTTCAGCGGATTGGAGGCATGGTCCTCCGCCACGCCGAACAGCATGAAATATTTCGTGTGTTTCCAGTCGGGCTCGCCGAACTCCCAGAACGAGCCACCGAAGGTGTAGAGACCGGCCGCCGCCATGTTGACCGAGCAGAAGCCACCGTGAGCGGCGTAATTGGGCGTACCGAACTGCGCCGCCCACCAACCCGTCAGTCCCTGGCTCTGGTCGCGGCCGGTGAAAAAGGCGAGTTTCTTGGTGTCGGTGTTTCTGATTTCCGACAGCCACAGGGTCGCAGTGCGGAGCGCCTCCTCCCATTCGATCTCGCGGAATTCACCCGAACCCCGCTCGCCCACCCGAATCAGCGGTTTCGACAGCCTGGCTGGCGAATAGTGCTGCATGATGCCGGCCGCGCCCTTGCCGCAGATCACCCCCTTGTTGACAGGATGCTCCCGGTTTCCGTCGATATATTTGACCGTGCCGTCCTTCAGATAGACCCTGATGCCGCAGCGGCAGGCGCACATGTAGCAGGTCGTGGTCTTGACCTCGTCCCAGGTCTTGGGCGACGTGTCGATCAGGGGTTCGGTCATGGAGGCCTTCAGAGTCTGAGCTAGCTTAACCTTAGAGGCACAACGCTCCCCATCATAGCCCGACACTGGGTGAAGCGAACAGCCTAACGCGCCGTTTATTGAACCATTCGAGCCACTTGCAAAACTCGTGGCGATTTCGTGGGGCGCGGCATAATTTGAGCCGTTGCGCGGGGGCGCGGGGGATTGACGGCGAGGATCGAGCCAGTGGCGGTGGGTTGCCGCGATTTT
>JANNSP010000184.1:0-9537 GCA_031402975.1 Hyphomicrobiales bacterium
GCCCAGAAGCATCGTCCGAACCCTTTCCCGTGTGCTGATTCATTGCAGAGCCAACATACAGGCGAAGCTCAGCCGATGCTTCCAAAACCTCCTCAAACGGCGGAAAATTCAACTCGCCAATGCAATTTTGCAAGTGGCTCATTCTATTAAAATTTGTCCAAGCTAATAACAGTAATTTCAATCAGACCAACTAGGCTGCCGTGCGCCGCGATATCACATACTGGAGCCGCAATGTCATACCCGAGATATTTCCGAGACACCCACGGCAGTATCGCTGTCATCGCAGCGCTTTCGCTTGCCGTGCTGACGGGCGCCGCAGGCCTCGCAACGATTTATGTCCAGGGTCAGAATACCAAGACCGCGCTTCAGGCAAGTCTCGATGCGGCGGTTCTCGCAGGGACGGCTATGCAGACCGGAACTCCCGACGGGCAAAGGATCAAGGTGGCGAAGAAGGCTTTCAAGTTCAATTTAAAGAAGATGACCGAGAACCAATCCGCGGAGATCAATATCTCCAAGGACACAGAATTCTTTGTAACCAAAACCGTGGTGACGGGTAAAGCCCACGCCAAGGTCAGGAACAGTCTCGGCGCGGCTCTCGGCATCACCGAAATGGCAGTTGAAACAAATGCCACTGCCAAGAAAATGTCCTCCGACCCGCTGTGCATCCTTGCCCTCGACGCGACCCAGCCATCGACGATAGAAATTTATGGAAACGCCCATCTCAACGCCCCGGACTGCGCCGTACAGGCGAATTCCAGCAATGGCGAGGGCATGAAACTGCAGGGCGCCAAGTCATCGGCCACAGCCAGTCAGTTCGGGGTGACCGGAAACTATTCCGGTACCAACTGGTCGCCGAAACCGGTGATCGGGTCCGAACCCGTGCTGGACCCCTACGCCGACTTGCCGGTGCCGGCCGCGGGCACTTGCGTGGACGCCGCCAACATACCAAAGGGCGGAACTTTCACGCTCAACCCCGGCACCTATTGCGGCGGCCTGAAAATCGGTTCAGGGGCGGTTGTCACTCTCACGCCCGGCATCTACATCGTCAAGGACGGTCAGTTCACGGTCAGTTCCGGCGCTGCCGTCAACGGGGAAGATGTGCTGATCGCGCTCGTCGGCGCCAACAGCCATCTCAACATCCTGGCGGATGCCAAGGTAAAGCTGTCGTCGCCGCGCGACGGCGTTTACAAGAACATCCAGTTCATGTCGGACCGCGACCTGTCGAAATCCAAGTTTGGAGAGGAATGGTCGACGATCTTCAGCGGCGCCACGCTCGCATATGATGGCGTGATGTATCTCCCGGAACAGCACCTCTGGGTCAGCGGCACCGGGCATGACGTGGTTATCAACGCCAACTCGCCGAGCCTCGCCATGGTGGTGAACAAGCTCTGGGCACAAGGCAACGTGGTTCTCGCAGTCACCCAGCAGAACCTCCGCGGCATCGTCGACGTGGCGCATGCGCCGGGCTTTGGCTACGGAGCCATGCTGTCCAAATAGAAAGCCTGCTTGTTTTCCGGCCGCGCTGGGCTAGAAACCGCCGATGCGCGTCCCCCACTCGGATAACAGGCTGCTGGCGATTGCCTGCATCTTGAGCGCGATCGGGTTGGCCACGACCCAGGATGCCGTGGTCAAGGCCATGTCGGGGGACTATTCAGCCTATGAGGCCGTGCTGTTCCGCTGCGCCGGAGCGTTTCCGCTGCTGGCTTTCTGGCTGTGGCGCACCGGCGGCTTCCGGCAAATTGCCACGCCGCTCATCGGGCGCGTGCTGGCGCGGGGCGCCATCCTCGGCAGCGCCTATTTCGCCTTTGTCCTCGCCATCGCCGCGATGCCCATTGCCAACGCGGTGGCGATCTACTTCACCATGCCGTTCTTTGTCGCCGGACTCGCGGGATCCATGCTCGGCGAGCGCGTCAGAGTGCATCGCTGGCTGGCGATTATCGCAGGGTTCGCCGGAGTTCTCATCATGGTACGGCCGGGAGCCGGTGTTTTCGAGCCGGCAGCCTTGCTTTCTCTCTATTCGGCCTTCGGATACGCCGTGGGCCAGATGATGAGCCGGCCACTCTCGCGCGAGGTTTCGCCTATCGTCATGGCCTTCTGGCAAACGATCCTTATGGCCGTGGCAGGCCTGGCGATGGCAGCGGTGTTCAACAGCGGGGATTTCACCGGTTTTTCCCACAAGAGTCTGGTATTCCTTACCAGGCCATGGGTGACGCCCCCGCTCATCGATGCGGCAGTCTTTCTTGCCACGGGCATTCTCGCCGCTTTCGCCATGCTGCTGTTCATCAATGCCTACAAGTTCGCAGAATCGAATTTCGTGGCGCCATTCGAATATTCCTCGATGATCTGGGCCATTCTCTACGGCCTTCTGTTCTTCAACGATTTCCCCGACGGCTATACCTGGGCCGGGGCCGCGGTGGTGGTTGTCGCGGGTCTCCTGATGCTGTGGCGCGACCGCCACCTCGACCGCTCGCTGTCACAACCCGAGGTCGCGCCAAAGCCTGCCGGCGAGTGAGTTGGGCGGAAAGGGCAGTTCCGCATCGATGCCGCGCTTGGCCCAGATCGACGCATACATATGGACGAAAGGTGTGTGCGGCGGTTCGCGGTCTTCGAGGAAGTAGGCGGGCACGTTCCACCAGGCGACGGGGTTGACGGTTTCCGGCGGGAGGATGGTGACGCCATGAGCAGGGTCATCCAGCATGAGGCGGGTCAGCAGATGGGGCCCGCAGTTTTCCCATTGGCGCTCGCTTGGCACAATCGACTCGACGGCGGACGTGGCGCGCTGCCACAGGCCGCCGTCGGCTGGAGCGAGATTGGCCATGAAACAGTTGGTGACCTGGGTCAGCGCTTCGCCTGTGGCACTTGCTTCGCGATGGCGGAACGGGCGGCGTTTTTCCGACGCGATGAATGGACCTGGAGGAAGTTCCGGCTCGGCTTTCAAAGCGACGATATCCAGATCGGCCCAGATGCCGCCTCTGACCGCCAGCACGTTATAGCGGAACAGGCTGGAGAGCGCGGCAAAACTGCCTTCGCGGGGGGCGAATTCATCGGCGTCGCCGAGCAGCACACCGCAGCCAGAAAGCGCGACGCGGTCGTAGGTCCACAACGTGACATCAAAACCCCTGGCAAGAAAACTCGCCAGACCTAGCCGAGCCAGTCTTGCCAGAGGACCGGACACCCACAGCATGTGAACGTGCAGCGCCATGGCTAGACCGGGTATCCTGCCCAGGCCTTCACGGTGCGGAGCGCCAGCGAGGACTGGATGCGCTGGACGCCCGGAAGTCGCGAAATCTGCGACCGGTGGATGCGCTCATAGTCGGCGGCGTCGGCGGCGGCGACCCGCAGGAGATAATCGAACTGTCCGCTCATCAGATGGCATTCGAGAATTTCGCGCACCCGCTGCACCGCTTTCTCGAAGCGCTCGAAGGCCTGCTCCGTTTGGGCGCTGAGCGAAACTTCGACAAAGAATTCGTTGGCGAGGCCGAGGGCGCTCCGGTCGAGCGTTGCACTATAGCCGGTGATGGTGCCCGCCCCTTCCAGCAGCTTCACCCGGCGATGGCAGGATGACGGCGAAAGTCCGGCTTTGGCGGCAAGGGCGGCGATCGGCTGCTGGGCGTCCTTTTGCAGCTCGGTGAGAATGGTTTTGTCGATCCTGTCTAAAACAAGCAATTTCATTCGATGAATTGTAGCATTCTTAAAATGAATCACCAAGAGGGGCCGTCATCACCGCCGTAATCGAAATTCCATTCGCCGCGACATGAGCTATGAGAGGGAAGTCCAGGAGAGTGAAGCCATGCTCATCGGTGTTCCCAAGGAAATCAAGAATCACGAATACCGCGTCGGCATGACGCCGCTGTCGGTGCGCGAAGCCGTGCGCCACGGACACACGGTGTGGGTCGAGGTCAATGCCGGCGCCGGCATCGGCGCCTTCGATGCCGACTATGTGGCAGCAGGAGCTCGGACCGTGGCAATAGCGGCCGAGATTTTCGCGCACGCCGACATGATCGTGAAAGTCAAGGAGCCGCAGAAGGCGGAGCGCCAGATGCTTAGGCCGGGGCAGATCCTCTACACCTATCTGCATCTCGCTCCCGATCCCGAACAGACGAAAGACCTCGTGGTCTCGGGCGCCGTCTGCATCGCCTATGAGACCGTGACCAGTTCACGCGGCGGTCTGCCGCTGCTTGCCCCCATGTCGCAGGTGGCGGGACGCATGTCGGTGCAGTCTGGCGCGCATTCGCTGGAAAAGGCGCAAGGCGGGCGCGGCGTGCTACTGGGCGGCGTGCCGGGCGTTGCCCCGGCCAAGGTGGTCATCCTGGGCGGCGGCGTGGTCGGCACCAATGCTGCGGCGATGGCTTTGGGACTGGGCGCCGACGTGACCATTCTGGAGAAGTCGACGGACCGCATGGAAGAACTCGTTGCGCGTTTCGGGACGCAGCTCAAGACGCTGTATTCCACCATGGGGGCGGTCGAGGACGAATGCGCCACGGCGGATCTGGTCATCGGCGGGGTACTCATTCCCGGCGCCGCTGCGCCCAAGCTCATCACGCGCGCGATGCTCAAGGACTGGAAGCCGGGATCCGTGCTGGTCGACGTGGCGATCGACCAGGGCGGCTGCGCCGAGACGTCTCGCGCTACGACCCATGCCGATCCGACCTATGTGGTCGATGGCGTCATTCACTATTGCGTGGCAAACATGCCAGGCGGCGTGGCCCGCACCTCGACCTTCGCGCTCAACAATGTGACGCTGCCCTTCGCTATGGCGATCGCCGGCAAAGGCTGGCGCCGGGCTCTGGCCGACGACCCGCACCTGCGCAACGGACTGAATGTTGCCAATGGCAAGGTGACTTACAAGGCAGTGGCCGATGTTCTGGGCTATGACTATGTTCCGGCGGAGCAGGTGATCGCCGCCTGATCTTCGGCCACGAGTTGACGGCGCCAGGTTTCGTGACTACTTTGTGTTCACCTAGAACACGAGGGACAGCATGCCCACCACCGCCGAGACATTTTCCGTCCGTCTGCCCGACGGCCTCAAGGCCGAAGTCGAATCACTCGCCAGACAGTACAAGCGCTCACGGTCCTTTATCATCAAGGAAGCGGTCGAGGCGTATGTCGAGGACCGGCGTGAATACCTGAAAGCCATCGACGCGGCGATGGCGGAGGCGGACAAGGGCGTTTTCCATTCGAGCGAACAGGTGTTCAAATGGATGAGAGCCTTGGGAACCGAGCAGGAATATCCCGTTCCCGAACCCGACATCCGTCCTGAAAAATAGGACAAATGCAAATCATCTTCACGGAACTGGCGGTCCGTGACATTGCGGACTTACGGGCTTATCTGGAACCCATGAGCGCGTCGGGCTTGCGCCATGTCATGCTGCGTCTAGAGACTGTCATCAGCATGCTCCCCGCCAATCCTCACATCGGCCGGCCAACGCCCCGGGATGGTGTCCGCGAACTCGTCGAACCGAAATACAGCTTTCTCATTCCCTACACCGTGCATGGCGGCAAACTCTACATTCTGAGACTGTATCGCTCAAAGCGCCAGCCACTCGACTATGGCGGCCTGACCATGCCCTGAGCGCTTCGCGACTTACATCCCCGCCTGCTCCGGTTTGGTGTCGTAATAATAGTTGGCGCGGCGGCCATAGATCAGGCCGCGCAAGATGCGGCGCGCCGTTTCCGATTTGCGAAAGGGATCGATCACGGCGCGGAACGCGTCATGGGTGAAGATCTTGGCGCTATCCAGCAGAGGCGATGCGCCGGGTGGTTTCTGCGGCAGGCCGAAGCGGCGGAGCGTGCCGTTAATCAGCCTGATCTTGTTGAGGCGGATCACCTCGGGGGTTTTCCAGGTCATTGCCATGGAAATCGAATAACTCTCGCCGGTGCTGACCCAGTGCGGAATCATATATGGCATGTGGACTGCATCACCGGGTTTTAGATTGTGCAGTGTCGCGCGGGTCTCGTACCAGTCCTCGTAGTGCTGATTGCGGTGCTTTGACGGCGAGATCTCCATCGCCTCCTCGGGGATCAGTTTGCGGTCGGCATTGTCGAAGGTGCGCACAAACTTGTCGCCCTTGATCTGAATCAGGATGTTCTCCTCGGCATCCAAATGGAACGGCGTCGTCGAACCGGCGGACGACACGAAGATGAAACCCTGCAGGTCGGAGTAGTCGCCCGGCTTTTTCCCCGCCGCCAGATTCGCTGCTTCAACAAACGATTCCAATAGCTCGCGGTACTCCTTGTCTTCGTTGACGAATTTGATGACCATCCAGGCCTTCGCGGTCTCGATCCGGGCGATCACGTCTTCGGCCGGCAGGTCGATTTTCGGCACCTCTTCTGGCTTGGCGCCGACCGCGACTTTGCCGCCGTTATATTCGATGCGGTCGCGCGGTAGCGATTTCGCCAGTTCGACCAGGCGTGGAAGGGTGAAGAGTGGATGATCCGCCAGCGCATGTTTCAACATGAAGGGCTGCTTCAGAAAATTCTCGCGGGCCATGACGCTGTCGACACTGACGATATTCATGAGCGGTGCTTTCCTGTCATTGAATAGTAGAGATTTGCGGCCGTGGCCCGGAGGCGGCGATGAAGTATTTCGGCGCCGCAAAGAAACCAGAAAACCGGGCCGGGGATTTCGGATGAAGCAACCAAGACATCGGCCATGGCGACGCGGTCGCGCCACAGGCTGTCGATCATCGGATGGTTGGGAATGGCGGAAGAATCGATATGAGTGATGGCGCCTTCCGCGAACAAACATTCGGTTGCGTGGAGGACCAGCAGGACACCAGGCGAATAGCGCGCGAGGGATTCGTCATAGGCGATCTTGCCGAGCCAGGCGTCAGTTCCCTCGACCATGGCGAACATCGAGGCGATGACCTTGCCGTCCAGCCTCAGTTCCCAGAAGCGCAGCTTATCCGCGTGGCCGAGATTGGCGAGAGCCTCGGTCGCTGCGGCGGCTATGGCGGGATCGGATTTGAGGGCGGTTCCTTTTTCACCCTTCCAGCCGGCGGCTTCGAGGTCGATCAGGCCCTTGGTCCACGGAGCGGTGTCTTCTCCGGCTACGAAATTGCGGCAGATCAGTTCGCCCTTCTCCCCAAGGCGGGATTTCAGGCGGCGGAATTCCTTGCGCCGCTTGCGGTCGAAATTGCGCTCGAACCAGTCAGCGTAAGTTCCGCTGATGCGCAGGCTGGCGCGCTGCCAGCGGTTCAGGACTTTAAGATGCGGGGCGGTTGCCGTTAGTGCGGACCAGAACGGGCCATCGGCTGGAATGGAGCGCAGCAGCACCGGTTGGCCGGCAGCGCGCAAAAAAGCCGAGATCGCGGGTTCGGCCAGGTTGGCATCGACATGCGGCAGACCGGAAATGGTAAGCGGCGTGATCCAGTTGCTCAGAAATGGCACAGGCCAGCGGCGGCGCCGGACCGGGAGGGCAAAAGCCAGTTCGCCCCCCTGCTCCACCGTTGCCAGTTCGGCGACCGGCAGATGTTTCAGCAGCGGCACCAGCATTTCAGGGGAATTGAGGCCAGAGGGAACCAGGGCGCGCGCGATCAGCGCCGTCCACGGCGCGGCAAGCCCTTGCGCGTCACGGTGGCGGGTGCACGTCAAAAGTTGAAAATTTGGAACCAGCATGGCCCGGTCCCTGCAAATCAGGGACCAACTTGCCAAGTCTCCCGTTCAGGGCAGGAGTTAACCGTAAATGCTCCGATCAGAACGCAATCTCAGTCGTTGTATATGGCCTGGAGCAGCAACATGCCGGAGCCCAGACCTGTCCCGGTGGTCGTTCGCAAGGCACCGCCATCGACCAGCAGCGGATCGAACACCAGGGTTCCATCGCCGCTAGCATTGTAGACGAAGCCGACTTTCGTGGCGATCACGGAAAGATATTCGCCTTGCAAAACCGGTACATTTACATTGAATGTCTCGATGAACAGGCCGCCGTTGCAATTGATCGGGTTGCCTTTGTAGTTGATAGCCGGTCCGGTGCGCGTGGCGCGTGCCTTGTTGTCGGCGGGAAGGGCGCGCGCGAACTGAAGGACGAACGAACCGGCGCTGCAGGACCTCAGGCGCAGTTGAGCGATTGTTCCGTTCTTGGGTGCGCGCTCGCGGCCCACATTCTGCTGGGCGATGGTCAAGACCCAACTGCACATGTCGGCTGGCCTGGAGGCCTTGCAGGTCTCGGCGGGGGTCGGTTCATGATTTAGCCGCGAACCGAAGACCGTCGCGGCAAAAGCGGATGTCCCGAGAACGGATAGGCCTGCGGCGCACAAGGCACCAAGGCAAGCTTGATTCCACATTTGCGATCTCCTATGAAATGTCGAGTGAAGCACCTAGAATTGTAGCGCTGCCTTATCGATTTCTAGTGGGTCGAGACTAACTGAACTTGCAGACCTATGCTAGGATCGATTTGGGCCGTGTGGTTTGGAGAGGAAAGTTCAAATGTTGAGACTATTCGACCATGCCCACGCACTGACTTTCACCCGCTTTGCGCTCCTGCTATTGTCGCTTGTTGCTGGTACAGTTTTCTTGACATCGGGCGCCAGAGCTGAAGTCATCTCCATATCCGGGACGGCATTCATCCAGCAGTGCCCCTGCCCGTCGAGCGGAAATGTTCCAGATGTCAATAATGGCGTCTTGTTTCCGACTGACCAGTCAACTCTCTACGCGTCTGTTGATTTTTCGGCGAACGGTCTGCGGATTTGCAGATTTACGCTGGTCTATCACGACGTCAACGGTGGAGACGCGATGACGGCGCGGCTGTTCCGCAAGAATAGCGCGACTGGCTCAAATCCGTTCACCGCCCCTGCTGTCCTGGCAACGCTGACCAGCGCGCCGGGCGTGGTGGACACAGTCCGCAGGGCGACGACCACGGCAATCAGCCTGCCGGTCATCAACGAAAACAGCGGGTTTTACTTTGTCCAGGTCTCGGCGCCGACCATCAATCTGAATTTGCTGGGCGTGCAGATCGACTATCGGCAGACCTGCCCGTAAATCTTCAACGCTTCGTCGCGCTACGGGAACTTTCGATCAAACCTCGGTCTTGGCTTCGAGAACCTGGCGGCCGCGATACATGCCGGTCTTGAGGTCGATATGGTGCGGACGGCGGAGCTCGCCTGATTTCTTGTCCTCGACCCAGGTTATGATCTGCATCTTCTGGCCCGAGCGGCGCATGCCGATGCGGCTTCGGGTCATCTTCTTGCGTGGAACGGCCATTTGAAAAACTCCATGTCAACGGGCGCGGACAGTCCGCCCACCGCTTTCGGTTGGCGCGTCTATAGCGAAGCTCAGGGGTTAAGACAAGTGAGATAGGGACCCATGCCGTTCATGCGGGCCATGATCCTGCGGGCAATGGAGGAAACTCTCTTGGAGGGTTTTCCCGCCCTGCGTTTCAAGGGGTTGGGTAACACGGCGGCAAGTAGCGCTGCCTCGCGCCGGGACAGCTTGCTGGCCGGCTTGCCGAAATGGTGGCGGGATGCGGCTTCCGCACCGTAAACGCCTGGCGCCCATTCGACGATGTTGAGATAGATCTCGATCATCCGGCGCTTGGTCCAG
>JANNSP010000185.1:0-7871 GCA_031402975.1 Hyphomicrobiales bacterium
ATCCGCCCTTCGGGCAGACCTTCGCCCGCGCCGAAAGCGTGGGAGAAGGTGGCCGAAGGGCGGATGAGGGCCTTTCTTTACCGCCTTGGCTTGCGCTTGGGGATCGGCACCAGCTTTCCCGCGAGCGTGATGACCGAGCCGGGCTTGAGCTCCGGATCGGGCGGGGGTGCTGCCTCGACGGTTTCCTCGACAACGGCCGCCACCGGCTCCGTGCTGTCGGGCTTGGGGATATCGGCGGCCGTGACTTGTGGGGTTTCGGCAACGGGCGCGGGCTGCTCGATCGGCGGCAATTCGGTGGCGACTGTCTCGGGAGCGGGCGGCGGTTCGACCGGCGGTTCGGCCTCGGCCGAGGCGCTCACCTGGTTGCCGGCCAACGCCCGCCATTTCGCCACGTTGCGGTTATGCTCGTCCAGCGTCGAGGCGAAGGCGTGGCCGCCCGAGCCGTCGGCGACGAAATAGAGATAGCCGGTGTCGGGTGGCGCAACCACGGCTTCCAGTGCTGCCCGTCCCGGATTGGCGATCGGCCCCGGCGGCAGGCCCTTGATCGTATAGGTGTTGTAGGGCGTGGGCGTGGTGATGTCGGCCTTGGACAAAGGCCGGTCGAGCTTGCCCTTGCCGCCTACGATCCCATAGATGATGGTCGGGTCCGACTGCAGCCGCATGTTGTCCTTCAGCCGGTTCATGAACACCGAGGCGACCAGCGGACGCTCCTCGGGCGTGCCGGTTTCCTTCTCGACGATCGAGGCCAGCACCAGCGCCTCCTCCTTGGTCTTGACGAAGATAGAACCGCGGCGCTTCTGCCAGACTTCGTCCAGCAGTTTCTGCTGGGCCGCCTGCATGTCGGCGATCAGCTGCTGGCGCGTCATGCCGCGCTTGAACACATAGGTGTCGGGCATCAGGCTGCCTTCGGGCGGAGGTGTTGTCACCTCTCCCGTCAGTTCCGGCGTGGCCAGCACGCGCTCAAGCGCCATTTCGCTGGTCCAGCCCTCGGGGATCGACACCTTGTAGGTGATCGATTTGCCGCTCATGATGAGGTTGGTCACCTCCTCCATGCTGGCGCCGGCCGGAAATTCATATTCGCCGAATTTGAGGCGGCCCCTCGCCCCGGTCACGAAAGCCATGGCGGCAAAGATCCGGGCGTCAGCGATGACGCCTTCCTTCTCCAGCTTCTTGGCGATCTCTGGGGTGCGGAGGCCCTTCTCGATGTCGACCGCCTTGTTGGCGGCGAGCGGCCCCGGAATCGCATAGGACTGGTAGCCGTAGAAGGCCACGACGGCGGCCGCCAAGCCCGCCAGCAGGAAGACGAAAAACAGCGAGGCCAAGACCCGGCCGGCGGCCGAGCGCCGCTTGCGGATCGCTGGGAGGGCGGTTGTGTGTTTGACCTGCCTCAATCGGATACCCTCGGGGACCGGTCAGGCGGCGTAGCGCCGCAGGACCAGTGATGCGTTGGTACCACCGAAACCAAAAGAATTCGACAGAACTGTGTTGATCTCCTTCTTGCGCGGCGTGTGGGCCACGAGATCGATCCTGGTTTCGACCGAAGGATTGTCGAGATTGAGGGTGGGCGGACAGACATTGTCGCGGATCGCCAGCACCGAGAACACCGCTTCGACGGCGCCCGCCGCCCCCAGGAGATGGCCGACCGAGGACTTGGTGGATGACATCGACAGGCCCTCGGTGCGGTTGCCCATGAGGCGTTCGACGGCGCGCAGTTCGATCTCGTCGCCCATCGGCGTCGAGGTGCCGTGGGCATTGATGTAATCGATCTCGTGGGCGGGAAGGCCGGCGCGCTTCAGCGCCGCCTGCATGCAGCGATAGGCGCCGTCGCCATCGGGAGCGGGGGCGGTGATGTGATAGGCATCGCCCGACATGCCGTAGCCGATGACCTCGGCGTAAATGGTGGCGCCGCGGGCCTTGGCGTGTTCCAGTTCCTCCAGCACCACGATGCCGGCGCCCTCGCCCATGACAAAGCCGTCGCGGTCCTTGTCATAGGGTCTGGACGCTCTGTGCGGTTCGTCGTTGTAATGGGTGGAGAGCGCCTTGCAGGCGATGAAGCCTGCGATTCCCAGACGGCAGATGGATGATTCGGCCCCGCCCGCGATCATCACGTCGGCATCGTCGAAGGCGATGATGCGGGCCGCGTCGCCGATCGCGTGCGAGCCCGTCGAACAGGCGGTGACGACGGCATGGTTGGGGCCCTTGCAGCCGAACTCGATCGAGATCAGGCCGCCGGCGAGGTTGATGAGCGAGCCCGGGATGAAGAACGGACTGACGCGGCGCGGTCCCTTTTCGGCCAACAGGAGGGTGGTTTCCTCGATCGAGGTCAGGCCGCCGATGCCGCTGCCGACCAGCACACCCGAGCGGTGTTTCTCGTCGTCGGTCTTGAATTCGAGGCCGGCATCCTTGACCGCCTGCTTGGCGGCGGCCATCGCATAGATGATGAAATCGTCGTAGCGCCGGAGATCCTTGTGGTCCATCCAGGCTTCAGGATTGAAAGTGCCGTTCGCGCCGTCGCCGCGCCGTGCCTCGCAGGCGATCCGGCAGGGCAAGTCGGAGGCGTCGAACTTGGTGATGGGCCCGGCTCCCGATTGGCCCGCCAGCAGGCGCTGCCAGGTCTCCTCGATGCCGGTCGCCAGGGGGGAAACGATGCCAAGTCCGGTGATGACGACGCGCCGCATGCTGGTTGTGCCCTCTCACACAAAAACGCGGCGGCAAGGATCAGGGTCCCGCCTCCGCGCCGAATATTGCCGATCACCCCTCAAGCGAGGAGACGCGCCCGATCAGGCGGCGCTCTTTTCGATGAACTTCACCGCGTCACCCACCGTCTGGATGGTCTCGGCCGCGTCGTCGGGAATCTCGATGCCGAATTCCTCCTCGAAAGCCATGACCAGCTCGACCGTGTCGAGGCTGTCCGCGCCGAGGTCGTCGATGAAGCTCGCTTCCGCCTTGACCTTGTCGCCATCCACACCGAGGTGCTCGACAACGATCTTCTTCACCCGCTCAGCAACGTCACTCATGTTTGATCGTCCTTGTTGTTTCTTAATCAGACGGCCGGCCGGCAGACACCCTGCCAGGTCCCCTCTCGCCGAGGGGTTCCCTACCACAGATTTCGCCCATGGCAAACGGGGGTTTGTGCGTTCACACCATCGCCATGCCGCCGTTGACATGCAGCGTCTGGCCGGTGACATAGGACGCTTCCTCGGAGGCGAGATAAAGCGTGGCGGCGGCGATGTCGTCCGGCCGGCCGAGGCGGCCCGCCGGCACGCGCGCCAGGATCGCCTCCTTCTGCTTGTCGTTCAGCACGTCGGTCATGGGGGTGGCAATGAAACCGGGCGCCACCGCGTTCACCGTGATGTTGCGGCTCGCCAGTTCCTGGGCCAGCGACTTGGTCAAGCCGATGACGCCCGCTTTCGAGGCCACGTAATTGGCCTGGCCGGGATTGCCGGTGACGCCGACCACCGACGAGATATTGATGATCCTGCCCCAGCGGCGCTTCATCATGCCGCGCATCGCAGCGCGCGACAGGCGGAAATTCGCGGTGAGATTGACGTCGAGCACGGTGGCCCAGTCCTCGTCCTTCATCCGCATCGACAGCCCGTCGCGGGTGAGCCCGGCATTGTTGACCAGGATATCGAGCGAGCCCATGGCGGCCTCGGCGGCGGGGACCAGTTTCTCAACCTCGGCC
The DNA here is from genome assembly GCA_031402975.1 of Hyphomicrobiales bacterium. Lineage (GTDB taxonomy): Bacteria > Pseudomonadota > Alphaproteobacteria > Rhizobiales > Aestuariivirgaceae > Aestuariivirga. The sequence continues at coordinate 3,686 of JANNSP010000185.1, forward strand.
GCGACGGAAAGATTGCACGGGAGAACGTGGACGCGTGAGCCCAGTTCCGCCTTCAACTCCTCCAGCACCGCGGCGCGGGTGCCCGAGATGGCAACCGTGGCGCCGGCCTTGTGCAGGGTTCTGGCGATCGCTGCGCCGATACCGCCGGTGGCGCCGGTGATGAGTGCGGTCTTGCCGGTGAGGTCGAACATGGGTCTCATCCTTGCCTCAGTTGCGGCACGGCGGCGGCGAAATCGGCGGGCGTGCCGATGGCGATGGCCGCTGCGTCGGCTGCATTCTTTTTCGCGAGTCCGGTCAACACCTTGCCTGCCCCTGCTTCACAAAACAGATGAACGCCGTGGGCCGCCATATAGGCCACCGATTCGCGCCAGCGGACCGTGCCGGTGACCTGCTCGACCAGCCGGGCACGAATTTCGGCTGGATCGGTAAGGGGCCCCGCCACGACATTGGCGACAAGCGGCACCGAGGGTTCCCGCATCGCAACCTGTGACAGGGCTTCCTTCATGGCGGCGGCGGCGGGCTGCATCAGGGCGCAATGGAAGGGAGCGGACACGGCAAGCAGGATGGCGCGCCTGGCGCCCCTCGCCTTGGCGATGACGAGGGCGCGCTCGACCGCCGCTCTGTGACCGGAGACGACAATCTGGCCATCGCTGTTGTCATTGGCCGCCTGGCAGATGTCGTTTTCCGCCGCCTCCGCCGCGATCGCGACGGCGGTTGGAAAATCGATGCCAAGCAGCGCCGCCATGGCGCCGGTGCCGACGGGGGTCGCCTTCTGCATGGCCTGCCCGCGAATTCTCAGAAGACGCGCGGCGTCGGCCAAGGTGAAACTTCCCGCCGCCGCGAGTGCTGAATATTCGCCGAGCGAATGGCCGGCCACGAATTTAGCGCTATTGGCCACCGTGATACCATGTTCGGCTTCAAGCACCCGCATCACCGCCATGCTCACCGCCAGCAGAGCGGGCTGGGCATTTTCCGTCAGCATCAAATCGGCTTCCGGACCCTCCCACATCAGCATGGAAAGTTTTTGCCCGAGCGCTCCATCCACTGCCGCGAACACATCACGCGCGGCGGCGAATTCCTCGGCCAGCGCCTGACCCATGCCAACCGCCTGGCTCCCCTGCCCCGGAAAAACAAATGCGATTGCCATCGTTACTCCGCTGTGCGACTTGCCTGTCGGCGGCCACGAAACATGGGCCATGGGGCAAGTCAAGAATGTTTACTCGCAACGATTTCGAAGGCGCTTCCCGCATCGTTTACGCAGCGATGCCGCCCACCCTGCAATATGCCTGGCCGCTGCTGGCGCGCGAGACCGGCGTCGAGGTTTGGGTCAAGCACGAGAACCATACGCCGATCGGGGCGTTCAAAGTCCGGGGCGGGCTTGTCCATATGGCCAGGCGCCAGGAGCGTGGGCTCACCCGGGGCGTCATCACCGCGACCCGGGGCAATCATGGCCAGTCGATCCCGTTCGCCGCGAAGCGCGCGGGCGTCGCCGCGACGATCGTGGTGCCGTTCGGCAATTCGCCGGAGAAGAACGCGGCGATGCGGGCTCTCGGCGCGGACCTCATCGAGGCGGGAAGCGATTTCGACGCGGCGCGCGAATCAGCACTCCGGATGGCTGGCGAACGCGATCTCGATTTCGTCCCGTCGTTTCATCCCGATTTGGTGACGGGCGTCGCCACCTATGCCCAGGAACTGTTTGAGGCGGCCGGCGCGCTCGACGCGGTCTATGTGCCGATAGGCCTCGGCTCCGGCATCTGCGGGGTGATCGGCATGCGCGATCTCCTGGGGCTCAAGACGAAGGTGATCGGTGTCGTCGCCGAGAAGGCCGCGGCCTATCAACTCTCTCTCGATCAGGGCCATCCGGTTTCGACCAATTCCGCCGCCTCCTTCGCCGACGGCATGGCGGTGCGCATTCCCAATGCCGATGCCTTCGAGATAATCGCCCGCGGCGTCGAGCGCATCGTCAGCGTCAGCGAGGACGAGATCGCCGAGGCGATGCGCCTCCTCTACCGCGCCACCCACAATCTGGCCGAAGGAGCTGGTGCCGCGGCGCTGGCGGCGCTGGTCAAGGAGAGGGAGCCGATGAAGGGCAAGCGCGCGGGCGTCATCCTGTCGGGCGGCAATATCGACATGGACAAGTTCGCGACGGTGTTGGATGGCGGGACGCCGGGGCCTTAAAGCGACACCGACAACCCCCCATCGACCGCCAGCACATGGCCGTTGACATAGGCCGCTGCATTCGATGCGAGGAACACTGCGGCTCCGCCCAGTTCCTCTGGCTTGGCCCAACGCCCGGCGGGGGTGCGGCTCTCGACCCAAGCGGTGAAGACCTTGTCCTCGAGGAGTGCGGTGTTGAGTTCGGTGGCGAAATAGCCGGGCGCCAACGCGTTGACGGTGATGCCGTGGCGGCCCAGTTCCGCCGCCATCGAGCGGGTCAATCCGTGCAGCCCGGCCTTGGCGGCGACATAGCCGTGAATGGTCGGGCGGCCGAGAATGGCGGCGACCGAGCCCGTATTGATGATGCGGCCGAACTTGTTGGGCAGCATCAGGCGCGCCGCGTCGCGTGACAGGCGGAAACAGGCCGAGAGATTGGTCGAGACGACGCGTTCGAAATCGTCATCCTCCCATTCGATCAGCGGACGGCGATGCTGGATGCCGGCATTGTTGACCAGAATATCTAGTCGTCCCAGTCGCTTGGCCACGTCTTCCAATGCGGTGCGTGAAGCGTGTGAGTCGGTCACGTCGAAGGCCATGGCCTCGGCGCCGATTTTCGCGGCGGCGTCACGAAGTGCTTCGCGGTCGCGGGCGTTGATCACGACATGGGCGCCCGCCTCGCGCAACGCCTTGGCCATGGCAAAACCCAGCCCGCGCGAGGCACCGGTGACGAGGGCCACGCGGCCGTCGAGCGAAAACATGTGTTCCTTGGTCACCATGTCAATTGTTCTCCAACTTTGAGGCCAAGTGAAGCGGCGGCGGCGCCGAGTTTTCTATCCCTTGTCCAAAACCGCGCGCTACCCGACACCTTCAGCGATGCCAAGAGATGAGCGTCGAGATAACCTATGCCGGAACCAAAAAGCGAGTGCGCTTCGATGAAACTGAGCACTTCGCCATCATTGGCCGTGGAAACTGAAGGAAGCTCCCACAGGCTTTTGAGAATAACTTGCCGGTTCCTTAGATGCCCGAGCGCAATTTCTCCAATAATGAAAGGGTGCATCAAAATTTGCTGCCGATTCAGGAGGCGGTCCATCCTCGCGTCGTTCTTGCGCAAGTGATCCACCCAGACGGATGTATCGGCGAGAATCATCAAACCCGCGGCCGCCGGCGCGGCGGCGCTCTCAGTTGAGGTTCGGTACCGCCGAGCAGCGCCAGCCGTCTTGCGCTTTCGCGCGCGATCAAGGCTTTAAGCGCCTCGCGAACGAGTGCGGCTTTTTCGTTCAATCCAGTCAGCTGCTGAGCTCGTTCCACCAGTTCATCGTCGAGTGCAATTGTAGTGCGCACATTCGCTTCCGTTTTATAGGCATTACTTTGGCATCAGTTGATGTCATAATCAATGCCGGTGTCAAGAACAAAAAAGGCGGAGGTTGACCTCCGCCTTCCGGACTTCATAGTCTGGTAAAAACTTACTTCGCGATGCAGGTGTCGGCTGTTTCCGGCGTGCAGACGTCGAGGCCGGTATAGGTCGGATCGGCGGGCGCGGGCTTTCCGGCCTTCATGTCGGCGAAGGCCTTCATGGTCATGTAGCCCATCTCGAACGGACGCTGGCCGACCTGGCCAAGCGACAGGCCTTCCTTCATCTGGTCGATCTGAACCGGCAGTGTGTCGGCAACAACGGGTGCCAATGCCTTGCTGGCGATCCTGTTCTTGTATTTTTCAACTGCCGCGCGGTTGGCGTCCGGAATGAACGGTGGGAAGCCGCCAGTTGGTATGAAGGCATCGAGTTCCGGGTTTTTGGCCATGATGTCTTCAAACTGCTGCACCGAGCGTGGGAAATCATCGTCGGTGTAGAGAGGGCATCCGGCAAGTTCGGTCCAGCCGTTCGGTCCAGCCAGCGCATCGCCGGGGGACGCCCCGGAGTGGGCCGCCGATCATGTCTTCATCACCCCTTGGATCGTGCTCACCGCTGCCAGCGCCGCTAGTATCAGCAGGACAATCTTGCGGAAAGTCTTGGGGTCGGCGGTTTTGAAAC
>JANNSP010000186.1:0-13721 GCA_031402975.1 Hyphomicrobiales bacterium
ATGTTTTCGCCGACCGTCATGTTGGTGAGCAGCGACTGTTCCTGGAACACCATGCCGATGCCTTTGCTGTTGGCATCCGCCGCATTGGCCAGCTTCGTGGGCTTTCCGGCGATCCGGATTTCGCCCGAGTCCGGTTGATAAACGCCGCTCAGGATTTTCATCAGCGTCGATTTGCCAGCACCGTTTTCACCTATGAGGCCGATGACCTCGCCCTGGCCGATCTCGATCGATACATTCTTGAGCGCGTGAACGCCCGGAAAACGCTTGTCGACCTTGACCAGCGACAAAGCCGATGTGGCGGCAGCGCTCATTTGACGATCCGCATCAGCTTGCGGTCGATCGACAGCGCCACCGCGGCGATGATCATCAGGCCCTGCACGCCGATCTGCACGCTGGGCGGCACCCCCATCAGCACCATGCCGTTCGACAGCACCACGACGATCATGACGCCGACCAGGGTCTGCAGCACGCTGCCCTGGCCGCCCGACAGCGACGTGCCGCCGACGACCACCGCCGTGACGGTTGTGAACAATCGGCCGTTGCCGATCTGGGCATTGCCGAGGCCCAATTGGGCCGCCGCCAGAATGCCGCCGATGGCATAGAACACCCCGGCGATGGTAAAGGCCGCGATCCTGACGCGGGCCACCGGAATGCCGGACAGCGCCGCCAGTTCCTCGCCGCCGCCAAGCGCGTAGATGTAGCGCCCGAAACGCGTATAGTTCTGGATGACCAGCGCCACGGCGAGGCACAGAAGCGCCAGCCACACGCCGCGCGGAAATCCCAGAAAGCGCTCGATCGCAAGGCCTCTGATCCAGGGGTCATTGATACGGGTCGCCATGCCGCCCAACAGCGCGTTGGCGGCGCCCACCCCGATGAACCAGGTGCCGAGCGTCGCCATGAAGGACGGCACCTTGAGGCGGACATGGATGAGGCCGTTGATGAAGCCGACACCCGCCCCTACCACCAGCACGGCGAAAGCCGCGAGGATGCCGAAGTCGTTGTCGTTGGCGCCGTTGAGAACGAGCATCGACAGGATGACGGCGCCGAGTGTGAGTATCCCCTCCACCGACAGGTCGATCGACCCCATGAGAATGATGAAGGTGGCGCCGATACCGAGCACCAGCGGGATCATGGCCGTCTGGCTCATCCGCACCAGATTGCCGAAGGTCAGGAAATTGGGATTGATGAAAGTGATGATGGCGCAGAGCAGGACCAGCACGATGACCGGTGCCCACGAAGCGACCCGCCAGCGGCGCGCGCGGGGTGGCGTGACGGATTGTGCTTGGGTTGACGGCGCGGCCAATGTTTCCCTTTAAGGCAATGCGTGAGATTTTCCGCGAATCCCAAGGACGGCGGCATTCTGAAGCTGTGGCCCCGCAACGGCAACCCTCCCCACGGAAACGCGTGGAGAGGGATGGAAACGTACCTTGGCCTAGTTGTACTGAATCTGGCCGCTGGCGCGGCCCCAAATGTCGTTGAAGTCGAGGACCGGCTCGGCCTTGACGTTGGAATCGTAATAGGCCTGGGCGTTTTCCGATGTGATGGTGACGCCGGTGCCGTAGAATTCCCGGTGTTCCTTGGGCTCCTTGGCCGGATCGAACTTGCCGGTCTTGGCGGCGAAGCCGATGGCCAGGCCCATGCCGCCCTGCCAGAACGGATCCCAGGCGACCGTGCCCGCCATCTCGCCCTTGAGGATCGCCTCGACCGCGAGCTGGATGCCGTCGATGCCGGTGACCGGAACCTTGCCGGCGCGGCCGTCGGCGCGAAGTGCTTCGATCGCTGCAAGTCCCATGCCGTCATTGGCGGCCCAGACGCCGCCGATCTTGTCGCCGAACTGGGTGAGCCAGGCGTTGGTCTTTTCGAGAGCTTCGGTTTCCGACCAGTTGGCGACCTGCATGTCGAGAAGCTCGACACCCGGATTTTCCGCCAGCGCCTGCATCAGGCCCGCCTTGCGTTCGATGGCCGGCACGTTCGACTCGATGCCGCCCAGCGCCACGATGCCACCCTTGCCGCCCATTGCCTTGATGAGGGCTTCCGCCATGGCCTTGCCATAAGGCACGCCGCTGAACGAGATGTGGGCGACATAGTTCGGGTCGTGATCCCACGGATGGAGATCGTTGGGCTTGTTCCACTGGGTGACGACATAGGCGCCAGCGGCTTTGCAGGCCTCGACGATAGGGCGCGCGTCCGGGCTGTCGTTGGGATCGACATTGATGACGCAATTGCCGCCGGTCTTGGCGAGGATCGCCTTGATGTCGGCAATGCCCTTTTCGCTGTTGCCCTCGGTCACCTGCGTCACATATTCAGCACCAACCGACTTGGCGAAGGCGGCTCCGCCCTTGTTCCAGGTGGCGTGATAGGGATTGGACAGCGACCGGATCGAATTGACCACGGTTGGATTGTCGGCGGCCAGTCCCCGGCGCGAGATGATGGCGGGAAACGCACCCGCGAAGCCTATGGCCGCGGCCCCTTTGAGAAATCCGCGGCGTGGAAGTTTGACGATGTTCTTGACCATGTAGATCGCTCCTCCCGAGCATAAGCACCGTGGCCGCCGATACCGAATTATTGTTGCTACGTCGCACGGCCCTGCAATGGCTCTCCAGATCCTGTTGTCGGCGTTCGAGGATTGAGCAATTGACGGACCGTTTTGGCCGTGCATAGCTATGCACGGTTTGCTAGTGCTGTCAATCCGGTTTGGAGCGCGTGATGAAACTGAAAGACAAAATCGCGGTGATCACCGGTGGCGCCCGTGGCATCGGCCGTGCCATCGCCGAGCGTTATGTGGAGGAAGGCGCCCGCGTGGTGATCGCCGACCTTCTGTTTGAAGAAGCGACGGAAACTGCCAGGGCGATTGGATCGGCCGCGCACGCCGTCGCCGTCGATGTCAGCGACCGCAAGTCGATCGATAGCATGGCTCGCTTCGTCGCCACAACCGTGGGAGCCCCCGATATTCTGGTCAATGGCGCCGCCATCTTCTCGATGGCGCCTCTGGCGGAAATCGATGAAACGCACTTCGACCGTCAGTTCGATATCAACGTGCGGGGACTTCTGTTCACCACGCAGGCCATCGCGGCCATGATGATCGCCGCGGGCAAAGGCGGCAAGATCATCAATTTCTCCAGTCAGGCGGGGCGCCGCGGCGAGGCCCGCGTCGCGGTCTACTGCGCCACCAAGGCGGCGGTCATCAGCCTCACTCAAAGCCTGGCGCTCGAACTCATCCGCCACCGGATCAATGTCAACGCGATCGCTCCCGGGGTGATCGACACGCCGATGTGGGACCAGGTCGACGCCCTGTTCGCCAAATACGAGAACCGCCCGCTCGGGGAAAAGAAGCGTCTCGTCGGCGAAGCCGTGCCGTTCGGCCGCATGGGGAGGCCCGAGGATATCACCGGCGCCGCGGTATTCCTCGCCAGTTCCGACAGCGACTATATCCTGGCCCAGACGCTCAATGTCGACGGCGGCAACTGGATGAGCTGATGCCACCCGCTCGAGCCCGCATGATCCTTGCCGACGCGCATCTGCATCTTTTCCGCCGCGGCTTTCCAGGGGTCTATGGAAAGAGCCTGCTTGGCACCGAGATAAACGTCTATGAAACCTTGCGCGGCGCGCATGGCATCACCGCCGGACTTGTGGTGGGCTACGAAGGCGAGGACATCGATCCTGGCAACAACGCCTATATCCGTTGGCTCGCTGCGGATCGGCCGTGGATCGCGACGGTTGCCAATGTCGATACGCTTTCGGTTCCCTCCGCGGCCGCCGTGGCGTCGTTGATCGACTGCGGCCATGCGGGGCTGTCGCTTTACATTTCCAGCAATTCCGCCGCCCAGGCAGTCGTAGCCTGGCCGGTGAGCGTGTGGGACGTGCTCAATCAAGGACGCGCCCTCATCTCGCTCAACATCACGCCCGAATATCTTTCGGTCCTGGCTCCGGTCATGGCGCGGCATTCAGGCTGCTGGTTTCTGGTGTCTCACATGGGACTGCCGGGCCAGTACAAACTCGCGCCGCCCCTTGAAGACGCTGCCGCGCGTCTGGCTCCCCTCATCCAACTCGCCGGGCTGTCGAACGTGGTGGTCAAGATATCCGGGCTCTATGCAATCAGCGACCCGCCCTTCGCCTATCCGCATCACGCCGCGCAACCCTTCATCAATCTCCTCCTCGATCGCTTCGGCCCTGCCCGCTGCCTGTGGGGTTCGGACTTCAGCCCGGCGCTGGATCACGTATCTTTCGCGCAGACCGTTTCCAACCCGTGGCTCGACCATCTGGACGATGGCGAGCGTGCCCTGGTGATGGGCGAAAATCTCCTGCGGCTGCTGCGGCGAAAGTTCACGTAAGCCCGCGTGACCGGGCGACTTCGGCCACCGCCTGCGCCGTCACTTGGGCGGCGCGGTCGAGCTGGTCGCGCCGGGCGATAAGCGGCGGCGCCATTTCGAGCGCGTTGCCGATCGAGCTGGACAGCACGCCAAGCTCCTTCATGCGCCGGACCACCGCCTTGACCGTATCGTCCGTGAACGGAGTTTTCCTGGCTTTATCGGCGGTGAATTCGACCGCCAGCCACATGCCGAGGCCGCGAATGTCGCCGACGATCGGGGACCCGGCCAGCGCGCTTTTCAGCCGCTCAAGAAAGTAACGTCCGTTGTCGCGCGCTTTCGAAATGATGCCATCGCGCTCGCAGATGGCGATGTTGGCGAGTGCCGCGGCCGCTCCCCCGCCATGGCCGCTGAAGGTGTGGACATGGCGGAACATCGGCATGGCCTCGACGATCTCCTTCCGGGCCAGCGCGGCGCCCATCGGGAAATAGCCGGCGGTCATCGCCTTCGCCACCGTCATGATGTCGGGCTCGATGCCGAAATGCTCGCTGGCGAACCAGGCGCCGGTCCGCCCGAAGCCGGTGATCACCTCGTCGACGATCAGCAGCACATCGTGACGGTCGCAGATTTCCCGTATTCTCGGAAAGTAGTTGGGGGGCGGAATCTGCACGCCATGCGCCTGCATCACGGGTTCGGCAATGAAGGCGGCCACGTATTCAGGGCCTTCGCGGATGATCTGCATCTCCAAGAAATTCGCGCAGAAATCGCCGTAGTCCTCATCCGGCATGCCGAACGGATTGCGGTAGCAGGTGGGGCCCGGGATGAAACTCGTGCCGGGAACGCCGGGTTCGGAGATATGGCGCGTGCCCAGCCAGTCGGTCACCGACAGCGCCCCCATGGTGGAGCCATGATAGGCGTTCCAACGCGCGATCACCTTATGGGCGCGGGGCTTCTTGCCCTTGTGAATATGATACTGCTTGGCGAGCTTGAGAGCCGCTTCGACCGCCTCGGAACCACCGCTCACATACATGACATGGGACAGATTGCCGGGCGCCAAGGCGCAGAGCTTGGCCGCCAGATGCAGGGCGGGTTCGACGAAATTGTCCACCGTGCCGACATAGTGAACCCGGACGAGCTGGTCATAGACGGCGCGTGCGATCTCCTCGCACCCGTAGCCCAGCGAGTTGGCCCGCGTATGCGAGCTCATCATGTCGAGATAAATGCGGCCACTGTGGTCGGTGAGTTCGACGCCGTCGCCCTTGACATAGATATTGGGGCCATGGCGGCGCACATCTTCCATGTCCGCCAGCGGAAAGATGCAATGCTGGAAGGCGATTGCGTTCAGTTCATCGAGATTGGCCAGGGTCAAGCGAAATGTCCCCTCCTGTTGCGCGCCCCGTACAATGATCAGGGGACGGCGTTGCGTCAAGCCGAGGTCCCGCGACAATGACATTGCCTCGCCGCGAACTTCACGCCACTATGGCTACCGGACGTGGCCTCGAAGACCACCATGCAAAGGGAGCAGACATCATGAACTTCAGAACGATTTCCACGGCGATTTTCGCGGCCGCGCTTCTTGCCGGGCCGGGTGTTTCCACGGCCCAAGCCGAGAAGCTCGTGATCTCGAACTGGGATGGCTATATGCCGAAAGACATGGCCGACAGGTTCAAGGCCGAAACCGGCATCGATCTGGAAATCGCTGTCCATGCCACCAATGAAGAGATCATGGGAAAGGTGACGGCGTCCGGCGGCCAGGGATTCGACGTGCTGTTCGTCTCGTCGCCCTTTGCCGAGGCCCTGAACAAGCTCGGCCTGCTGGCGCCGATTGACGCCGCCAAGATTCCGAACCTCGCCAACCTTTATTCCGAAGCGACGCAGCTCAAGCATGATCCCGGCAATACGTTCTCGGTGCCTTACGCCTGGGGCACGACCGGTCTTTGCTACCGCTCCGATCTGGTGAAGGTGGAGCCGGCGAGCTGGAACGACCTGCTGAATCCGTCCGACGACGTGAAAGGCAAGACTACCATGCTTTCGACCGACCGCTGGCTGATGGCAGCGGGTTTCCTCGCTAACGGCCTGTCGGTGAATACCACGGAACAGGCGAGCCTCGACAAGGTGCGCGACCAGCTCGTCGCCACCAAGAAGAACCTGCTCGCCTATGACGACACGACATTCTACTCGAAGCTCGTGTCGGGCGAAGCAGCACTAGTTCATGCCTGGGACGGCTGGTGCAACTACGGCATCGCCGAGAACGACAAGATCAAATATGTCGTGCCCAAGGAAGGTTCGGACCTGTGGGTCGATACGATGGTGATCACCAAGGCGGCGCAAAATCCCGATGCGGCGGCGAAGTTCATCGACTTCGTGCTGAAGGCGGAGAACGGCAAATGGGTGGTCGAGAACATCATGTACAAGACACCCAACAAGGCCGGCATGGAAACCGTCGACAAGGCGATGCTCGAAAAATATCCGAACATGGCGACGCCTCCCGCCGATCTTCTCAAATTCGAGCAGCTCCGCGATCTGGGCGAGGGCATGAAGGCTTTCTCGAAAACCGTTTCGGAGATCATGGCCGCGAAGTAATGAAGAGCGGAGGCTATCGCGGCCTCCAGCCTCACCTCTTGAACCAGCGCGTCATATCATGGCTCCTGATGGCGCCCGGCCTGTTGTGGCTGACGGCGCTGATGATCGTTCCCTGCCTTCTCATCTTCCTACTCGCATTCTATGAGAGGGGAATCTATGGCGGCGTCGATTGGAGCGCCGTCACATTCGCGAATTTCGCGCGCGCAGCCGACACGCTCTATTTGTCGATTTTCGTCGATAGCGCCCGCATTGCGTTCATCGCCACCGTCATCGCGCTGGTGATCGGCTATCCGGCCGCCTACGCCATCGGCCGGGCCCCGGAGCGATGGCAGACGGCGCTGCTGTTCCTGGCCATCCTGCCGTTCTGGACAAACTACCTCATCCGCACCTATGCCTGGATCGTGCTGCTCAATCCGGTGGGGCTGATCAACAATTCACTGACCGGTCTTGGACTTGTTTCCGCGCCGCTACCCCTTCTCTACAACGAATTCGCCGTCATTCTGGGTCTCGTTTACAGCTACACCCCGTTTGTGGTGCTGGCGGTCTATTCCTCGCTGCAGCGGCTCGACCCGTCCTATGCCGAGGCCTCGCGCGATCTAGGCGCCGGCGCAATCACGACCTTCCTGCGGATCACCCTGCCCCTGACCGCCGCCGGGGTGGCCGCCGGCGCGGTCTTCGTCTTTGTACTGTCGATCGGGAACTTTGTGACGCCGGACCTGCTTGGTGGCGGCAAGCTGCAGATGGCCGGCAATCTGATCTACGATCAGTTCCTCACGGCGCGTGACTGGCCTTTCGGCGCCACGCTGTCGGGACTACTGATCGCTTTGATGATGGTGGCGCTCACGGCGCAGGCGATCGCCACGGCGCGGGCACGCGGCGATCATGTCTAGATTTCTCGCAGCTCATCTGACCGCGACTTACGTCTTTCTCTATATTCCGATCGCCGTGCTGATGGTGCTGTCGTTCAACAAAGCGGGTCTGCCGACCGCCTGGACCGGGTTCTCGGTCGAGTGGTACGCCAGACTGGCGTCGAACCCCAAAATCCTGGCCTCGGCGTGGAACTCCGTGGTGGTCGCGACAATATCCACCGCGATCGCCACGGCACTCGGAACCCTGCTGGCGATCGGCGTGGAGCGCGCCAGGCCTTCTCCGTCGCGCGACGCGCTGCTGTTCGCGCCCATGGTGATACCCGATATCGTTCTCGCCATAGCGCTTCTGTCATTCTTTACACTGATCAATTTCACGCTCGGGCTGCGCTCCATCGTGCTTGCCCATGTGGTCTTTAACATCGCCTTTGTCTGCGCCGTGGTGCGGGCGCGCCTCAAGAGCTTCGACTGGTCGCTGGTCGAGGTGTCGCGTGATCTTGGAGCGGGGCCGGTCACGACCTTCCGGCGCATCACCCTGCCCCTCATCCTGCCTGCGGTCGTGGCGGCAGCGCTTCTGGCTTTCACGCTCTCCATCGATGAGTTCATCATCGCCTATTTCACCGCCGGCGCCGGACAATCCTCGACCACGTTGCCGATGCAGATCTATGCGATGATCCGCTTTGGCGTGACGCCCGAAATCAACGCCATGGCGACGATCGTGATGCTGGTAAGTTTCGTTCTGGTCCTCACCGCCCAGCGGCTGAACCGTGGCCGCGTGCCCGGAACATGACGGCATTCAAGACATGAAAAGAGGAGATTGAGACATGGCGAGAAAGCCTGCGAAGAAGGCAGCTTCGGTCAAGATCGCGCGAAAGCCCAGGAAGGTCATTGCTCTCTTTCCGGAAGCAGCCTTCGGGCCGGCGCTGAATTCCGTCGGCATTGGCCAGGCTTTGAAGAAACTCGGCCACAAGGTCGTGTTCCTGTCCGATCCCGGTTTTCTGGATGTCTACAAGGGCTACGGTTTCGAGGCCCATCCGGTCAACCTCTCGGAGCCGCTGCCGCCCGAGCAGATGGCGAAATTCTGGGTCGATTTCATCAACGGCCACATCCCGAACTTCCGCAAGTCGCCTTACGACCAGATCGACACTTACGTGAAGGACTGCTGGAGCATGATCGTGGAGACGGCCAAATGGGCCGAGAAGGATCTGCCGGGTGTCCTCGACAGAGTGAAGCCGGATGTGATCTGCGTGGACAATGTCATCTTGTTTCCGGCGATCAAACGCTACGCCCATGAAAACCGCAAGCCCTGGTCCGAATCATCTCATGTTCCGAGAACGAAATAGAGGATCCCGATATTCCGCCGCATCTGTCGGGCTGCGGCGAGAAGGACAAGAAAGGGTTTGCTCGCTACCGCAAGCATTTCAACGAGGTCATCAAGCCCATCCATGACGGCTTCAACAAGTTTTTGAAGTCGGTGGGCGAAAAGAAATATCCGCTGGGCCAGTTCTTCGAAGCCAGTCCGCACATGAATATCCTGCTCTATCCCTCGGCGGTGAAATTCAGGCGCAGGCACAAGCTTCCCGCCAAACAGTTCCAGTATCTCGAAGGCTGCGTGCGGCGGGAAACGTCTTACAAGATTGCGCGGTTCACCACGAACAACGACAAGCCGCTGCTCTATGTGAGCTATGGTTCATTGGGGTCGGGCGATACGGAACTGCTGAAACGCGTGATCGCGGTCATCGGCACCATGCCGGTGCGGGCGCTGGTCAATGTCGGCGACTATATGGACCAGTACACCGATATCCCCGCGAACGTTATCATCGACAAATGGTTTCCGCAGCCTTCGGTCATCAAGCAGGTGGACGGCGTCATCCATCACGGCGGCAACAACTCTTTCACCGAATGCCTGTATTTCGGCAAGCCCGCCATCATCATGCCCTATGTCTGGGATGGTCATGACAATGCCACGCGGGTCCAGGAAACAGGGCACGGATTCCATCTCGACCGCTACACCTGGACCGAAACCGAGCTTTCGGCGAAAATCACGGCGATGCTGACGGATGAGAAGATGAGAGCGAAACTGAAGAAGACTTCGAAATCGATGCGGGCGCAACCTGGTCCCACCAAGGCGGCGAAAGTCATCGATGGGCTTACAAGACGCAGGATCAAGTGATGCCTGTCTCCTCCGCGCCACATCTCACCAGTCCTGCCGATCATCCGGGGCCGTTCGTCGACTGGGGCATCATCCCCACCATGATTGAGGGCCAGTCGCGCACCAGCGGATTGGTCCTGTCCAAGGGACCCAACGGACAAAGCGAGACCGGCATCTGGATCTGCACGCCCGGCTGCTGGAACTGCCACGTCACCAGCGACGAGTTCTGCCACTTCCTGCTTGGGCGCTGCACCTATACGCATGAGTCGGGCGACGTCATCGACATCGTACCGGACACGGTCGCCTTCTTTCCGATGGGCTGGAAGGGAACCTGCCGTGTTCACGAAACGGTCCGCAAAGTCTATATGATCCGCTAACCACGCAAGGGAGTTCGACCATGCCTCAATCCATCCTGACGCCGGGCTCCGTCGCCGTCATCACGGGAGGTGCTTCCGGAATCGGGCTGGCGGCGGCGCTACGTTTTGCCGCTCTGGGACTGAAGGTCTGCATCGCCGATCTGGGCCACGAACGCCGTGCCCACGCCGCCGCGCTGCTTTCGGAAGTTGCTCCGGAGGGTTCGGAAAGCATCATGACGCAGGAGACCGATGTCAGCCGGATTGGCGACATCCGCCATCTTGACGAGACTGTACACGATCGCTTCGGCGGCGCCGACATTCTGATGAACAATGCCGGAATTCAACCCGGTAGCGGCATGTTCGGACCGTTGGAAAATTGGCAACGCGTGTTCGATGTCAATCTGTGGGGCGTCATTCACGGAACCCAGGTCTTTGTCCCGGGCATGATCGCGCGGGGGCGGCCGGGACTGGTCATCAACACCGGCTCGAAGCAGGGAATCACCACGCCGCCCGGCGACCCGGTCTACAATATCGCCAAAGCCGGAGTGAAGGTGTTCACCGAAGCTCTGGCGCATGAATTGAGAAATACGGCGAACTGCCGGATCACCGCGCATCTGCTCATTCCCGGATTTGTCTTCACCGGCCTTACAGCAGGGGGCAGAAGCGAGAAACCGCCGGGAGCGTGGACGGCCGATCAGACGGCGGGCTTCATGATCGAACGGCTCGAGTCCGGCGATTTCTACATTCTCTGTCCGGACAATGAGGCGCCGCGCTCGCTGGATGAAAAGCGGATTGCCTGGGCTGCCGGCGACATCATCGAGAACCGTCCGCCGCTGTCGCGCTGGCATCCCGACTATGCCGGAGCCTTCAGCGAATTCCTCAAGAGGAAATGATCAGCGGTCTGATGAACTGGGATGATCGCGGACGGAGATGAGGGTTTCGCCCAGGGCGTTTCTGAGGCTGTGAACCTGATCGAGAAGAGCCAGTACGACGCCCACTCCTTCATCATTGACGCCCAGATCGTGCCTCAGTTCGCGGATCAGTTCCGCCCGCGCCAGGTCGGCATCGGAAAATGCCTGATCGGGCGCGGTGCTGCTGGGAATGAGCCATTGTTCCTCGATCCACACTTGCAGTGTCTCCTGATCGAGCCCCGCGCGATGGAGAAATTCCAATCGGCTGATGATCATGACTGCATGTCCCGGCGCGGATCGTAGGCCGCTCCCGGCGTCCATTTCGACATGAAATCGTCGAGCTCGCTGTCCGGTTCCGAAGGCAGGACAACCTTGAGCTTGATCAATTCGTCGCCATGCCCGCCGCGGCGCGCGACACCTTTGCCCTTGAGGCGGAGAACGGAGTCGGTATTCGATCCTTTGGGTATGGTGACGATCACCGCGCCCTGCGGTGTCGGCACCCTGACCCGCGCCCCGAGGATTGCCTCCTTGAGCGTGACCGGCAGGTCCAGATGGATATCGTCGCCATGACGGGTGAAAAAGCGATGGGGGTTGATCGTTATCTCGACCAGCGCGTCGCCACTTTCGCCTTCGCCGGGCGATGGCGCGCCCTTGCCCCGCAGGCGGAGCGTCTG
This sequence comes from Hyphomicrobiales bacterium, assembly GCA_031402975.1. Lineage (GTDB taxonomy): Bacteria > Pseudomonadota > Alphaproteobacteria > Rhizobiales > Aestuariivirgaceae > Aestuariivirga. Next base: position 11,850 of record JANNSP010000186.1, read on the forward strand.
CCCCTCCTGAATCGCGGGTGGAATCGCCACATCGAGAGTACCGCCTTCGGGCAGCGTCAGCCGCTTCGAGGCTCCGTTGACGGCATCGAGAAAATCCACCGTCAGGCGGTAATGAAGGTCGGTTCCGCGGGCAAACCTCGCCTGCTCCGCCTGCCGCCGCAGGAGTTCCGCCAGGAAACTGTCCGACTGGGCAAAGTCCGCAAATCCGGATCGGTTCTCATAGGGTGAACCGGGGGCGGCTTCCGCCGCAAAATCCCGGTAATAGCGCTGGCGCGGCCGCTCGGCTCCCGTCGCATCGATTTCGCCGCTGTCGAAGCGCTGCCGCTTGACGGAATCGGAAAGCAGGTCATAGGCCGTGGCCACGTCCTTGAAGCGGCTCTCGGACTCCTTGTTGCCCGGATTGAGATCGGGGTGGAGTTTCTTCGCCAACTTTCTGTAGGCCTTTTGCACCTCGCCGGCGGAAGCCGACCGGTCGATGCCCAAAGTCTCATATGGATCTTTCACAGTCCCTCCCGCGCCAGATTTCAACCATAGACCGGTGCCGGGATCGACTCCATGCGCGCCTTGATCTGCAGCGCCAGATATTTCGAGAAGTGCCGCGACAGATGAAGGTTTCCGCCGTGGAACCACAGGGCTTCGTGCTTCAGCGGCTTCCACATGTTGCGGAGTTCTCCTTCCCAGGGGCCGGGATCGCCCCTCACTCCCGAACCATAACCCCAATTCGGACCGATGAGATCGGCTGCCTCGCGCGAGACGATCCGGGCGACCCATTCGTTCATCGGCAAATAGCCGGTGGCATAGACGATCAGGTCACAGCCGATTTCGCTTCCGTCGCCGAGAACCACCGATTGCTCCCTCACGCGCGCGATTTCCCCGCCGCGTACCTTGACCTCGCCGCGGACGATAAGTTCCGAAGCGCCAACATCCAGGTAGTAGCCCGATCCCGTCCGGAACGCCTTCATCGCGAGGCCCGATTCGTCTTCGCCATAATCCGTGCGAAACCCCGCTTTGTTCAACCCTGCGATGAGATCGGCGTCGCGGCGCGCGATTTCCACATAGAGCGGCCTTTGCTGGGCGGGCATCAGTCGATAGGGAACCGACGCAAACAACAGATCGGCCTTGTCGACATCGATTCCCCGGGCGACCGCGTCCTCCGAATACAAACCCCTGAAAGCCACATCCATCATCGCCTCCGAACTGACGACCGTCGCCGGCGTGCGCTGGATCATCGTGACGCCGGCGCCGTGCTCCCAGAGATCGGCGCAGATGTCGTGGGCCGAGCTGTTGCTGCCAAGCACGACGCAGCGCTTGCCGCGATAGGGAGCCCCGCTCACATGCCGGCTGGAATGATACTGGTCCCCCAGGAATGCCTCCTGGCCTTCGATCTTCACCTCGCGAGGCGGGCCATATGAGCCGGTCGCGAACACCAGCTGCCGTGGTTTGAGTACGATGTCCCGGCCTTCGCGGCGAACCTGCAGTGTCCATTCCTTGGTGCTGGAATCATACGTGGCCTCGCGGCATTCAGCGTTGGTCCAGTAACCGAGCTCCATCACCTTGACATACATTTCAAGCCAGTCGCCCATCTTGTCTTTGGGGGTGAAAACCGGCCAATGCTCCGGGAACGGAATATAAGGCAGATGGTCGTACCAGACGGGGTCGTGCAGGACGAGCGACTTGTAGCGATTGCGCCAGGAATCCCCGGCGCGCGCGTTCTTCTCCACGATGAGAGTGGGCACGCCGAGCAGTTTCAGACGCGCACCGAGAGCGATGCCGCCCTGGCCACCCCCGATGATCACACAATATGGTTGCCGCGTTACGCCGAGTGTCGCTTCCTCTTCGGTTCTTTCCTCGGTCCAAGTTCTGCGGTTCTTG
>JANNSP010000187.1:0-3119 GCA_031402975.1 Hyphomicrobiales bacterium
GCGAATTGCGCCGCATCCGCCACCGCTTTCGATTGCCCGCTGCGCTCGCCCGGTCCCTGCTTCTCGGAAACCGCTAGAGAACGATGCGTCGACGCAATGAGCACCGTGCGCTCTGGGGTGACCAGGCCCCGCAGCATGGCGCGGCCCGCCTCCATGAATTCGGCGGCGAGCACGATATCGACATCGCCGGGCGCCGGCATCAGCGAGAACACCGGAGTAGCACCCGCCTTGGGTTCAATCATCTCGACATAATACAGCGTGGCGCCGGTGCGCTGGGCGACGCCCGGCACCGAGGTCGATTGCGCGGCCCAGCCCTTCGATTCGGCAAGGCTCACGATCCACTGCGCCAGCACGCCGCCGCCCTGTCCGCCCATGGCGGAAATCGCGATGGCGATGGGCCGGGCGGGAGAGAGCGTGGTCATCCGAACGACATCCTGCGGGCCTCGCGCCGCTTCTGCAGAAATCCGATGACGGTTTGGCGGAGCCGCTGCTTCAGGCGGTCGTACCGGTTCGGATTGTGAATGATATCGGCGCGGTAGAATGAGGGACATAGCACGGCGGCCTCCGCCACTTCGCCGCAATTGCCGCAGCCGACGCAGGTCTCATCGATCGTGGCGACGGGATCGTCCTTGAGCGGATCGTCGCTGGGCTTGACCGACAGCGACGGGCATCCCGAAAGCCGGATGCAAGCCTGGTCGCCGGTGCAGATATCCTCATCGACGCCGAAGCGGGCCTTGACCATGCGCTTGCCTTTGCCGATGGCCGCAGCGGCGCGGGGCGCTTCGCGGCGCTGCTTGTTAAGCATGCATTCGGACGAGGCCACGATGACCTTCGGCCCCTTGGCCTCCGTGGTCAGCGCCTCGCGCAGCGTGTCGCGCATTTTGCCGACATCATAGGTATCGTCGATCTCGCGAACCCACGCGACGCCCGCTCCTTTGACCGCGTTGGCGATGGAATTGTTGGTCTGCCGCGTCGCGTTCCCCGCTCGCGACGACAGAATGTCCTGGCCTCCCGTCGCGGCGGAATAATAATTGTCGACGATGAGGGTCACGCCGTCATGCTTGTTGAACACCGCGTTGCCGATCGAACTGGCGAGGCCATTATGCCAGAAGCCGCCATCGCCCATCACCGAAATGGCGCGCTTGCCTTTTTCGCCATTGAGGGCCGAGGCGGACGCCGGCCCCAGCCCATATCCCATCGTCGTGGTACCGATGTTGAACGGTGGCAGGATCGAGAACAGGTGGCAGCCGATATCGGCCGAGACGTGATGCGGTCCCAGCTCCTGCTCGACCAGTTTCATGGCGGCGAAGATCGGCCGCTCGGGACAGCCGGTGCAGAAGCCGGGTGGTCGCGGCGGCACTTCGTCCGCCAGCGCTTTCATCTGCGGATGGTCGAGAACGCTTTTTGCGTCCGGCGGCGGCGGGCGATTGCCGAGCAGGCCAGGGTCATGGCGCTCGATGAAAGTGCCGACGCCGTCAAACATCACCGCGGCGGTGTATTCTCCGGCGCGCGGCAGCACATCCTTGCCGGAAATCACGGCGGCCACACCGTTCCGTCTGAGGATCATGCTGACCGCCTGTTCAATGAATTCGGGCTGCCCCTCTTCGACGATCAGCACCGCCTCTTTGTCGCGGCAGAACTCAATGATGTCGTCGTCGATCAGCGGATAGGTGAAATTCAACACATGGAGGGCCACGCGCGACGACCCGTAGATGTCGGCCAGGCCAAGTTGCTGCAAGGCGCGAGCCACGCTGTTGAACATGCCGCCCTGCAGGATGATGCCGATTTTTCCCTCAGGCGGCCCGAAATGCTCGTTAAGCCGGTTGTCGCGAATGAATTTCACCGCCGCCGGCCAGCGCTTTTCGATCTTGTCACGTTCATGCTGGAATGACGCCGGCGGCAGCACGATGCGGTTGACATCGCGGCGCGGCGCATTGCGCGCCATCTCCAAAGTGAATTCCGGCGCGCGATTGTCCTTGGCCATGAACCGCCCATGCATGTGACAGGCGCGGATGCGGACTTCGACCATCACCGGCGTGTTGGACGCCTCCGAAAGCTCGAAGCTGCGCTCGACGATATTGACCATTTGGGCGAGATCTGGCCGTGGATCGGCGAGCCAGATCTGCGATTTCATGGCAAACGCGTGACTGCGCTCCTGCATGATCGAGGAGCCCTCGCCATAGTCCTCGCCGATGATGATGACGGCGCCGCCGGTCACCCCGCTCGAAGCAAGGTTGGACAGCGCATCGGACGCGACATTGGTTCCGGCCGTCGATTTCCAGGTGACCGCACCCCGGATGGGATACATGACCGAGGCCGACAGCATGGCGGCGGCTGTGGCTTCCGAGGCCGAGGTTTCAAAATGGACGCCTAGTTCCGCCATGTAGGGTGCCGCATCCGCCAGCACATCCATGAGATGCGAGATGGGAGCCCCCTGATAGCCGCCGACATAGCCCACGCCCGACTGCAGCAGCGCCTTGGTGATCGCCAGGATGCCTTCGCCGCGAAACTCCTGGCCCTGGCCCAGTTTCAGGTCTTCGATCTCACGGGCAAATGAACGCTCGGCCATCCTGTTTCTCTCATGGTGTTTATATGCATTATCATATATTTGAAGGCGAAGCTTGCAATTTGGATGAGCCTTGGCATTCAGTAACGAAATGAACGTGACCGCACAACTCCCGCCCCCGGTTTCCGGACTGCGGCCTGGCACCCTTGAACACGAGACGCTGCCCCTGGTCGCGGCCCACGGGTTTCGCGAATACGATGCCCGCTGGCTGTTCGGAACCGAACTCAACCTGTACGGGGCGCAGGCGGTAGGGCTTGGTTTAGGCACCCTCATCCATCGCCGGGGCGTGCAACCCCAGATAGTAGTAGGTCATGATTTCCGCAGTTATTCGTCGGCAGTTAAACTTGCTTTAACGTCAGGTTTGATGGCGGCCGGTTGCACCGTTCACGACATCGGCCTGGCTCTGTCGCCCATGGCCTATTTCGCCCAGTTCGCCCTCGACATTCCGGCGGTCGCCATGGTCGACAGAGCCAGCCCGATATCGTGAACGGTGCAACCGGAGGCGATCAGTCCTGTCGTGAGCGCCAGCTTGACGGCGGAGGAGTAGCTGCGG
>JANNSP010000188.1:0-7072 GCA_031402975.1 Hyphomicrobiales bacterium
TTGTCGCCATGGAGCGCGGCCATGCCGAGGCGATCGCACCCATGGTCAAGGAGGTGATGGCGGAAACGGGGCTGGGTTTCGCGTCGCTCAATCGCATCGCGGTGACCGTGGGTCCCGGGACCTTCACCGGCGTGCGGATCGGTCTCGCCATGGCGCGGGGGCTGGGACTGGCTCTCTCGATCCCGGTTACCGGCATCGATTCGCTCAGCGCCATCGCCGCCAATGAAGGAGTAACCGAGAGCCCGCTTCTGGTGGTGGCCGATGCCCGCCGCAACGAAGTCTATTCCGCGCTTTATCTCGGTGGAAGAATGCTTGGTCCACCAGAAGTGATCGCGCTGGAGCGGCTCGTCATTCCACCAGGCGCCACGATCACCGGAACCGCCGCCGATGGCGTCTTGGCCGCCGGCAGCGATTTCAGGCGCGGACGCGGCGGCGATCTTCCCGATGCGGCGAAGTTCGGCGCTCTCGAGATGGACGAAACAGGCGCCATGCCGGCACCCCTCTATCTTCGCGCTCCCGACGCCAGGCCGCAGGTGCCGTCGGGAAACGTCCACATCCGCGCGGCGCGCCTTGTCGAAGTCGCCCTGCTCGCGTCGCTGCATGCCGAAAGCTTCGATGATCCGTGGACGGACGATGACTTCGCGAAGCTCCTGTCGATGCCGGGCGCAAGAGTGTATATCGCCGTGAAGGCGGGTAAGGCTGTGGGTTTCATTCTCGCGCGGACGGCGGCCGACGAGACCGAGATCATCACCATCGGCACCCAGCCATCGGCGCGCCGCCAGGGCATCGCCAAAGCGCTGATCGCACATGCCGCCCAGGACACGAAATTGTTCATCGAGGTGGCGGCGGACAATGCTCCTGCGCGGGCGCTCTATACGCGCTGCGGTTTCGTCGAGGCGGGGGTGCGTCCCAACTATTACCGGCGTCAAGGGAGAAGCGAGGATGCCGTCGTCATGCGCCGGGATCCCATGCCGTGAGCAATCTTCGCCCGGTCCTGATTCTCACTTTGTTCAGCCTCGTCACTTTGCCGCTGATGCCCTTGCAGCAGATGTTCGTGTGGTGGTGGCCGTCGATGGCGCGGGTGTTTCCGATGCATTACCACCGCCTGGTGCTGCGCATCCTCGGCGTCAGATTGACCGTACACGGAACACCTTTGGCAAAGGGTCCGGCGCTGATCGCCGCCAATCATGCGGGCTGGCTCGATATCGTCATCTTGAGTGCGGTTGCCCCCGTCTCGTTCGTGGCCAAGCGCGAGGTTCATGGCTGGCCGTTCTTCGGCTCGCTGGCCAGGCTGCAGCGCACCGTGTTCGTCGACCGCGACCGGCGGCATACGACCGGCAAGGCCCGCGACGAGATGAAGGAGCGCCTGGTGGCCGGCGATATTCTCGTGCTGTTTCCGGAAGGCACCTCGAGCGACGGCCGCCGCGTGCTGCCGTTCCGCAGTTCGTTTTTCGGCGCCGCCGAGACGCTGGGTATTTCGGTGCAGCCCGTCACCGTCACCTATAGCGGCCACCGCAATCTGCCGATGAACGGCCGCCTGCTGCCGCTATACGCCTGGTACGGCGGCATGGACCTGCCGCCGCATCTGTGGGAGGCGCTGAAGACCGGCCCGATCGAGGTGACGGTCGTCTGCCACGAGCCATTGCCGCAGACCAGCCGGAAGGACATGGCGCGCCTCGCCGAGGACCGGGTGCGGAAGGGTCTGGTGGCCGCGCTTCACCCGCAACGCGAAATGCGCTAGAGCCCACGCCCATGAGCAGAAAAGTTTTCGTCAAGACCTATGGCTGCCAGATGAATGTCTATGACAGCCAGCGCATCGGCGATGTGCTGGCGCCGCTGGGTTATGCCGAAACGCTCGAACCCCAGGACGCCGATCTGGTCATCCTCAATACCTGCCATATCCGCGAGAAGGCAGCCGAGAAGGTCTATTCGGAACTGGGCAGATTGAAGCGGATGAAGCGCCTTCGCCACGAGGCGGGGGCTGAAATGCTGGTGGCGGTCGCGGGTTGCGTGGCCCAGGCCGAGGGCGCCGAAATCCTTCGCCGCGCACCTTCGGTCGATCTCGTATTCGGGCCGCAGAGCTATCACCGCCTTCCCGATATTCTGGCCAGGCAGGCAGCGACCGGTCGCGCCGTGGTCGAAACGGAATTTCCAGCCGAAGACAAGTTCGACCGCCTTGCCCCACGCCGCGCGTCGGGCAACGTCACGGCGTTCCTCACCGTGCAGGAGGGCTGCGACAAGTTCTGCACCTTCTGCGTGGTGCCCTATACGCGGGGCGCCGAATTCTCCCGTCCCGTAGCGAAGATCGAGGCGGAAGCCCGCACCTTGGCTGAATCCGGCGTGCGCGAGGTGACGCTGCTCGGCCAGAATGTCAACGCCTATCGCGACGCTGACGGAACGTCGCTGGCCCAGCTTGTCGCGCGGCTGTCACGGATCGAGGGTATCGAACGTCTCCGCTACATGACGAGCCACCCGCGCGATATGGATGACGGCCTGATCGAGGCGCACGGCCTCAACCCCAAGCTGATGCCGTTCCTGCATCTGCCCGTGCAATCGGGCAGCGACGCCGTGCTCAAGGCGATGAACCGTGGCCATACCGCTCAACACTATATCCGACTCATTGAGTGCATCCGAAAAGCGCGCCCCGATCTGGCGCTATCGGGCGATTTCATCGTAGGCTTCCCCGGCGAGACGGGTGCCCAATTCCGCGCCACGCTCGATCTGGTGCGCGAAGTGGGCTTCGCCAGCGGCTTCTCGTTCAAATACTCCCCCCGCCCTGGAACGCCCGCGGCGGACTCGGCGAATCAAGTGCCCGAGGACGTGAAGCTCGCCCGCCTGCATGAACTCCAGGCGCTGCTGCATGAGCAGCAGACCCAATTCAACCGGGCCTGCGTCTCGCGCATCCTTCCCGTCCTCATCGAAAAGCCCGGCCGCCGCGATGGGCAAATGATGGGCCGTTCACCCTATCTGCAGCCGGTTCATCTGGCGGCTGAAAATCTTGTGGCCGGGGAGATCGTGGACGCGCATATTACCGGGGTTGGAACGAACAGCCTTTCGGGCCATTATGGCATTGCGGCATGACTGAAATAGGAGCGATGACCCGTTGAATCCGCCTGTGACCGCGGCCCCCCTGAAAAGCACCAGGGCGGAAAATGATGACACCCTCACCCTTGCTTTCGACGACAACCGGCTGTTTTCCCTGATCTGCGGGGGCCATGACGAAAACCTGGCCTTGATCGAGCAGAAGCTCGGCGTCGACATCACGCCGCGCGGCAACCGCATGTCGATCAGGGGCAGCACGGCGGCGCGGGCGGCGGCCAGCGACGTGCTGACCTCGCTCTATGCCAGAGCCCAGCACGGGCTGGAAATCACCCGGGGCGACGTTGAGGGAGCGATCCGCATGCGGGAAGCGGCGGTGGTCGCCGGTTCGGGCGAAGGGACTGTCCGCACCAGGCGCAAGCAGGTGACGCCCCGCACGCCGATGCAGCGTAGCTATATCGACGCGATCCGCCGCAACGAGCTGGTCCTCGGCATCGGCCCCGCCGGCACCGGCAAGACCTATCTGGCGGTGGCCTGCGCCGCCGAGGCTTTGATGAACGGCGAAGTCGACCGCATCATCCTGTCGCGCCCAGCGGTCGAGGCTGGCGAGCGGCTGGGCTTTCTTCCCGGCGACATGAAGGAGAAGGTCGATCCCTATCTGCGGCCGCTCTACGACGCGCTCTATGACATGCTGCCGGCCAGCCTCGTGGCCAAGGGCCTTGCCGAAAACCAGATCGAGATCGCACCCTTGGCCTTCATGCGCGGGCGAACGCTGGCGTCGGCTTTCGTCATTCTCGACGAGGCGCAGAACACCACGCCCTTGCAGATGAAGATGTTCCTGACACGGCTCGGCGAAGGCAGCCGCATGGTGGTGACCGGCGATCCCACCCAGGTCGACCTGCCGGCCGGCGCAACCTCGGGACTGGCGGATGCGGTGCAGACGCTGAAGGGGGTGGAAGGCGTCGCGACCATCGCCTTTTCCAACTCCGACATCGTGCGCCACGCCCTGGTCGGGCGCATTGTCGCCGCCTATGACCGCAAGGATGCCAAGCGGCGGAAATGAATATTTCGATCGAAGTCGATGACGAGGCCTGGACCGTGGTGCCCGATCTGGAAGCGATGGTCCGGCGGGCCGCGCGCGAGGTGTTGAAAGACGAAGATCGCGCCGTGACGCTGGTGTTCACCGATGACAAAACGGTGGCCGAGCTGAACAGCCGCTTTCGCGGCAAGCCCGCTCCGACCAATGTCCTGTCCTTTCCGTATACGGACGATCTCGTCATGCCCCCGGGCGAGGCGCGGCCGCTGGGCGACATCATCCTGGCCTTCGGCACCGTCGCGCGCGAGGCGGTGGAACAGAGCAAGCCGCTGGCCGCCCATGCCGGCCATCTCGTCATCCACGGGTTGCTGCATCTTCTCGGCCACGATCACGAGACTGATGAAGACGCTGGGCGGATGGAAACGCTGGAAATCGCCCATCTGAAAAATCTCGACATCGAAAACCCCTATGACCGACCCTGAGCCGGAATCACCGCCGCCGGAACCCACCGGTAATTTCTGGCGGAAGCTGAAAGCAAGACTGCTGCTCGGCCGCGACAAGGACCTGCGCGAGAGCCTGGGCGTGGCGCTCGACACCCACGACGCGCAGAACCCCGGCGACACCTTCGGCAGCGAAGCCAAATCGATGATGCTCAACGTCATCGAATTCGCCGAGATGCGGGTCGACGACGTGATGGTGCCGCGCGTCGACATCGTGGCGATCGAGGATTCGGCGACGACGGCCGAACTCCTCGCCCGCCTCACCGAAGCCAACCATTCCCGCCTTCCCGTCTATCGCGACACGCTCGACGAGATTACCGGCATGGTCCATGTCAAGGATTTCATGCGCTGGATGTCGGTCAAGGGCGCCAAGACGCGCAAGGGCAAAAACGGCAAGCCTATTGCCGGCCTGTCGATCTCCGCCGCGGATCTCTCAGGCACGGTGCGCCAGTCCGGCTTGCATCGCGAAGTGCTGTTCGTGCCGCCCTCGATGCCGGCGACCGACCTCCTGGTCAAGATGCAGGCAAGCCACATCCATCTTGCCATCGTCATCGACGAGTATGGCGGCACCGACGGATTGATCTCGATTGAGGACCTGGTAGAGGAAATCGTCGGCGACATTTCCGACGAGCATGACACCGACGAGGAAAACCTGATCAAGCCATCGGGCGACAACACCTATCTCGCCGACGGCCGCGTCGATATCGCCAGGCTCGAGCAACTGCTCGGTGTCGATCTGTTGTCGGACGAAGAAGAGGAAGAAGCCGACACACTGGCGGGACTAGTGTTCAAATTAGCCGGCCGCGTCCCCGCAAGAGGCGAAATCATCCGCCACGACAGCGGCATCGAATTCGAAATCCTGGAATCGGACCCAAGGCGGGTGAAACGGTTGCGGATCACGGTGAAGAAGGCAGAAGGTGAGAAAGCGCCGAAAGCGGATGTGGCGAGTTAGAGCGAAAAAGGTGGGAAAGAGTGCAGCGTCACCGAGACCCCATGAAACTCCAGAAAAAGGGACGTCTTCTATGAAGAGTGACGAGCGCCAAATGAAGCCGCAAGACTCTGCGGAACTGAAACGTTCAACGATAAATGAATTTTTGAGGCATCCGTTGCTTCTAACGGTCGTCACTTTTGCCCTTACAGGAATTCTAGGGAGCTCAATTGCTGCGTTGATCGGACAACAAACAAAAGATATCGAGTTGGCGAGACAGGAAACAGTCGCTCGGAAAACTGCGATACAGAACCTATCTCGATACATCTATGAGCGACGCGTGCGAGCCGAATTGCTTGCCTCCTCCGTCAGAAGGTCGGCACCAGTTGACGAACTTCGGGAGAGAAAGCGAAATTATGATGACTCCTATGTTCGATGGAACACCGACAATAAAGCAAACCTGTTCTTGGTAAGGGATATATTGAAAGAAACTGAATATACCTTCATCGAGAGCGTCATTGATTCCAGATTAGTTTCAGATGCGCTCGCGCCGCTCGACGCTTGCATCACAAAGGCGTATGACCTAGCGTTATCATCAAAGAACGCCGAGGCAGTCCAAGCACTCGACCAGTGTTCCGCCAAACAGCTACTGCAATTGACGCTGGATTGTGGCTACGCCATCACAGATGAGCTTTACAAGCTAACGAGCGGAGCCACGACCCAATTAATCTCGCAGTCGGAAATTAACAAGAGATGCACGCCGCCTGACAAGATTCGGTGACAGTGCACTAATTGGCTGCTTGCTGGGATACAGTCATTGCGATCAATTGAGTAACAGTTTGTGCGCCGTGATTTATGTGCTACAGTGTAGCCACATCGTAGCCTGCGACACTGGATAACTCATGTGACCAAGACCGGCGTGGTGCGTGCCCGCATCGAGACAAGCGTGAAGAAGGACGCCGAGGGCATCCTGAAGCGTCTCGGCGTGTCGCACAGCACATTCATCAACATGAGTTACCGTGCGGTGGTTCAGGCGAAGGGCATTCCGCTCTCGCTTCACCTACCGAATGCCGAGACCGCGCACGTTCTCCGCGATGCGCGCAAGCCGGCGAAGCGTTCGAAATATGCGAAGGCCGCAACGCTCGAAGAATTCAACGCGGCGCTGGGCAGGCCAGCCAAGCGCTGATCGATGCGCCGCATCGAATTCGGCTCCAAGTTCAAGCGCGACTACAAACGCATGATGAAGCGTGGGGCATCGGCGGAAAAGCTGGACTCCATGCTTGCCCTGCTCATGCGCGATGTGCCACTTCCGGCGAAAAATCGCCCGCATATGCTATCAGGGGAGTTCAAAGGCTTCTGGGAGTGTCACATCTCGCCTGACTGGTTGCTCATCTATGATCTTGATGATCCGGACGTACTGGCGCTTCACCGGACCGGCACTCACTCCGATTTGTTTGAATAAGACCGCATACGTCAGAACCCACTTGACATTTATTCCTACTCCGTCTACACCCCTCCCGTCTCCTTCCCACGGAGGGGCGGTTCGCGAGCCGTCGTGATCGGGGTTGG
>JANNSP010000189.1:0-4241 GCA_031402975.1 Hyphomicrobiales bacterium
CAGAAAACTTTTTATGACGCTGTCGGCCTCACCCCTTCGCCGCAGTGCCGTCATCACCAAGGTCATGAAAAATGCCCGGTCGCGCGGCGCAAGTGTCTCCAATGTAGCATCGTTCCCGGCGTGCTCATCGAAGGCCACGCCACGGGCCAGAATTGCTTCAAGCGCTTCAACAGCGAGGCTGCGAACCGTCAACCCCGGCGTCTGATCGCTTGCAGTCAAATCAACCCCACGGGCCGGCACTCCTGGTCGGCCTGCTCCACGGGCCAACGGTCCGGTTCACCTGTTCCGGCATGTTCCCGGCCAGGACCTGCAACGCGGCGATCCGGTTCTCGGTCGCCGGATGGGTCGAGAACAGATTATCCATGCGCTGGCCGGAGAGCGGATTGATGATGAAGAGATGCGCCGAGGCGGGGTTGGCTTCGGCGGCCGGATTGTCAATTCGCTGCGCCGCATTCGAGATTTTTACCAGCGCCGATGCCAGGGAAAGCGGCTTGCCGGAAATTTCGGCGCCACCTCGATCCGCCCCGTATTCGCGGGTCCTGCTGATCGCCATCTGCACCACCATGGCGGCAAGTGGCGCGAGCACCAGGAGCAGAATGCTTCCAACCGCGCCAAGCGGATTGTTGCGGTCCCTTCCTCCAAACAGGAATCCGAAATTGGCCAGCATGGAAATGGCTCCGGCGAATGTCGCCGTCAGTGTCATGATCAGCGTGTCGCGATTGCGGATATGGGCAAGTTCATGCGCCATGACGCCGGCGATTTCGTCACGATTGAGAAGTTGCAGCAGCCCCGTGGTGGCGGCGACGGCGGCATTCTCGGGGTTCCGGCCCGTGGCGAACGCGTTCGGCTGCGGATTGTCCATGAGATAGATTTTCGGCATCGGCAAGTTGCCGGACCGCGCAAGATCTTGCACAAGGTCAAAGAACTCGGGCGCGGCCGCGCGGTCGATCTGACGCGCACCATGCATCCGCAGCACCATTTTGTCGGAATTCCAGTAGGCGAACAGGTTCATCGCGGCGGCCACCAGGAAGGCGATGACCATTCCGGACTCGCGGCCGAGGAGGTAGCCGACGGCCACAAACAACCCCGTCATTGCCGCCAGTAGAAGACCCGTTCGCATCATGTTCATGGCACTCTCCACGCTTTGTCCAGCATATCATATGATGAGAAGCCGCCGCGCCAACAAGACCTACCTCTGGGGAAAGGGAGGTATTGCCACGTGGCTGCCGGCGCGGCTAGGAAAACCAAAGTGACGATCATCGATACGGAAGATCAACTTCGAACTGCGGCGGCTGAACTGGTCGCCCGGGAACCCCGGTTTGCAATAATCATTGAAACCCATGGCCTGCCCCCGTTGCGCCGCGCGGCAGGCGATTTGAAAGGCTTGCTGCGGATCGTCACCGATCAGGTGATCTCGCGGAAGTCCGGGGAGGCCATATGGCTCAGGTTGGAAACCCATCTGGATCCGTTCCAGGCCGAGACGATCGCGCAGGTCACGCCGGCGGCGCTGATGGCCCTCGGATTATCGGGAGCCAAAGCCCGGACTTTCATTGCAGTGGCCACTACCGTCTCCCAAGGGACATTTGATTTCGCCAAACTGCGTGATCTGCCTGACGAGAAGGCAAGAGCAGCGCTCACCTCGCTGAAGGGGATCGGTCCCTGGACGGCCGAGCTTTATCTGCTGAGCGCTTTGGGAAGGAGTGATGCCTGGCCGGCAGGCGATCTGGCCTTACAAGTGGCGGCGCAGAGTCTTTTCGGCCTGACAGGAAGGCCGGATGCCCGTGCTATGGATCGGCTGGCAACATCATGGCAACCATGGCGAGCGGTGGCCGCCCGGTTGCTGTGGAGCCACTACCGAGGTCTTCGTGGCCTCTCCCAAGCCGTTTCCTGAGGCCCTTCACATCGGTGACATACAGGATATAGTAGTCTGGCCGTTGAATCGATGAGGTGTGTGTGACTCTCGCGCAGATTGCGCCCGAATCCTGCCCGGCCCTGGTGCTCAATGCGGACTATCGCCCGTTGAGTTACTACCCTCTGTCGCTGTGGAGTTGGCAGGATGCGATCAAGGCGGTGTTCTTGGACCGGGTCAATATCGTCTCGGAATACGATCGCGTGGTGCGCAGTCCTTCCTTCGAGTTCCGCTTGCCCAGCGTGGTTTCACTCAAAAGCTATGTCAAACCTTCGCGGACTCCCGCTTTTACCCGGTTCAACGTCTTTCTGCGGGACAGGTTCACCTGTCAGTACTGCAGCGATCACCGCGATCTGACTTTCGACCATGTCGTCCCGCGTTCCAAAGGCGGCCAGACGACGTGGGACAACGTCGTTACGGCCTGTTCATCCTGCAATCTGCTGAAAGGCGGGCATCTTACCCACGAAGTTCACATGTTTCCGGCCCATAAACCCGTGCGACCGACGATCACGCAATTGCACAGCAACGGACGCCATTTCCCCCCCAACTACTTGCATCAGAGTTGGCAGGACTACCTCTACTGGGATACCGAACTCGATCCGTGATCCCTCGTCCCCAGTAGGGCGACAACGGTCAGGACGGTCGAAATCACCGCGTTCCACCCGGCCAGCGACAGTCCGAATATCCGGATCGCGGCTTCATCACAGCGGACGGCCGGTTTGCTCAGGTCTGGCAGGCCACCACTGAAGTCGCCCCCGCAGGTGTTTGGCCCGGGCCACCACTTCCACTCGACACCCGAATGGAACACCCCGAATACTGCACTTGCCGCAAAGACGATGGCGATGACGTATAGCAGTCCCGTGCTGGCCTTCGGGCTGCTGCCCGACAGCCCCACGGCTGCCAATGACAACACCATCGCGCCATAATATGGCCAGCGCTGCTGCAAGCAAAGCGGGCACGGCGCATAGCCCAAATACTCAAACAACCAGGCACCTCCGATCGTTGTCAGCGCGACAACGAAGATAAGGAAAGCAGCGTGGCGCGCCGTTCGTGGCATCAGCATCCGTTCAGTGCTCCGCTAGAGCCCAGGTACTTGATGGCAAGATAGAGCAAGATGAGAACCGCCGCCACAGCGGCTGCAATCATTCCGAGCCGGCGTTCGATGAAATATCTGATCGGCTCGCCGAAGCGCCGCAATGCCCATGCAAGGGCCAGGAAGCGGGCGCCGCGGGCCAGGATACACGAAATGACAAAAAACACGAAACTGATGTGGACCACACCCGCAAGAATCGTGACAACCTTGATGGGAGGAAGATGCGCCAGTCCCGACGTCACCAGCAGAATCAGGAGGGTGTCCCCGTTCGCGCAGCGGCGAAGCGCCTCGAAGGATTCGTGTTTCCCATAAAATTCCAGGATGGGAACCGCCACACTTTCGTAGGCGAAGTAACCCAGAAAATATCCGGCGATGCCTCCGAGCGTGGAAGCCAACGTCGCGATCAATGCGTATCGGTAGGCGCGAGCGGGGCGCGCCAGCGCCATTGGCAGAAACACCACATCGGCGGGGACAAGAAACACCGAGCTTTCAACGAAGGCGATGACCGCCAGCCAGATTTCAGCCGATTTGCGGCCGGCGAGCGAGAGTGTCCAGTCATAGAGCTTGTGCAACATCGGATGCTGTCAGTCAGTGTCCGGACCGGACCGGCGGAGTTGCTTCGTCCGGGAGCGTTTGGTCTTTGAATCGAGCCGGCGGACAGTGGACGCTCTGGTGGGGCGCGTGGCAATTCGCCTGCGAGGCCTGACCGCCGCGCGGCGCAGCATGCTTATGAGCTTGGCCAATGCGGTGTCGCGATTGCGCTCCTGGGAACGATGTTCCTGGGACTGAATGATCAGAATTCCTTCACGCGTGAGCTGCCGCCCGGCGATGGTCCTCAGTCGAGCCTTCAGGTCGTGCGGCAGATCGGCCTTTGTCACGTCGTATCGCAATTCCACGGCGGTCGACACCTTGTTGACATTCTGCCCCCCGGGGCCCGAAGCCCGCATGAAGCTTTCCTTGATCTCTCCCTCGTCTAGGGAGACTGAATCGGTGATCCGGATCATGACCTGCTTGTCCGCCTTTCCGGTTGACGGCGCAAGCAGCGCCCCCTATGTCGGCTCGCGCTTGGCCTCTGTGGCGGAACCGGTAGACGCGGCAGACTCAAAATCTGTTGTTCGCAAGGACGTGGGGGTTCGAGTCCCTCCAGGGGCACCAGCGTCAACCGGAGAATTTGACGCCGATTTCCTGGGCGGTGCGCCAGCATATATCGCAATCGTGTTTTTGATTTGTGCCGATGAC
>JANNSP010000190.1:0-9079 GCA_031402975.1 Hyphomicrobiales bacterium
CAAAGTGAAGCCAAGTTCAGCGCGCTGTGGTTCGAGAATCTGCCCCGCTATGTGGGAGCTCGTGATCACCAGATCCTTGCGTTGCTGCGTGAACGGCGTTCGCCGCTTCTTGCCCGCATTCCACCGCTGCTCTACTATCGGTTGAACGAAGCAAGCAGGCGCATTCCCGTCATCGGCTGGGTACGGGCCAGCATCGGGAAGCCCGCCAGGGCTGTCTATGCAAAATTTTTCCCGTGACTGCGCGAACGCCGCTTTCCCAATTCATGAGAGTTCCTTGAGAGCCTGACTCGAAATTCAGGCGGGCTGTGGATTTAACCTCGCCAACCTTCGAATGAGCAGGAAGGCAAGAGCCAATAGTAGCCATGCGAGTGAGGATTCGATTGTCGCCTCGAAATCCTTTGCGAGGCGCCGAGCGCGATTGATCCAGCCGAATGTGCGTTCGACAACCCATCGTTTTGGCAACACGATAAATCCCTTGATTTGGGTGTCCGTGCGTTTGACGACCGTGATGGAAATGCGGCTTGCCTCGAAGGCTGCGCGGCTCGTGCCTCGTCGCCCCGATAACCCCCATCGACAAAGGACATTTTCACCCACGGGCTGTTGCGATGCATCGCTTCGAGTAGCGGCGCCAGTGCATCGCGATCCTGCACGCTGGCCGCAGTGATCTGGCATTCGATTGGCAAGCCGAGTGTGTCGACGGCGACATGGCGCTTGCGGCCCTTGACCTTCTTGCCCGCATCGTAGCCGCGCGGCCCGCCGGCTTCCGTGGTCTTGACCGACTGGCTGTCGACGACGACCGCCGTTGGCGCGGGCGCACGACCTTCGGCTTCGCGGGCGTCCATTACGAGAACGTTGACGATTTGCGTCCACAATCCACTGTCGCGCCACGCGTAGAACCTGTTTTGCACAGTCGTGAACGGTGGAAAATTTTTCGGCAAATATCGCCACGGGCAGCCAGCGCGGATCAAATAAAACAAGGCGTTCAGAACGATCAAGGCGTTGGTCGGCTTGCGCCCGCGCCGTTTGGGCGGAGGCAGCAGAGGTCCGATCAGCGCGACCTCCGCGTCCGACATATCGCTTGAATAACGCGCCCGAATGACTTCATACTTCCTTCGATCGGCCTCGTTCCATGGCATCGCGAATCTCCTGGCGTTGTTGCAAACTAGGAGAATCAAAGGCCGCGAGGCTGGTCAACCAATTTCAGGTCAGGCTCTAAGTACCGATGGCGGCTCGACCACCCAATATCTTCATGCGGTGTCAACGGCGAAGACAAGATAAAACGGTTTCGGGACTGCGCCGCTTCTCATTCGATTTTGATTGCCGTTTCGGCATAGAATGGTGACACCGCTAACCCATTGGAGGTCACTTATGCCAACGTCGAAGAAGCCCCGAAAGCAAATGCAGCAAGCCAAGAAATCCAGCGGATCAGCGGACCTTACGCCTGACTTGCCGGATCGCCGCGCCATGGAAAGCTATTTGCGCAATCTCGACGGACGATCCGCCGAGGGGGCGCTCAATAAAGCGCAGAACCTCATGTACAAGGCCTGGGAAGCCCGTGACACGCCGAGCGCGGTGACGCTGGCCAAACGCGCCATCAAGACCTCCCCGCTCTGTGCCGACGCCTATGTTCTTCTGGCGGAGCGGGCGGCTGCCTCACGGGGCGATGCGAAACGGCTCTACGAGCTTGCGGTGAAAGCGGGAGAGATGGCTCTGGGTCCTGATGGATTCAAGGAATATGCCGGTCATTTCTGGGGCTTTCTCGAAACTCGTCCCTACATGCGAGCGCGAGCAGGACTGGCCCAAGCCCTGTGGGATGAGGGGAATCACGCCGAAGCCGTGGGCCACTACCGGGACATGCTGGACCTGAACCCCGGTGACAATCAGGGCATTCGCTATCTCCTGGCCGCTTGCCTGCTGCGCATGAAGGACGATGCCGGTCTTCAACAATTGCTCAAGGAGCATTCAGATGATGCCAGCACTTTTATGATTTACACCCAGACTCTGCTGGCATTCCGTAAGGACGGTGCCAGCAAGAAAGCCGCGAAGCTGGCCGAAGTGGCCTGGGAGAGCAACGTCCATGTTCCCGCTGCCCTCGCTGGGACCAAGAAAGTGAAATTCGCAGGCTACTATTCCATGGGCGGTGAGGACGAGGCCGCTTACTACCTCGAAGAATATGGCTTCGCCTGGCGTGATACTCCGGGTGCAATTGTATGGCTGGTCGAAACAACCGCGAACCTGAAGGCTAAAACGGGTCGAGCTGGCAAGCTGCACTGAACCTCACATTGGTGTTACCAGCCCTATTGTCGAGACATTGGGACTCACAGATCAATGCTTCGTGAGTCGCACCGGAAAATATGCCGTAGAGCTTGGAAATAATAAGTGACTGGCAAAACTATACCGACAAGGTTCGCCCTTGCCATCGATGTGCATTCGTCGCAACATTGTTGTCGGTGGGACCGCCCTCAGAGGGCGGCAAGCGTACAGACACCAACCAAGGGGGGACCAAAATGGCAAAAGCAAAACTGATCGTGATCAAGATCGAGGACAAGCCGGGTACGGTTGCGGCTGCCGTCGCGGTGCTGTCCACCGCCAAAGTCAATATCGAAGCGATATTCGGCTATGGCCCACAAGGCGATCTGCAACTTGTCGTCGACGATGCGCGCAAAGCCATGAAAGCGTTCAAAGCGGCGGGCGTCGCATTTAGCGAAGCTAAGGCTGAGATCGTGGAAATGCCCAACAAGCCCGGCAGCCTGCATACTTACCTGTCAAAGTTAGCCAAGAAGGGCGTCAATCTACGCTCGATTTCGGGGATATCAGGTACGTCGGCACGCAAGTCCATCCTCGTCTGGACAGCGGATAGCTGAACCGACTCCACTCGCCGTCAGTTGTTGTGGTTGCTACCCTCTCTGCTAAGTCAATGAACAACGGACCCAACCGGCGGCGGCAAGACGGAAGCCTATCTCGGCCTCGCGGCCTGGACGATCGCGCACCGCCGCATCACCAATGGCGACACGCTGGGCGCCGGCGTCGCCGTGCTCATGCGCTATACGCTCCGCCTCCTGACCCTCGACCAGCTCTCTGTGAAATTGCGGCCTGAGCGATCATTGCAGCACCGCACGATCGCAGATGTGGCGCGACCCTTCATGCTACCCGTGGCATTCGTCGATTCGCGCTTTACCAAAATCCTTGTGTAGCCGTCGGGTACAATGCGGCGCAGCGACTGAACTCCTTTTACTACCACCCGTTCAATCAAAACACCTTAACTCGGTGTCCGTGAAACCGGCGGCACGCCATGCAGGCGATGGCAACTTGTAGCGCGTAACTAAGTAGCGCTGGTCCAAAGGGGGCCTACGGACGCTCCCCGGTTGCCAACCATCTAGCACAAGCTTCGCCCAGTTCAGCGATAGCCCGGCTCTCGTAGGTGGCACTTTCCTGTTGGCTCAGCGTGTCGCGCCAGCGGCCATTGGTGCCCTTGTTGATGAAGGTTTCTGCACCACCATCCCAGAAAGCACCGCCCAGGGGAACGCTCTGCGTCGCATGGGCCTTCATGTAGTTGAAGCTGCAATGTTTCAGTATGCTGGCCCATTTCGACTCATCCACATCGATATCGAGAAAAGCTGCAATCCGCCTGATCTCGCCGGGCATGTCAGCCTTGAGTGTGGAAAAATGCACCAGCATCACATTAGGCAGGTCGCGGATTTCCCACCAAGACCTGATATTCTCCCAGAACGGGTGGCCATCCTGTGCCAGCCAATCGTTGAAGTACTGCTTGATCGAGGTTGGCGCGCGCTCGATCGGCGGACCTATGCGGCCCGGCGTATCGTTGAGTGCGTCATACCAGAGTTGATTGGCATTGCCCCATTCGCGCACGTGCAATTTCAGGCCGCCTCCACCGGTCACGGAATGAATCTTCATTTTGATCCTCCTTTTGCTGATCCCGGATTCGATAATCACCCAGTTGCGTTGGAGGACGTGTTGTAACGAGCGTTGAAAAGGCGTTCCGAACCGTTGGAATTGACAGGCGGGGGTTAGGACGCGCGCAACGATAAGTGAATCGGTTTTACGTTCTTGGCGATGCGACGGAATGACTCGGGTCTGACATATTTTTCGGCGTCGGGCGGTGGCTTAGTTTCGTTTGCATGATTGATACGCAGGCGATTCGGCAGCGGTGGAATGCGGATGGCTCCAAGCGGGACGAGCGGGGTCGGAGATTGTTTGCCGCGAGCGAGGCGCGTGCCGCTGGGTGGGGCGGTCTGGCTGCCGTTTCCAACGTTACCAGACTTGCGCGCAGCACGATTGAGCGGGGCCTGAATGACCTTGATGCGCCATCTTTGGCGCCGGGCCAAGTTCGCCGGGAAGGCGGCCGCCCGAGACCACTCATCAAGCGCGATGCGACACTGCTTGAGGACCTCAAGGGTATCGTGGAACCGGTGACTTTGGGCGATCCGGTGCGCCCGCTTCTGTGGGTGTCCAAGAGCCTCGGCAAGCTCGCGGCGGCGTTGCAGGCGATGGGCCATACAGTCAGCCCCAACAGCATACGCCCTCTGCTGTGCGAGCTCGGTTTCTCGCGTCAGGCAAACCGCAAGGCTGAAGAGGGTTCCAGGCATCCAGACCGGAACGTCCAGTTCGACTACATCAATGCCGAGGTTTGTCTGGCCCAGGCGGCAAATCAGCCTGTCGTCTCGGTCGACACCAAGAAGAAGGAACTGGTCGGCAATTATCGCAATGGCGGCACGGACTATCGGCCGAAGGGTGATCCCAAGCGCGTCAAGACACACGATTTCGAAGACAAGGAATTGGGCAAGGTGGCACCCTATGGCGTATACGACATCGCGGCGAACACCGGCTGGGTCAGCGTCGGCATCACCCACGACACAGCCGAGTTCGCCGTGTCGGCCATTCGCACATGGCTTGAGAAAATGGGACGGCAGCGCTATCCGGACGCACGCGAACTGACGATCACAGCCGATTGCGGCGGCTCGAATGGCGCGCGCGTCCGGCTGTGGAAGATCGAGTTGCAGAAGCTCGCCGACGAGACCGGGCTTGCGATCAAGGTTCACCACTATCCGCCCGGCACCTCGAAGTGGAACAAGATCGAGCACCGGATGTTCTGCCACATCACACAGAACTGGCGCGGCCGACCGCTCACTGACCGCGCCGCGGTCGTCGAGCTGATCGCCGCGACCACAACTAAGACTGGTCTCAGGATCGAAAGCGCGCTTGACACCAGAACCTACGAGAAGGGCATCAAAGTCAGCGATGCCGAGATGAAACGTCTCGACATCCGCGGCGATACGTTCCATCCGGAGTGGAATTACAAGATCACCCCCCGGACGCAAAAATCGTTGCAGTTATAGTTGTTGGCGTCCTTAAGAAGAAACCAGGCCTGAAAAACCCTCCATCTCTGCCGCAAGACGGGTGGCCGGTGACCGAATACCGGCTTCGTCGGCTATCTGCCCTGCGCGGCCGGGCAGCCCACCACGTATTGGCCTTACCCGATCCTTTGACCCGATGCCCGATCGAAAACGTGCACATCCCGCGCCGCTATCGAGAGCTTCACCTGGTCTCCCGGCGCGATTGGTGCGCGATCCATAACCATGAGCGTTATCAGTTCGTCCCTCACTTTCACCGCGACCTGCGTACACATGCCGAGCGGTTCCACGACCAGAATTACTCCTGCAATGCCATTCTCCGACATCGCCAGGTGTTCTGGCCGCATGCCGAGCGTGACCGCCTGGCCCTCCTTCACGCCCTGCGCCGCGATGGCGATCAAGCTGCCATCGCCAAGGCGCACCCTGGAGCCGTCCTTCAGCGTCACCACGCCGCTCATGAAATTCATCGTGGGCGAACCGATGAAGCCCGCCACGAAAAGATTGGTTGGGCGGTCATACAGATCGAGCGGCGGGCCGACCTGCTGCACGATACCCTCGTTCATCACCACGATGCGGTTGGCCATGGTCATGGCTTCGATCTGGTCGTGGGTGACATAGATGGCGGTGGTGTTCAGCGACTGGTGCAGCGCCTTTATCTCGGTGCGCATCTGGGCCCTGAGCTTGGCATCGAGATAGGACAGAGGCTCATCGAACAGAAAGACTTTGGGGTCGCGCACGATGGCCCGGCCCATGGCGACGCGCTGACGCTGACCGCCCGATAGCTGTTTCGGCAGGCGCGCCAGCAGCGCTCCAAGGCCCAGCTTGGCCGACGCCTCTCCGATGCGCGAGGCGATCTTCTCCGGCGCCTCCTTCCTGAGCATGAGGCCGAAGCCCATGTTCCTGGCAACATCCATGTGCGGATAGAGCGCGTAGGACTGGAACACCATGGCGATGTCGCGGTCGCGCGGCGCCACGTTGTTCACCCGCCGCTCGCCGATGCGGATGTCGCCGCCGCTCTCTTCCTCCAGCCCCGCGATGATGCGAAGCAGCGTGGACTTGCCGCAACCCGATGGCCCGACGAGCACGATGAACTCACCGTCCTTGATCGCCAGGTCGATGCCCGACAGGACCTTCACGGCGCCAAAGACCTTGCTCACATTGCTGAGTGTCACCGAGGCCATGGCATCATCCTTTAACGGCGCCGGCGGTAAGGCCGGTGACCAGATAGCGCTGCAGGAAGGCGAAGAAGATGCACACCGGAATGAGCGCCATCACCGAGGCCGCCATCATCTGTCCCCAGTCGACCGCGAACTTGCCGATGAAGGTGAGCAAGCCAACCGAGAAAGTCTTCTGGTCCTCGCTGTTGATCAGCATCAGCGCGAACAGAAGTTCGCTCCACGCCGCCGTGAACACGAAGGCGACGGTGGCGCCCATGCCGGGCAGTGTGAGGGGCAGGACGATGCGGCGCAGCGCCACAATACGCGTGCAGCCGTCGATCATCGCGGCTTCTTCCAGGTCCTTCGGAACGCCGTCGAAGAAGGACTGCATGAGGAACGTGGCAAAAGCGATGTTGAAAGCCGAGTAGATGACGATGAGGCCATAGAGATTGTCGGTGAGGCCCAACTGCCCCATGATGCGGAAAATCGGCGGGATCACCATCACCAACGGAAAGGTTTGCGTCAGCAGCAGCACGAGGCTGACCCAGGCTTTGCCCTGAAAGCGGAAGCGCGACAGGGCATAACCGGCGAGCGATGCCACCGCCGTCACGATCAGCGCCGTGGCAATCGAGACGATCATGCTGTTCAGGAAATAGCGCGGGAAATCCGATGCCCTAAGCACCGTCTCGTAGTTCTTGAGCGTCATGTGCGTCGGCCACAGCTTGATGCCCTCGCTGTAGAGGAGATTCTCCGGCGTTACCGATATTTTGACCGTCCAGTAGATCGGGAACAGCGCGAATGCCACATAGGCGAAGATGGCGCCATAGAGCCCGATGGCATTGAGCACCCGGCGGATCTTGCTCTGTCCCACCATTTCAAACGTCCTTCATCAGGACACGGCGCATCTGGATGACGATGAGCGCGTAGATGATCAGCAGAATCAGGAGCAGCACGGCAATCGCCGAGGCATAGCCCTTGTCGAGGGCCCTGAAGGCCGACACATAGATATAAGTCGCAATCGTGTTGGTGGAGCCGGCGGGCCCGCCCGCCGTCATCACAAAGATCAGGTCAGCGAAGGTCGCGACCCAGACGGTGCGCAGCATCACCGTGATGGCGATGGTCGGCGCCAGGAACGGCATTGTCACCTTGGTGAACTGCTGCCAGGCCGAGGCACCGTCGATGGCCGCTGCCTCATAGAGTTCGCCCGGAATGGATTTCCGCGCCGCGAGCAGCGTGATGGCGAAAAATGGTATGCCGAACCAGACATTGGCGATGATCGGCCCCCACATGGCGGTCGAGGGATGCGCCAGGATGGTCACTGGCTCGCTTTGTATGCCGAGCCCGTAGAGCACATGCGGCAGCGGCCCGATGATCGGATTGAACAGCCACGACCAGGTGAGCCCGGTCAGAAAGGTCGGCACCGCCCAGGGCAGGAACACCAGTGCCTGCACCAGCCTTCGTCCATAAAACGGCTTGTTGAGCAGCAGCGCCAATCCCAACCCCA
Source organism: Hyphomicrobiales bacterium (assembly GCA_031402975.1). Taxonomy (GTDB): domain Bacteria; phylum Pseudomonadota; class Alphaproteobacteria; order Rhizobiales; family Aestuariivirgaceae; genus Aestuariivirga. Next base: position 8,034 of record JANNSP010000190.1, read on the forward strand.
GAAAGAACTGGAAGAACAGGCTGCCGGCCGTCCACCACGCCGTATTGACCAGTGCGTCGTGAAACACCTGATCGGCAAGCAGCGTGCGGTACTGGTCGAGTCCGGCGAACTGCGATTTGAAGGCCGAGAATTTCCAGAACGAATATGAGATACCGATGATCAGCGGCACAACCAGCACCGTGGCGATGATGACCAGCGCCGGACTGAGATAGACCCAGGGCTCCAGAACCGCGCTCCAGCGCCTGCGCCACACGGCGTCTCCCGAAGCTATGGCCAGCTCTGTCATGGAACTTACAGCGGCGGCGCGTTTGCGGTGAACGCGCCGCCGCCATCAGGCCTTACTTGTGTTCCGCCATGTACTTCTGCTGTTCGGTGGTCAGATAAGCCGCCCAGCCATCGGCAACCTCCTTCGCCGTCTTCTTGCCCAGCAGCAGTTCCTGGAAGGCGGTCGGCACCATCGAGTCATAGAACACGCCGAGGTTCTCGAGATGGGTTGGCGGCGTCACCATGACATACTTGTCCGGGTCGTTCAGCTCGTCGAACCAGCCCTTGAACTGCTCCGTCTTGAAATGCGCGTCTTGCTCGGCGCCATTATGGATCGGCATGACGCCAACCGTCTTGGCCCAACCGAGATTTTGCTTGTTTTCAAGCAGATAGGACATGACCTTCCAGGTTTCCATCTTGACCGGGCTGTCCGACAGCATCGCCCAGCCGGCATAGCCGAGCGCCGGATAGGCCTTGCCGCCGGGACCGACCGGCCAGGCCGCCACCGCGAAGTCATCGGCACTCATCTTCTCGGCGATGCCGATCAGCGCGTCCGGGTCCTGGTTCAGCATGGCGCAGGTGCCGCTGTAAAAGCCGGTGACCAGTTCGTTGAAGCCCCAGGAGATCGAATCCTTTGGCGCCCAGCCCTTCATGTAGATGTCCTGCATCATCTGCAGGCCCTTGACCGAGCCTTCCTCGTTGAAGGTCGAGGTGCCGTCCTCGTTGAAGTAGCCGGCCTTGCCGCCCATGTTGTTGAGGAATTGCTGGATCGAGCCGAAGGC
>JANNSP010000191.1:0-5591 GCA_031402975.1 Hyphomicrobiales bacterium
TTTGTGGGTTAAACTCCTAAAAAACAGATTGTCTAGCAAATTCAATGGTAACTGGCGGAGGGGGAGGGATTCGAACCCCCGGAGGACTTGCATCCTCAACGGTTTTCAAGACCGCCGCGATCGACCGCTCCGCCACCCCTCCGGGCAGCGCTTCATGTAGCAGCAGCTTGCGCCCATCTCAACCGGCAAGCTCGGCGTGGACAAGGTAGCGCAGCGGCCCCCGCATCCTGGCATCGAGCGGCCAGCAGGTGGCGAGCACCAGATGGCGGCCAGGCGCCCGGGCGTCGATCCGCGATTCGTCCCAGCGCACGATTTCACTTCCCGTCATGCGATAGGTGTAGGTGAGACCCGCGCTATCGGTGACGGTGATGAGGTCGCCCACTCGCATTTCGGCGAGGAAAGCAAAATGCGTATCGCGATGGGCGGCGTAGACCGTCGTTCCGCTTTGTCCCGGCGCCGGAGTTCCGGCCAGATGCCCCGGCCCGAAGGCGAGAGACTGGCCGCTGCCGCTGGCGAGAACGATCGCCGTGGCGCCGATGCGCGGCACGCTCAGACGGGCGACCGGCCAGGTATCGGCCCACGTCCAGGGCTTAACCGGTTGACCCGTTTCGATGGTTTCGCCGAAGGCCCGCTCCAGCAGGACCTGCGCGACCGCGGCCTTGGCCACGATCCACAGACCTTGCCCCGTGAGCGCCAGCCCCAGCGCGGCAAGAAACGCCGCGCCGAGGAAGAGGGATCGCCGTTTCATGCCGCTTGGCTCCGGCGGGCGATGAGGACGAGACAGAGGCTCAAGAGCAGCGAGATGAGGCCGAGCAACAGCATCAGGTCAGCCAGGGTGCCGCCTTCCGGCAGCACGACCTGTTGGGCTGGATCGGACGCGGCAACGGGTGCGGCGGCGAGCTTCAGCAGGGAGGTGTCGAAACCGGCGTGACGCGTGCCCGGCTTCTCGCCGAACACCTTGTCGAAATCCCAGCCATGCGGGAGATTGAGGGGCACATCGGCGCGGGAGAGACGCGTGCCGGCAGGCCGGGCCGGGGTCTTGTCGATAGCGACGAGACTTGTCATCCGGCTCACCAGATGGTGTTCGAGAGCGATGGCAAGGATGCGCTTGTCGGCGTCGCCGGCACCGATCTTGCCGAGGCTGGCTGCGACTTCCGCATCGGCGATCTTGCGCCGCGCCCACAGCTTGGCCAGGCCCAGACCGGGGACCGCCTTGTCCAAGCCAACCGAACCCTGCCAGGTGGCGTTGCTCCGGGTGCCGGACATCTGGAGACGTCCGGTTGCGGAGGCTGTCTTGGCCAGCAGAACCAGAGGCTCGCCGCGATAGAGATCGGGGAGGGGGTCAGGAGTGATTTCGCCTGAACCATCGAGTTTGGCGGACAGTCCGGTCACCAGCGGATTTTCGAGCTTGGCGAAAAGCTCGCGCATGCGGTCCTCGACCTCTTCGCCCGAGCCGATATGGGTGAAGCTGCCGCGGCCCAGTTCGGCCGCCCGGCTCATCAGGAAGGAATTGGGCGCCGAGCCGATGCCCACCATGAACACCCGCGAGCGGCCGAGCATCGATCCCAGGATGTCGAACATCTCCTGCTCGTTGCCGATGGCGCCGTCGGTGAGGAACACCACCTGGCGAAGCATCATGGTGTCCATACGATTTTCATCGCGAAGGGCGGCGCGGAGCGGCGGGATCATTTCGGTGCCGCCCGCGGCTTCGAGACCGCCGACATAGTGCTTGGCGTTGGCGATGTTTTCAGGCGTGGCCTGAACCGCATCGGGAAACACGATTTCCATCGTGTCGTCGAAACGGATGACGTTGAAGCGGTCGCGTGGATCGAGACGGCCCAGCGCATAGATGAGGCTGGCCTTGGCCTGGCCCATCGAGGGTCCGCCCATCGAGCCCGAATTGTCGATGACGAAGATCACCTCGCGTGGGCTTGGCGTTTCGGACGCCGTCTGCTCGGGCGGCGAAACATAGGCGAGAAGATAAGTATCGGCGCCAACCTGCTCCTTGAACAGGGACACCGAGGGGCCGGCGGCAAGCGCTGGTGCCCAGTTGAGCACGAAATCACGGTCGGCCGGGACGGACTCGTCCTTGAGCGTCACGAGCTTGCGGTCAGCCGCGATGTTTTCGATGTTAATTGCGTGATAGGGGCTTGCGAGGTCCTTGATGCTGAAGCCGGCATCGAGGTGAATGGTCAGCGTCACCGGATTGACCGGATCATGGATGCGGGGATCGAGCACCGGCGGGGTTGGCGGGGATTGCGGCTGCACGGGTTCGGTGACGCTCACCGTCGCAGCACCTGTGCCAGCCTCGGGATTATAGCGCGGCGCCACGACCAGGGGCACGCGGAGCGAATAGCTTCCGCCCGACTGGCGGATCGTTTCCTGATATTCGATCTGCACCACGATCGTTTCATGCGGCCCGATATTGGCCACCGAATTGGTGAACAGGTTCGGCCGTTCCTGTTCGAGCAGCGTCGCCGTCTGGCCCTTGGCCTTGGCTTCCTCGTAGATGATCTTCGCTTCCTGCTTCTCCTTGATGTCGGCCACCATGACGCGGCCGCCTACCACCATTTTCAGCGTATCGACGGCCGAACCTTCGGGGAGGGGGAATACATAGACGCCTTCGACCCAACCATCGGACGGGTTTTCGAAGCGCTGGGTGATCGTCGTGCGGGCCACCGGCCCGGATACCGTGATGTCGAAATCGCTGGCGAGGCGAGGCGCCTCGACATAGCGCCCGGGTTCGGGCGTTTTCAAAAGCAGGGCACCGGTGCCCATCTGCGACGGCGTGACGATACCGGCGGCGTAGGCCGTGGCGGAAATGCAGAGAAAAATGGCAAGTAGGGCGAAGACACGGGAGGTCAAGGCGAGGGGGGACATGTTGGCTCCATTCGCGGCGCGGGGATGTTTTCGCCGCACAGTGTTCTTCCGCCAACTGCGCCGGATTCGCGAGCGTCTTTACCCGCCTTGTGTTGCCGGGCGCGGCCCGCTTTCTGCACTGTGGCAATTTCCGGCGGAATTGTGCAGAAATGTGCGGGATGGGGCGCAGAACGGCAGGTCCATGTCCGAACACCAACTGAGCGAAGCCGAAAACGAACTGATCGCCACGCGCATCCGCGAGGAGCTGGCGAGGCGCCGCATCAGCCGCCAGTTTCTGGCCGATACGGCGCGCATCAGCCTATCGACGCTGGAAAAGGCGCTGTCGGGCCAAAGGCCGTTCACGCTGGCGAGCGTCGTCCGTCTGCAGGAGGCGCTGCACATCGAATTGCGCGGCCATGGCAATGCTCATATGGGGCGAACGGCGGATGTGGCGCCCGACGATCTCGGCTCCTATGCGAGGCCCTCGGTGCAATGGATCGAGGGCGACTACCTGACGCTTCGCCCGTCGTTCTCCAGTCCCCAGGCGATCTATGCCTACCGAACGTCGATTGCCTGGGACGGAGCCAAGTCGCATCTGACGTTTCGCGAATCGGAGCGCCAGGATGCGGCCTACACCCAGGACGGCGACGTCTCGATCCCGCATCAGTCGGGCTATATCTATTTGGTTACCAACAAGTCCGGGCAATACCGCCTGATCGTGGTGTCGAAGCCGACGATCGCTGGAGAAATGTTCGGCATCCTCACCACGCTGCAGTCGGGCCGCGGACCGCAACTCCTGCCGGTCTCGGCGCCGATCGTCTTCTCACCGCTGGCGCGGCAGGGAAAATCGGCGGCCTTCGGCAAGATCGAGCCGGGTCACGACTCCCACCCCCGCTACCGGGCCCTCATTCACCGCGCCGTCGAAGAGCCTTTCGCGATGTTCATTGCGCCGTCGTGAATTGTCATTGTGGGGAAATTGAGCCATTGTCGTTTGTCAGCGATGGAGGATCACCCATGCCATCAACGCGTTCCCGCGCCCGTCAACTCAAGTGGCGCTGTTCGGCCCTGGCCATTGTCACGGTTCTCGCCGTTGCCCCGGCCCGCGCCCAGTTCGCCTCAGCCGTCGATCTCGCCAGCCTTAACGGCGTGACCGGCTTCCGCCTCGACGGCATTGATGCCTTGGACTTGAGCGGCTATTCCAGCAAATCGGCGGGGGATGTCAACGGCGACGGCTTCGGCGACCTGGTCATCGGCGCCCGTTTCGCCAATTCCTCCGCCGGCGAGACCTATGTGGTATTCGGCAAGAGTTCGGGCAGCTTTGCCTCGGTCATCGACCTTGCCAGCCTCAACGGCATGACCGGCTTCCGGCTTGACGGCATCGATGCCGACGACCGCAGTGGCCGCTCCGCCGCTTCGGCGGGCGATGTCAACGGCGACGGCTTCGGTGACATCGTGGTCGGCGCCTATGGCGGCGACCCGGGTGGGGATTCATTTGCCGGAGAATCCTATGTCGTGTTCGGTAGGCCACCGGGCGGCTTTGCCTCGGCTATCGGTCTTGCCAGCCTCAACGGCTTGACCGGTTTTCGGCTTAACGGAATCGATGGTTCTGACAACAGCGGCTTTTCCGTAGCCGCGGCGGGCGATGTCAATGGCGACGGTTTCTCCGACCTCATCATCGGCGATCCAAACGGCGATTCCTATGCCGGGGAGACCTATGTGGTGTTCGGCAGGGCTTCGGGCTTCGCCTCGGCGATCGATCTCGGCGGCCTGAACGGCACCACCGGCTTCCGCCTCGGCGGCATCGATGCCCAGGATTACAGCGGTTTGTTCGCCGCCGCGGCGGGCGACGTCAATGGCGACGGATTCGGAGACCTTGTCATCGGCGCAACTGGCGCTGATCCGAACGGGGATTCCACCGCCGGCGAGAGCTACGTGATCTTCGGCCGGGCACCCATCGTGGCGGTGTCACGGACAGGATCGGCCGTGGGCCAGTATATCAGCGGCGGCGTTCACGCCGACACACTGCTCGGACTTGGCGGCAACGATACGCTGGAAGGCCGCGCTCTGGGCGACGTGTTGAACGGCGGCCCTGGCAGCGATGCGGCCAGTTACCGGCATGCCAACAATGGGGTTGTCGCCGATCTCTCGAACCCCGCCGCCAATACCGGCCATGCGGCGGGCGATTCATATGTGGCGGTCGAGAATCTTGTCGGTTCATCCTTCAACGACGCGCTGCGCGGCAACGCTGGCGCCAATGTGCTGACCGGCGGCAAGGGACGCGACGCGCTGACCGGGGCGGGGGGCCCCGACAAGTTCAGGCTCGAAAGACTCAACGACAGCCCGGCGGGCGCGGGGCGCGACAGGATCAACGACTTCGACGCGGGCACGAACACGACGAGAATCGATCGCATCGATGTCTCGGCCATCGACGCCCAAACCGGACCTGGCAACCAGGCTTTCAGTTTCATCGGCACGGCGCCATTCACCTTGAACATCAAGGGCCAGTTGCGGGTGCGGCTCGCGGGCACGGCGGCGGTGGTCGAGGGCGACATCAATGGCGACCGCCTGGCCGACTTCGAAATCGGGCTGCTCAATTTCTCCGATCTGGCGAAACTCACGGCCATCGACTTCATCCAATAAGGCGCGCCGGTCACTGCGCGTAGGAAGAGCCCTCGGCATCGAGGATGCGTTTCATTTCGTCGAAATGGGTGAAGGCCGAATCGGCGTAGCGG
>JANNSP010000192.1:0-2879 GCA_031402975.1 Hyphomicrobiales bacterium
GTTTGTGCTGACGGTCGCAGCGCCGAAGCCTGAATCACCCATGCCGTCGAGATAAGCTATCTTCATTTCGCCCATGACCGGATGCGGCGTCCAGCCGAGGAAAATGATCCATTCCTTATTCTTCATGGCCTTCTCGGCCTGGGTCAGCATCCCTGCTTCTGAGCTTTCGACCAACTCGTAGCCTGCAAGCTTGTTCTCGGGCAAGATCTACGGCATCGAGGCCGGCAATGACGGCAATCGCATCATCTCGACGATGATCGAAAACCCCGCCAACAAGCTGGAAGGTTTCGAGCTGGTGGAGAGTTCGGAAGCCGGCATGCTGACCGAAGCCGAGAAGACGATGAAGAACAATGAATGGATCATTTTCCTCGGCTGGACGCCGCATCCGGTGATGGGCGAGATGAAGATCGCCTATCTCGACGGCATGGGCGACTCAGGATTCGGCAAGGCCACCGTGCTGACCAATGTGCGGGCGGGCTACACGGGCGAGTGCCCCAATGCCGGCAAGCTGCTGGCCAACCTCAAATTCGATCTCGCCATGGAAGGCGCCATGATGGCGCCGGTGCTGAAGGACGGGGCCGATCCCAAGGCGACGGCGCTCGAATGGCTGAAGGCTCACCCCGACGCGGTGAAGCCCTGGCTTGACGGCGTCACCACCTTCGACGGCGGCGACGCAGCGGCGGCGGTGACGGCGGCGCTGGCGGGGTAACCAAGCCGAACTAGACACTCCCTCCCCTACACATGGGAGGGAGTGAACGAGACCCTTGGGGGAGGGACGCATGGATCCGGTTTCGAAATTCATCGCCACGTGGAAAATTCCCGTGGGCCGGTGGGGCAAGGCCCTCATCGATTTCATCGTCACCTATTTCCAGTGGTTCTTCGACGGACTGTCGGCGGTGCTGGAATGGAGCGTCGAGGGAACGACGTTCCTGCTTCTGCAAATTCCTCCGGTCATTCTGGCGGTACTGCTGGCGGGCTTTGCCTACTGGCTGCAGAAATCGCGCAACCTGGCGATCGGCGTCTTCCTCGGGCTCCTGTTCATCATCAATCAGGGGCTGTGGAAGGAGACGGTACAGACCCTCGTGCTGGTGGTCGCCGCAACAGCGCTTTCCATGGCGATCGGCGTGCCGCTGGGCATCTGGGCGGCGCACAAGCCGCGCGTCTGGCGGGCCATGCAGCCGATCCTCGACCTGATGCAGACCATGCCGACCTTCGTCTATCTCATCCCGATCCTCATTCTGTTCGGGCTGGGTGCGGCACCTGCCCTCATCGTCACCATCATCTTCGCCATGCCGGCCCCGGTGCGCATGACCTATCTGGGGCTCATGTCCATTCCCAAGCCGATGCTGGAAGCGGGCGAAAGTTTCGGTGCCACCAAGCGCCAGCTATTGTGGAAAGTTGAACTGCCGGCCGCCATGCCCTCGATCATGGCGGGGCTCACCCAATGCATCATGCTGTCGCTGTCGATGGTGGTGTTCGCCACGCTCATCGGCGCGCCCAGCCTCGGCAATCCGGTCAACAAGGCGCTGGCCAACCGCAACATTCCGCTCGGCATCGAGGCGGGGCTGGCGCTGGTCATCCTCGCCATCATCCTCGACCGCGTGCTGGCGGTCAGATCGCGGGCCACGAAATGAGCGTCGCGGTCGAGTTCAAGAATGTCGACATCATGTTCGGCGCCAAGCCGAAAGAGGCGCTGGCGATGCTTGACGCCGGCGCCACGCGAAGCGAGATCCTGGCCAGGACGGGCTCGGTCCTGGGTGCGGCGAACGCCAATCTCATCGTCAACGAGGGTGAAATCTCGGTCCTGATGGGATTATCCGGCTCCGGCAAATCGACACTGCTCCGCGCCGTCAACGGCCTCAACAAAGTGAGCCGCGGCCAAGTCCTGGTGAAGGACGGCGCGCGGATGGTCGATGTTGTGTCCTGCGACGAGTCGACACTCCGCCACATCCGGCAGAAACAGGTCGCCATGGTGTTTCAGCAGTTCGCACTCCTGCCGTGGCGCACGGTGCGCGAGAATGCGGGCCTCGGCCTGGAGCTGGCTGGCGTGCCGGATACCGAACGGAATACGCGCGTCGACAAGCAACTCAAACTTGTGGGCCTCGAACAGTGGGCCAACAAATACGTGCACGAATTGTCGGGCGGCATGCAGCAGCGCGTCGGCCTGGCCAGGGCATTTGCCACCGACGCGCCGATCCTGCTCATGGACGAGCCGTTCTCGGCGCTCGATCCGCTCATCCGCGACAAGCTGCAGGACGAGCTGCTCGTCCTCCAGAAGGAGCTCAAGAAGACGATCGTCTTCGTCAGCCACGATCTCGACGAGGCGCTGAAGATCGGCAACCGCATCGCCATCCTCGAAGGCGGCCGCATCGTCCAGATCGGCAGCGCCGAGGACATTCTCTTGCGGCCGGCCAACGCCTATGTCGCCGAGTTCGTCAAGCACATGAACCCGCTCAACGTGCTGCGCGGCACGTCGGTGATGACGCCCGCCTCGACCCTCCGCCGGATCGAGAGCGAGGTGCTGATCGATTCCGGCCAGATCAGGGTGCGCATGGATGCCGATGAGCGGCCGGTATCGGTGACGCTCGCCGGCCGCGAAGGCAGCCTTGCCACCGCCGACAGCAACACCGGCCTCGTTCCCGGCAAGGGTTACGACATGATCATCGCGCCGGTCGACCTGACGCTCCGCGCCGCGATCGCGCTGAAGCAGCAGACCGACCATCCGATCCTGCTCGTCGACCAGCTCGGCCGCCTCGCCGGCCTCTGCGGCGACGAGGAAATCTACCGCGGCCTGTTGAGGCGGCAGTGACGGAGAAGCTTTTCAGTTTGACCGCCCCCTACACCATGCTGTGCATGGTCCCCCTCCCCCGCTTCGCAGG
>JANNSP010000193.1:0-6819 GCA_031402975.1 Hyphomicrobiales bacterium
GTCGTAGGTCTTCGCGTCGTCGTAGGGGATACGGTCGATGTGGAACGAGGGCTCGCGGAGGCGGATAAGCTTCTGCGCCTTGTCGAGGACGGTGAGCGTCTTGAGGCCGAGGAAATCGAACTTCACCAGCCCCGCCTTCTCGACATATTTCATGTTGAACTGGGTGGCGGGCAGCAGCGCTCTGGGATCGCGGTAGAGCGGCACCAGCTCTTCCAGCGGACGGTCGGCGATGACGATGCCCGCCGCATGGGTGGACGCGTTGCGGTTGAGGCCTTCGAGCTTGAGCGCGATCTCGAACAGCATCTTGACCATCGGATCGCGGTCGCGCTCCTCCTGGAGGCGGGGCTCGCCGGCTAACGCCTGCGCCAGGTTGACCGGATTGGCGGGGTTCATCGGGATCAGCTTCGACAGCCGGTCGACCTGGCCATAGGGCATCTGCAGCACGCGGCCCACGTCGCGGGTCACCAGGCGGGCCTGCCATTTGCCGAAGGTGATGATCTGCGCCACGCGATCCGATCCGTAGCGCTTCTGCACGTAGTCGATCACCTCGTCGCGGCGCTCCTGGCAGAAGTCGATGTCGAAATCCGGCATCGACACGCGCTCAGGGTTCAGGAAGCGCTCGAACAGAAGGTTGAAGCGGAAGGGATCGAGATCGGTGATGGTGAGGACATAGGACACCATCGATCCCGCCCCCGAGCCGCGCCCTGGTCCCACCGGAATGCCCTTCGATTTCGCGTGCTTGATGAAATCGGCGACGATGAGGAAATAGCCGGTGAAGTTCATCGAGATGATGATGCCGAGCTCGAAGGCGAGGCGCTTGCGGTAATCCTCGGCGTCATAGCCCGCGATCGTGCCCAGCGTGGCGAGGCGCTGGTTGAGCCCCTCCTCCGCCTGGCGGCGCAGTTCCTCCGCTTCGTCGCCCGCGGCGAAGCGCGGCAGGATGGGGTCGCGCGATTTCACCCGGAAGGCGCAGCGCCTGGCGATCTCGACGGTGTTGTCGATCGCTTCGGGAAGATCGGCGAACAGCGCCGCCATCGCCTCCTGCGGCTTGAAATAATGCTCGACCGTGAGACGGCGGCGGTCCGGCGCGGCGATCACCTCGCCCTCGGCGATGCAGATCAGCGCGTCATGCGCGGCGTAGTCGTCGGGTGTGGCGAAATAAGCCTGGTTGGTGGCGACCAGCGGGAGCTCCAGCTCGTAGGCGAGTTCGACCAGGCCCGGCTCGGCGGCGCGCTCGTTATCGGTGCCGTGGCGTTGCAGTTCGACATAGAGGCGGTTGCCGAACACCGTGGCGAGACGTTCCAGATGCTGGCGGGCGAGTCGCGGCTGGTTCTGCACCAGCGCTTCGTTGACCGGGCCGTCCGGGCCGCCGGTCAGGCAGATGAGGCCCTGATGGAGGCTCTCGACCAGGGTCCACGGACAATGCGGCTCGGCGTGGTCGGGCGTGTCGAGATAGGCGCGGCTCGAAAGCCGCATGAGGTTGCGGTAGCCCACTTCGTCCTTGGCGAGGAAGACGAGCGAGGGAAAGGTGCGGAGCCCCGTTTGCGGGCGGACGGGGTCGCCGGGAACGGGATCGGACAGATCTACCTTGAGGGTACAGCCGATGATCGGCTGGATGCCTTTTTCCGCGAGTGCCTCGGAAAATTCCAGCGCCCCGAACAGATTGCCGCTGTCGGTGATGGCGAGCGCCGGCATGCCCATCGAGCGAGCGAGAGATGCGAGCTGTTTGATCCGCAGCGCCCCCTCCGACAGCGAATAGGCGGAGTGAGTGCGAAGATGGATGAAGGTGACGTGGTGGCGCGTACTTGAGTCTGTCATGCCTCAGTGTAGCTCGGTGCCTCCTCGGGCGCAGCCTCGGAACTCTCGATATGCACAGGCACCTGGAGGGCCCCCTCATAGGCGGTGAGGAACATCGCCAGATTGTCGGAGAGGTGCTCGGTCAAATAGCCGCCCTCCTGCACGATCACGGTGGGCAATCCCAGCGAGGCGATCTGATGGGCGAGGCGGGCAAGGCCAGCGGTGGTCAGCGCCCCGCCTTTGAGGGGATCGGCTTCATGGCCATCGAGGCCAAGTGCTATGACGAGGGCTCCCGGCGCATAGTCCTGGATACGGGCAAGTGCTGTATCCAGCGCCGCCAGCCACACGTCGTCGCCGCTGCCCACCGGCACCGGCAGATTGAGATTGTAGCCCAGCCCCTCGCCTTCGCCGGTCTCGCCCGCCGTGCCGTAATAGAAGGGATAGAACTCCGCCGGGTCGGCATGGATCGACACGGTGAGGACATCGGCGCGCGCCGCGAAGATCGCTTGCGTGCCGTTGCCGTGATGGACGTCGATGTCGAGGATGGCGATTCTGTCCTTGCCGGTGCGAAGCTGCTGGGCCGCGAGTGCCGCGTTGTTGAGATAGCAGAAGCCGCCCGCCCGGTTGGAATAGGCATGGTGGCCGGGCGGCCGGCAGAGCGCATAGACGACACTGTCGCCGCCAAGCAGGCAATCGGCCGCGGTAAGGGCGGTATTGGCCGACGCCATAACCGACTTCCAGGTGCCTTCGGTGATGGGGCAGGAATTGTCCATCTGGAAGACGCCGGCGGCGGCGAGGATATGGGGACCTCTGGCGAAGGGCTTGTGCATGGGCCGGATGCTGGGGAGCATTTCGGGCCCCGCGCCCTCGATCTGCGACCAGGCCTCGAAGCCGGCGCGAAGGAATTTCAAATAGGGCACGGCATGGATGATGTTGAACGATTTCGGATCGTAGCCGCGGGCCGCGTGTATCTGGCCGCCCGACTGGCGGGCGCCGTCGAGAAGGGCGCGGGCGCGCTCGGGCGAATCGGGATATGGCACCAGCCGGCCCAGCCTCAGAAAGCTGGACGGCGCATGCGCCAGTTGGGCTCCGGAAAAGACGACTTTCATACAGAAACCCTATCTGATTTGTTTGATGCGCGGCGCTCCCGACAGACCCTCTCCTTCCCCCCTCGCGGGGGAAGGTGGATCGCGCCCCTTGGCGCGAGACGGATGAGGGGGCGGCTCAGCGAGTCAACCCTTGCGTCGGACTCGCGGAAGCGCCCCCTCATCCGGCGCTGCGCGCCACCTTCCCGCGCGAGGGGGGAAGGGGAAAATCGGCGATCAGTCATCTGCCTGCTGCTGTTCATCAATCCTCGATGATCCGTCCCTGTTCGAGCCTGGCGCTGCGTGTCATGCCGCTAGCGAGCTGGTGGTTATGGGTGGCGACCAGCGCGCCCAGCCCCTCCTCCCGGATGAGCCGCATCAGTTCGTCATGTACACGCGCCGCCGTGCCCGGATCAAGATTGCCGGTGGGCTCGTCGGCCAGCAGCAGCAACGGGCGGTTGGCGATGGCGCGGGCGATGGCGACGCGCTGCTGCTCGCCACCCGACAATTCCGCCGGCCGGTGATCGAGGCGGGACGCAAGCCCCAGGCGGGTCAGGAGTTCGCGGGCCCGGTCGTGGGCTGCGGGTTTCGCGGCGCCGGCGATCAACTGCGGGATCACCACGTTTTCAAGGGCGGAGAATTCCGGCAGCAGGTGATGGAACTGGTAGACGAAGCCGATGCCGATGCGGCGGATTTGGGTGCGGGCGGAATCATCGAGGCTGCCGCAGTTGCGCCCGGCGATCCACACTTCCCCGGCGGTCGGCGCTTCGAGGAGCCCTGCGATGTGGAGGAGCGACGATTTGCCCGAGCCCGACTGGCCGATGAGCGCCACGATTTCGCCCGGCCAGACCTTGAGATTGATGTCGCGGAAAATCTCGAGCACGCCCTTGCCCTCGGGATAGGAGCGCGCCGCGTGGCGGAGTTCGAGCGCCGGAACCCGGTTCGCCCCATTCATCACTCATACCTCAGCGCTTCGACCGGATCGAGCCTTGCGGCGCGCCAGGAGGGATAAAGTGTCGCGATGAAGGACAGCGTCAGCGACAACATGACGATCAGGATGGTCTGCCCTGTATCCATGTCGGCGGGAAGCTGGGCCAGGTAATAGAGTTCCGGGTTGAACGGATCGACTCCCGACAGCCACTGGATGGCCTGGCGGATCGATTCGACATTGAGGCAGATCAGGAGGCCGAGGAGAAATCCACCCATGGTTCCGGCGACGCCGATGGCGGCACCGGTCAGAAAGAACACGCGCAGGATCGAGCCTCGCGTGGCCCCCATGGTGCGCAGGATGGCGATGTCGTGGCCCTTGTCCTTGACCAGCATGATGAGGCCGGAGACGATGTTGAGCGCCGCCACCAGGATGATCATGGTGAGGACGAGGAACATCACGTTGCGCTCGACGGCGAGGGCGTTGAAGAAAGCGAGGTTGCGCTGCTTCCAGGTCTGGAGCTGGAGATCGGGGCCGGCCGCGTCTTCGAGCGCCAGCGCCATATCGTCGATCGAGTCGGGGTCGGCGACCATCACTTCGAGGCCGGTGACGCCCGCTTCCGCGCCGAAGAATTCCTGGGCTTCCGCCAATGGCATGTAGACGATCGACTCGTCATATTCCGACATGCCGATCTTGAAGATCGCAACGACCGGAAAATCGCGGATGCGGGGCGCGGTTCCGACGATGGTGTCGGCGCCGTCCGGGGTGACGATGGTGAGCGAACTGCCAAGCGCCAGCTGATGGCGCCAGGCCAGACGCTCGCCCACCGCCACGCCGCCGGATTTCTCGAAGCCTTCGAGCGAGGGCACTTCGTCGGGAACGCCCGGTTGTTTGAGTGCGGTGCGCAGGTTGGCGTTGTTGATGCTGGGGAGTTTAGTGAGGTCCGCCTCGGAGGTGCCGCGGATGATGGCGCCGGTGTTGTTGCGGAGCGACGAGGCCAGCGCCTGGCCCTCGACGAAGGCCGTGACGCGGGTGACGCCCGATACTTTTTCAAGACGCAGCCGCACGTCCTGGAAGCTTGTAATCGGGCTCAGGTCCTGGCGGTAAAAGGTCGCATGGCCGGCCATGCCGAGAATCTTGTCGAGGAGTTCGGCGCGAAACCCGTTGAGCACCGCCATGACGACGATCAAGGTGGCGACGCCGAGCAGGATGCCGAGAAAGGAGAAGAGCGAGATGACCGAGATGAAGCCTTCCTTGCGGCGGGCGCGGAGATAGCGGAGCGCCAGCATCCATTCGAAGGAAGCGAAAGGCCGCGTTTCGGGCAGCGGCTTGGCCATCAAGCGGAGAAATGCGCGGAGAGAGCGTCGAGCGCCACGTTCTGGCGGGCGCCTGTCTTGCGGTCCTTGACTTCCGCGATGCCGTCTTTGAGACCACGGGGGCCGATGATGACCTGGGTGGGAAGGCCGATCAGGTCCATGACGGCGAATTTCGTTCCGGGCGTGCCGGGCCGGTCGTCGTAGAGCACCTCGATGCCTTTGGCTTCGAGGCCAGCGTAGATTTTGGCGCAGGCCGCATCGGTCTCGCTGTCGCCCGCTTTCAGATTGATGAGGCCTACAGAGAACGGCGCCACAGGTTCGGGCCAGATGATGCCGGCCTGGTCGTGACTTGCCTCGATGATGGCACCCGCCAGACGCGACACGCCGATGCCGTAGGAGCCCGACTGCACGAACACCTTCTTGCCGTCGGCGCCCTGCACTTCGCAACCGAGTGGTTCCGAATATTTCGTGCCGAAGAAGAAGATGTGACCGACCTCGATGCCGCGCCCGGCCACGCGGCGGGCTTCGGGAACGCGCTCTTCGAATTCTTTCGGGTCATGCTTGTCGTCGGTCGCGGCATAGGCCGAAGTGAAATAGTCGACGGTGGCGGCGACCTTCGCGACATCGTCGTAGTCGATGTCCTTCAGATCCATCGTGAGAAAATCGCTGTCGAAGAACACCTGGCTTTCGCCAGTGTCGGCGAGGATCAAAAATTCATGGGAGTCCGTGCCGCCAATGGGTCCGGTTTCGGCCCGCATCGGCACGGCCTTTAGCCCCATCCTGGCAAAGGTGCGGAGATAGGCCACGAACATCTTGTTGTAGGAATGCTGCCCCGCCTCGCGGCTGACGTCAAAGGAATAGGCGTCCTTCATCAGGAATTCGCGGCCGCGCATCACGCCGAAACGGGGCCGCACCTCGTCGCGGAACTTCCACTGGATGTGATAGAGGTTGCGCGGCATGTCCTTGTAGCTCTGAACGCCCTGGCGGAAAATGTCGGTGATCATTTCCTCGTTGGTCGGGCCATAGAGCATGTCGCGGCCGTGGCGGTCCTGGATGCGGAGCATCTCTTTGCCATAGGCCTCGTAGCGCCCGGATTTCTTCCACAGGTCGGCGGGTTGGATGGTGGGCATCAGAACCTCGATGGCGCCGGCCCGGTCCTGTTCTTCGCGCACGATCTGCTCGATCTTCTTCAACACGCGAAAGCCCAGCGGCAGCCAGGAATAATTGCCTGCGGCTTCCTGGCGGACCATGCCGGAGCGCAGCATGAGGCGGTGCGACACGATCTCCGCTTCCTTGGGATCGTCGCGGAGAATCGGCATGAAATATTGCGAAAGACGCATGGGATTCCTTGGTGGAATGGGATTAGCGCCCTTTTAAGGGAAAGTCCGGGGAACACAAGGCGGCGGCGAAAGCCGTCAAAAATGTAACGTGACACGCGATAAAACTGTGTTAGCGTGTGGGGACAAGAACAAGATCACGGTTCGTCATCGAGATGGGCCCAGGTCTGGGGAGGACGTTTCCGGCGCGCGCCCGGTGTTGAAATCTGCAAGCGCAGCAGCCCCCGTCGCTCATTGCGATGAGGTTAGAGAAACAAACTGACTGCCCCAAAAGCAAGGTGAAAGCCTTGCTTTTTTCTTGAGGCGTGTCAGCGCCCCGGCATGTCGCGGAGCCAGGGGATGTCGTCGAAGCCGAT
>JANNSP010000194.1:0-12797 GCA_031402975.1 Hyphomicrobiales bacterium
ATGTCGAACCAGGCCGCCGCCATCGTCATCGTGCCGATCGCCTTCGAAACCGCCTTCCAGCTCGGCCTCAATCCGCGGAGCTTCGCCATGATGATCGCGGTCGCCGCGAGCTGCTCCTATCTCACCCCGCTCGAGCCATCGAGCCTCATGGTCTTCGGCCCGGGCAAATACCGTTTCATGGACTTCATCAAGGTGGGCTTCCCGCTCACCTTCGTCATCTTCGCCATCGCCATGGTGCTCGTCCCCTGGTTCTGGCCGCTGCGCTAGCGCCTAAAACTCGAACTGCTCGTGCAGCACCCGCTCGGCCAGGCTGTGGCCGGGATCGAACAGGATCTTGGCCGACCGCTTGCGGTCCTCGGCGATCTCGACTTCCGCCACATTGCGCACTTCGAGATGATCGGCCACCGCCGCCACCGGTCTCTTGGCAGGCTCCAGCACGGTGATCGTCACCTTGGCGGAATGCGGCAATATGGCGCCCCGCCAGCGCCGGGGCCTGAACGCGCTGATCGGCGTCAGCGCCATCAGTTCCGACTCGATCGGCAGGATCGGTCCGTGGGCGGAGAGATTGTAGGCGGTGCTCCCGGCGGGCGTCGACACCAGCACGCCGTCGCAGATCAGCTCCTCGAGCCGCGTCTGGCCGTCGACCGCGATCTGGAGTTTCGCCGCCTGGTAGCGCTGGCGCAGCAGCGAGACTTCGTTGAAGGCGATCGCCTTGTGGGCTTTGCCGTGTTCGTCTCGGGCCAGCATCCGCAGCGGATGGATGGTCGTCAACTCCGCCTCGTTCAGCCGCTGGCGGAGCTCGCTTTCGCGGTAGTCGTTGAGCAGGAAGCCGACGGAGCCCCGGTTCATCCCGTAGATCGGCTTGCCGGTCGAAACGAACCGATGCAGCGCCTGCAGCATGAGGCCGTCGCCGCCCAGCGCCACGACCACCTCGGACTCTTCCGGGCTGGCATTGCCATAAAGCCTGGTCAGCACCCTCTGCGCCTTGCGGGCCGCGGGCGAGTCCGAAGCGAGAAAGGCGATGCGCTCGAACTTCATGGCCTGATTGAGCTCCGTTGACAGGCGGTGGCTTTGCCACCATTGAAGCGCCGACCCATAGCAAGCCCCGAAGGCCCCGTCCAAACCTCATGCGCTCCATCGTTTTCTGTTCGACCTGCCGCTATTCGACTGAAGAGAAGCTCGGTCCCGACGGCCGCACCGGGGGTGAAACGCTGATCGCCCACATGCGCGAGACGTTGGCCGAGAAGCAACGCGACGACGTCAGGATCGAAACCCAGGCCTGCCTGTGGAACTGCCAGCGCCATTGCAGCGTCATTCTCCGCGACGACGCGCGCTTCAGCTATTTCACCGGCGGCCACCGGCCCGAGCGCGGCCAAGCCGAGGCGATCCTCGAATGGTTCGATCTTCATGGCGCGACGGAACTGGGCGAAGTGCCGTTCCGCTCCTGGCCGGAAGGCATGCGCGGCCATTTCATCGCGCGCATCCCAAGAGCCTCCATGTGAACCGCGTCACGTTGGTTCTGGGCGGCGCGCGCTCGGGCAAGAGCCGCTATGCCGAAAGTCTCGCCGCTCCATTTCGCTCGCGCGCCTATCTCGCCACCGCCGAAGGTGCCGACGAGGAAATGATGCGGCGGATCGGCCACCATCGCGAAAACCGGGGACCGGGCTGGATCACCAAGGAAGCGCCGCTGGACCTGACGGCAGCGCTGGAGACCACAACCGAGGACGTCATCCTCATCGATTGCATCACTCTGTGGATCAGCAATCTGATGCTGGTTTCGCGCGATATCACCCACGAGGTCGAGACGCTGTGCTCAATGCTGAACCGCCATCAGAGTAGAATCGTGATCGTCTCGAACGAAGTGGGGCAGGGGATCGTGCCGGACAACGCTTTGGCGCGGCGCTTTCGCGACGAGCACGGCCTCGCCAATCAGCGCCTGGCCCAGGTGGCGCAAGAGGTCGTTCTCGTCGTGGCGGGCCTGCCCCTTGTCCTCAAATCAGGATCGCCCCCGCCAGCACCACCAGGAACAGCAGGCTGAGGGCACGGTCGTAAAGTGCCAAGCCGCCGCGAATATCGTCCCGGCTCAGTTCGTCCCGCCCGTCTCCCATGGTGGCGAGGTCGACGCTCAACCCGTCATAGGACCGGGGTCCGCCCAGCCTGATGTCCAGTCCCGCCGCCAGGGCCGCTTCCGGCCAGCCGGCATTGGGCGAGAGGTGGCGAGGCGCGTCGCGGCGTACCGTCTCCCAGACAGAGGCAAAGGGCATCCGGGCCGCCGCCCCAATCAGCACGGCAGTGAGTCGCGACGCCGGCAGGTTGACCACATCGTCAAGCCGGGCCGCCGCCCAGCCGAAATCGCGGTAGCGCTCCGTCCTGTGGCCGATCATCGAATCGGCGGTGTTGATGGCTTTGTAAAGGGCGATGCCCGGAAGCCCCAGCAGCACATACCACAGGACCGGCGCCACCACGCCATCGGAGAAGTTCTCGGCCAGACTTTCCAGCGCCGCCCGGCTGACGCCTGATTCGTCCAGTTGGGCCGGATCGCGCCCGACGATCCGCGCCACCGCCTCGCGGGCCTCCTCAATCCCCACGTCCAGCCCATCGGCCACGGCGGTGACATGATCGCGCAGCGACTTCTGGGCCATGAACACGGTGGCGATCAGCGCCTCGATGATCCATCCGAAAGTGAATTGGGACAAAAGCAGGTGAATGGCCAGACTGGCCGCCAGCACCGGCAGGAGCAGAAGGCCCAGAGCGGCGGCACCTCGCAGCAGTCCCTCTCGTTGCGGAACGCCTGGCCGATTGAGCCAGAGTTCCAGTGACGTCAGCCACCGCCCCATCCATTCGACTGGATGGCCGATCAGCCGATAGATCGCATCGGGGAAGCCGGCAAAGCGCTCGACCAGCAGGCTGAGGGCGGGGCCTTCAAAGGACGCGATCATGCAGGCCCCGCCAACTCCAGGATGCGGTCGAGATCTAGATGGGTTTCCAGATGCCGTCCCAGCTCCGTCAACGTTGACTCGATGGTTTCCTCGAAAGCCAGCGCGCTTGCGGTGGCGCCCAGCGACGACAGGAAGGCCCGGCGGAAGGGATCGGATGAGAAGCAGCCATGAAGATAGGTTCCGGCAATCCGCCCACCAGGCGCAACGGCGCCGTCGGGTTTTCCACCCAGCACGGAGAACGGCCTCGCGCAGTCGGGTCCGGAGGTCCGGCCAAGATGGATCTCATAACCGTCGAGCGGCGCACCACTCGCGATGTGGGTGCCGGAGACCCGGGTCAGGGTCTTGTCCGGGAGCAGGATGGTTTCGACATCGAGCAGTCCGAGGCCGGCCACCGTTCCGGCCGATCCCTCGATCCCACCCGGATCGTGGATCAGGCGGCCCAGCATCTGGTAGCCCCCACAAAGCCCCAGAACCTGGCCGCCGCGCCGCACATGGGCGGCCAAGTCGATATCCCATCCCGCGTCGCGCAAGGCCGCAAGATCGGCAATTGTGGCTTTCGATCCGGGAATGATGACGAGCCTCGCCGTTCCCGGAACTGGCTCCGAAGATTCGATGAAGCGGACGGACACGCCTGGTTCCAGGCACAACGGATCGAGGTCGTCGAAATTGGCGATGCGCGGCAGACGGAGAACGATGATTTCATAATTGCCGGAATGGCTTACGCTGGACTTCTCCAGGCTCACTGTATCTTCGGCGGGGAGTTTGGACGCCCCCGGAAAATGCGGAACGATTCCAAGGCAGGGAGTGGCGGTCGCGCGTTCGAGGTAACTTCGCCCTTCTGAAAAGAGTGCGGGATCGCCGTGGAACTTGTTGATGATAAATCCTTTTAGGCGTTTGCGGTCGGCTTCGTCGAGAACCGCATGGGTCCCGACGATCGAGGCGATCACGCCGCCACGGTGGATGTCGCCGATCAGCAGCGCCGGGATATCGACCGCTGCGGCAAATCCCATATTGGCCAGATCACCATTGCGGAGATTGGTCTCGGCCGGGCTGCCCGCCCCTTCGACGATCACCAGGTCGGCTTCGCCCGCCAATTGCCGGAAGCTGTCGATGATGGCCGGCATGAAAATGCTGCGGGTGCGAAAGAACTCGCGCGCCGTCATCGTCGCATGGCGCTGGCCCTGGACGATGACCTGGGCCCCGCTCGAACTCTCAGGTTTGAGCAGCACCGGATTCATGTGGATTGAGGGTTCGACCCTGGCGGCCCGAGCCTGCAGCGCCTGGGCTCTCCCAATCTCTCCATTTTGTCTGCAAACGGCGGCATTATTCGACATGTTTTGCGGCTTGAACGGGCGCACTTTCAGCCCCCGGTCGGCGAAGGCGCGGCACAAACCGGCGACGATCAGCGACTTGCCGACATCCGAGCCCGTCCCCATCAGCATGATCGCCCGGGCCATTATGGCGACTCCGCGATCAAATGGGCGTAAGAGCCCATGATCTGGCCGCGTCTCAGGCCGATCTGGCCCAAATCATGCCCGCCCGCATCACCGGCGGCAAACAAGCGCTCGGCGTAACCCTCTGAACTGATGGTGGAATAATGGAATTCGTGACCGCGTATGGGAGTCGTCCACGGCGCGCCCGGAAGCGGCCTCAAAGTGCGATAGCCGAGGCTCAGTTTTCGCGTGGCAAAACTGGTGACCAGAGGCAGCAGACCCGCCATTTTGTGCCGGTGCCCGGTGGCGTCGATGAGTTCTTCCCCCAGAACCATGAACCCGCCGCATTCCCCGTAAACCAGCCCCTTTGCGGCCTTCAATCCCGCCAGGAAGCCATGATTCGCCGCCAGTCTGCCGGCATGGAGTTCGGGATATCCGCCGGGCAGAAATATGGCATCGCAACCGGCGTCTGGAGCTTCGTCGCTGAGCGGTGAAAACGGCACGATCTCCGCCCCAGCCACCCGCCACCCTTCGAGCATATGGGGATAGGCAAAAGCGAAGGCCCGATCGCGCGCCACGGCAATCCGCTGACCTAATGGCCGGATCGAAGGGGTATCGCCTGATTCGTCAGGGAGTTGGGACGCAATGGTTAACAAGTGGTTAAGATTTGCTTCACATGAAACCGCTGCGGCGGCAGATTCGATGAAGGCCTCAAGCTGTTGATTTTCCTCGGCTTGCACCAGGCCGAGATGGCGCGATGGCAATTCCAGTGAAGCCGCGCGCCGGACCGCGCCCAGTACCTTTCCGGGGAGTGCTTCGCGCAGCAGCTCTTCATGCCGTTCGCTCGCCACCCGGTTGAGGACGACTCCGGCAACATTCACCGACGGACGAAAGCTGGTGAAACCGTGCACCAGCGCCGCCACCGACTGCGACTGGCGGCTGGCATCGACGACGAGGATGACCGGCAATCCCAGATCTTCAGCCAGGTCGGCAGTCGAGCCACGCGCCCCCGCCGGGCCATCGAAAAGCCCCATCACACCTTCGATGATGACCAGATCGGCCCCTTCCGCCAGGTCGTAAAGAAGTTTTTGAATCAATGGCTTACCCATCGCCCACGGATCAAGATTGAAACACCGGCGGCCGCTGGCGGCTGCATGAAAGTGGGGATCGATATAGTCGGGACCGACCTTGGCCGATGCCACATTGAGACCACGATTGCGGAAGGCGCGTAAGAGAGCCAGCGTCAGCACCGTCTTGCCGCTGCCCGACTGCGGTGCTGCGATCACCAGGGCTCTAGCCAATGGGGTTGTCCAGCAACCGGCCCTTGTACCAGTCAAGCACCGGCCGCCAGTCGCTGGCATGGCCCAGGACAACGAGAGCCGGGGTCGGGGGCTGGTTGGCCGCCGCGAACGCTCCTGCCTCGGCAAGCGTGGTTTCCAGAACCAGTTGCTGGGGCATCGAGGCGTTGGAGATAATAGTGACCGGATCGTGGCCGGGCCGGCCCGCGCCCAACAGCGCCGCAGCAATCTCGGCGAGGTTTTTCACCGCCATATACATGACGATGACGGGGGCCGCCTTCGCCACCGCACGCCAGTTCACATTGGCCGGCATCCGCCCCGTCGCGTCATGGCCGGTCAAGAACATCACGGCATGATTGGTATCGCGATGGGTGGCGGGCATTCCGGCATACGCGAGGCCCCCCACGCCAGACGTAATTCCGGGTACGATGCGGAAGGGCACGCCCTCCCTGGCCAGGTGCTGGCTTTCCTCGCCGCCCCGCCCGAACATGAACGGATCGCCGCCTTTCAGCCGCAATACGCGCTTTCCCTCTCTGGCCAGGTCCACCAGCCGGAGCGAAATGTCGCGCTGCACGGGAGACGGCTTTCCGCCGCGTTTTCCGGCATATTCCTGAAGGGCTCCGGCTCTCGCCCAGCGCAGGATGCCGGGATTGACCAGGGCGTCATAGACCACGATGTCGCAATGCTGCAGCGCGTGATAACTCAACAGCGACATGAGACCCGGAGCGCCCGGTCCCGCGCCCACCAGCCAAACCCAGCCCGGCTCGAAGGCGGGGAACGGCTCCGCGTCGAGGCGGGCAAAGCCTTCGCCGATTTCCGATTTTGTTGGTCTGCCGATCATGGACCCATATACAGTGGGGAGATGCGAAGTGAGAAGCCCGAAGGCGAATTAAGGCGCGGCTGGACCACGGGGGCATGCGCGGCAGCGGCAACCAAGGCCGCATATACGGCATTGCTGACCGGGCAATTCCCCGATTCCGTCACAATTACTTTGCCAAAAGGCGAAACTCCCACCTTCCCACTCGCTCTGGCCGAGCAGGGAGATGGCTGGGCCAGGGCCGGCATCGTCAAGGACGCGGGCGACGACCCTGACGTCACCCATGGTTGCCTGGTAATCGCCACGGTGAGGCGGGCGCACGGCATCCATTTCAAGGCGGGCGCGGGCGTCGGCACTGTCACCCGACCCGGCCTACCGGTTCCGGTGGGAGAACCCGCCATCAATCCCGCTCCCCGCGCGATGATGGCCCGCGTCGTCGAGGAACTGGGAGGCAATGGAGCCGAAATCGAAATCTCCATTCCGGGCGGCGAAGCGTTGGCGCTCAAGACCTGGAACCCGCGTTTGGGGATCATGGGCGGCCTTTCCATTCTCGGCACCACCGGCATTGTCCATCCCTATTCCTGTGCCGCATGGATCGCCTCGATCCATCGCGGCATTGATGTCGCTCGTGCCTCGGGACTTGTCCACGTCGCCGGCTGCACCGGATCGACCTCGGAGGACGCGGTCCGCGCGCATTACGGTCTGCCCCTTGAAGCGATGCTGGACATGGGCGATTTCGCCGGGGGGTTGCTCAAATATCTGCGCGATCATCCGGTGCCGCGCCTGACGGTGGGCGGCGGCTTCGGCAAGATGGTCAAACTGGCGCAAGGGTCGCTCGACCTTCATTCGGGCCGGAGCCAGGTCGATTTCACCTGGCTCTCTATGCTGGTGCCGCCCAGTCTCCGTCCCGCCATCCTTGCCGCCAACACGGCCCAGGAAGTTTTGGACATCTGTTCCGCAACGGATCTTGCCGGTCAGATCGCCCAGCTTGCATTGACCACCATCCGGGGAGTTCTGCGCGACGCTCCCGTGGCCGCCGATGTTTTGATCGTGGACCGGAAGGGGAAGATCGCCGCCCATGCCGCCTAGAATTCTGGTGCTCGGCGGAACCGGAGAAGCGCGCGAGTTGAGCGGGGCGCTCATCGGTTCCGGATACGGCGTCGTGACTTCGCTCGCTGGCGTCACCCAGAACCCGGCGCCGGTGCCGGGCGAAGTCAGGCGCGGCGGTTTTGGCGGGGAGGAGGGGTTGGTGGATTATCTCCGGCGCGAACGGATCGACCTCATCGCCGACGCCACCCATCCCTATGCGGCCATCATCTCGAACAACGCCTGCGCGGCGGCGGTTCGGGTGGGGGTCGCCTATTGCCGGCTCGAACGGCCGGCGTGGATGCCTCGGCCCGGTGACCGCTGGATCGATGCGGAAACCATGGAGGAGGCCGCGGCCTTGCTGCCCGCCGGGTCGCGGGTGTTTCTGACGATTGGCAAGAAGGACATTGCCGCATTCATCGCAAGGGCGGACTTGTCCGGCATCGCGCGCATGATCGAGGAGCCGGTCGCGCCTCTCCCCGCGAGATGGAAACTTGTCCAAGCGCGGCCCCCGTTCGACATCGCCTCCGAAACGCGATTGCTGCTGGAAGGCGGCATCACTCACCTCATCACCAAGAATTCCGGGGGCGATGCCACCGCCGCCAAACTTGTTGCCGCGCGTGAAACAAACATTCCTGTGGTCATGATCGCCCGCCCTTCGAAGCCAGTTGCTCACACCACATGGCCGGTGAAAGCGCTGACTGGCACCATCGCGCGGTTGCTTTCTCCTTGACCCCCCGTCGGTTTCACGCTTGTCTGAGGTTCGAGGGGTGATCAAAAATAAGGCCGCCCTCAGGAGCCGTCTAACGTAAACTTGGCCAGATCGGTTGACATTCAGGGGGCGGACGAAGTGCGAATTTCGCGCAGCGTTCTGGATCGCCGGCCGGGGCCTCACGTCAAAAGGAACATCATAGATGAAACGCAACGTTCTTTCCTGGGTACTGGGTGCTGCGGTCAGCGCCTTCGCCGCGACGGCCGCAAGTGCCGGCACGCTTGACGACATCAAGACCAAAGGTTTCGTCCAATGCGGAACGAACCCAAGTCTCATCGGCTTCGCATTTCCCGACGAGCAGAACAACTGGACCGGGCTCGACGTCGATTTCTGCCGGGCCGTTGCCGCCGCCATCTTCGGCGATCCGCTGAAGGTGAAGTTCACGCCGCTCACCGCCAAGGAGCGTTTCACCGCGCTGCAGTCAGGCGAGATCGATATCCTGTCGCGCAACTCCACCTGGACCATGACGCGCGACACCTCGCTCGGCCTCAAATTCGCGGGCGTCATGTATTATGACGGCCAGGGCTTCATGGTGCGGAAGTCGCAGAATGTCGACTCGGCGCTCAAGCTGTCGGGTGCCGCCGCCTGCGTGCAGACCGGAACCACCACCGAACTCAATCTCGCCGACTATTTCAAGTCCAACAAGATGGAATACAAGGTCATCGCCTTCGAGAAGGAAGAAGAAGTGATCGGCGCCTATGAGGATGGCCGCTGCGACGTCTATACGACGGACCAGTCGGGCATCTATGCCCAGCGCCTGAAACTGTCGGCGCCCGACGACCATATCGTCCTGCCCGAGATCATCTCCAAGGAGCCGCTCGGACCGGTGGTGCGCCAGGGTGACGATGCCTGGTTCAACGTGGTGAAGTGGACTTACTACGCCTTGATCAACGCCGAGGAGCTTGGCGTGACGCAGGCCAATGTCGAGGAAATGAAGGCGTCCGCCAACCCCGAAATCAAGCGTCTGCTCGGCGTGCCCAACGCCGACGGCACGGCGGCGGGCTTCGGACCGGGCATCGGCCTCGGCGAGGACTGGGCCGTCAACATCATCAAGGGCGTCGGCAATTATGGCGAGGTATTCGAGCGCAATGTCGGAACCAACACGCCGCTCAAGATCGCGCGCGGCCTGAACGCCCTGTGGAGCAAGGGCGGCCTGCAATACGCGCCGCCCATCCGCTAGGGCAACGAACCGATGGGAGTCCGGACATTGTCCGGGCTCCCTTTCGCGATAGGGTGGCGCTCGTGCCTTGGGGAGGGCAATAGGGGATGACCGCGGCAAGCGATGCCGAACTGCGCGCGAGGGTATCGTTCTGGAACGATCCCAAGATTCGTTCGGCCGCCGTGCAGAGCATCATGGTGCTCGTTGTCGGGTTCCTGTTCTATGAGATCATCCACAACACCATCGACAACCTCACCCGGCGCAACATCGCCACCGGCTTCGGGTTTTTCAACAAGTCGGCCGGCTTCGATCTCATTCAATCGCTGATCTTCTACTCGAGCGAATCGACCTATGGCCGCGCCCTCGTTGTGGGCTTCCTGAACACCCTGCTGGTCGCGAGCCTTGGAATATTCTTCGCCACCGTCCTGGGGTTCTTTGTCGGCATCATGCGGCTGTCGAAGAACTGGCTGGTGGCCAAACTCGCCACCATCTACATCGAAGGCGTGCGCAATGTGCCGCTGCTCTTGCAGATGTTCGTCTGGTACGGCGTCGTTCTCAAATCGATGCCGGGCCCGCGCGAGGCAATCGATATCGGCGGCATCATTTTCCTGTCCAACCGCGGGCTCAACATTCCCAACACCGTCTATGGCGAGGGCGCCTGGGTGGGACTTGTGGGTTTGGTGATCGGCGTCGCCGGCGCCATCGTGCTCAGGCGCTGGGCCCGTCGGCGCCAGGCCGCGACCGGGCAGCCGTTTCCCTATATCATGACCGGCCTCGCCATGATCGTGCTGCTGCCGATCTTAGGCCTGCTACTGGCCGGGTGGCCGATCAGTTTCGACTATCCGGTGCTGGGCGGGTTCAACTTCAGCGGCGGCACCACCGTCATCCCCGAATTCATGGCGCTGCTCGTCGCCGTCAGCATCTATACCGCGACCTTCATCGCCGAGATCGTTAGGGCGGGCATTCAGGCGGTGAGCCACGGCCAGACCGAGGCGGCAAGCGCCCTCGGATTGCGCACTGGCACCGTCACCCGCCTCGTTGTCATTCCGCAGGCCATGCGCATCATCATTCCGCCGCTCGCCAGCCAGTATCTCAACCTGACGAAAAACTCCTCGCTGGCGGTGGCCATCGGCTATCCCGACCTGGTGGCGACCGGCGGCACGGTATTGAACCAGACCGGGCAGGCCATCGAGATCGTGATGATCTGGATGGCGGTCTATCTCACGCTGAGCCTCCTGACGTCGAGCTTCATGAACTGGTTCAATTCGCGCATGAAGCTGGTGGAGCGATGACAAGATGAGCGATCAGCCAGTATCCCAGGCCTATATCCGGCTAGAGGACGCGCCCCGCTTGCGGCCGCCCACTTCCATGGTCGGCGTTCAGGGCTGGATCATCGCCAATCTGTTTTCGAGCGTTAGCAATGGCATTCTCACCATTGTCGCCGGTGCTTTCCTGTTCTGGGTTGGCTGGGGCGTTCTCGACTGGGCGGTGTTCAGCGCCACCTGGTCGGGGGCCGACCGCACCGCTTGCGCGATCGAGGGCGCGGGCGCGTGCTGGCCTTTCGCCTGGATCAAATTCCCGCAATGGATCTATGGATTTTATCCGCTCGATCAGCGCTGGCGGGTCAATATCTGTTTCATCATCGGGGCGGCGGCGCTCATTCCCATGATGATGCCGTCGGCGCCCCACAAGAAATGGAACGCGCTGTTCCTGCTGGTCGCTTACCCGTTGATCACGCTGATTCTGTTGACGGGCGGGCATTTCACCATGTCGGCCAGCGCATTCCTGGCCGCCTTCACCGTGCTGGCGCTTGCCGCCGTCTTCCTGCCGCTGATGGCATTCGGAATCGAAGAGGGCATCCAGCGAAATCGCATCGGTCTCGGGCTGGCGCTTCTCGGCCTGGTGATCTGGCTGGTTTCTTTCGCCGTCGATCTGGGCGAATGGCAGACTTTCCTGGGCCGCTTCTCGCTCGGATCCCTTCTGGCAGCGGCTCTGATCGGCGCCGGTGGTGTATTGGGTTTTTTCCAGCTTTTCAGCTCCGCCGACGTGGCGGCCCGGGGTGCTCTTCGCAGCTGGGCCATCGGCGCCGCGGTCGTCCTCGGCATCATGCTGATCCTCAAAATCGATTTCGGCCTGGAGGCGGTCGAGACATCGCAATGGGGTGGACTGCTGGTCACCCTCGTCGTCGCCGTCACCGGAATTGTCGCGTCGCTGCCGCTCGGCATCCTGCTGGCGCTCGGGCGGCGCTCCAACATGCCGATCGTCAAGCTGCTGTCGATCATCTTCATCGAGGTGTGGCGGGGCGTGCCGCTGATCACCGTGCTGTTCATGTCGAGCGTCATGCTGCCGCTGTTCCTTCCCGAGGGCGTCAATTTCGACAAGCTGCTGCGCGCGCTCGTGGGCGTCGCGCTGTTCTCGTCAGCCTATATGGCGGAAACCGTGAGGGGCGGATTGCAGGCGATCCCCAAAGGACAGTTCGAGGCGGCGCAGGCGCTTGGCCTTCCGTACTGGAAGATGATGAACCTCATCGTCCTGCCGCAGGCGCTCAAGATCGTCATCCCCGGCATCGTCAACAGCTTCATCAGCCTGTTCAAGGATACGACACTGGTGTCCATCATCGGCATCTTCGATTTGCTGGGTTTCGTGTCGGCCAGCTCCAACGACGTGAAATGGGCTTCGCCGCAGACCGGGGCCACGGGATATTTCGCCGCCGCGCTGATTTTCTGGGTCTTCTGCTTCAGCATGTCGCGCTATTCGATCTATACCGAGCGCAGGCTCAATACCGGACACAAGAGGTGATCGCCGCCATGACAAATGCCGCAACCAAGCAGACCGTCAGCGACGAGATCGCCATCCAGATCGTCGCCATGAACAAGTGGTATGGCGAGTTCCATGTGCTGCGCGATATCAACCTCACCGTCTACAAAGGTGAACGCATCGTCATCTGCGGGCCGTCGGGGTCGGGCAAGTCAACACTCATCCGCTGCGTCAATCGGCTCGAGGAACATCAGAAGGGTGAGATTTCGGTCGACGGCATAGCCCTCACCAACGATTTGAAGAAGATCGACGAGGTGCGGCGTGAAGTCGGCATGGTGTTCCAGCACTTCAATCTGTTTCCGCATTTGACGGTTCTCGAAAACTGCACGCTCGCCCCGATCTGGGTGCGCAAGATGCCAAAGTCGAAGGCGGAGGAAATCGCCATGGATTTCCTGACCAAGGTGAAGATCCCCGAACAGGCGCACAAATACCCCGGTCAGCTTTCTGGCGGCCAACAGCAACGCGTTGCCATCGCA
>JANNSP010000195.1:0-5969 GCA_031402975.1 Hyphomicrobiales bacterium
ACGGCTCAAATTATGCCGCGCCCCACGAAATCGCCACGAGTTTTGCAAGTGGCTCCACGGAATGGTTTGGACTGAACCAAAGCCGCGCGGGTTTGCGCGCCTGCCTGCGCTTGGTGTGTAAATGCTGTCATACCGGTTGGCGACTGCGACCCTTGAAATTGATACCCCAGCAGTTACCCCGGCGAGAAAATCCACCGCATTCTATTTTGATATTAGATTGTAAGTTATTGATCCCATTGGTGAGCCCGGCGCGGATCGAACGCGCGACCTACTGATTAAAAGTCAGACGCTCTACCACTGAGCTACGGGCCCCCACGGGGAACGGGCCGTGAAAAGCGGGCGGACCATAGTTGCGGCGTCATTCGGGGTCAATAGTGGGTTAACGCCTTCGCCCCATTGTCGGTCATGGCCCGGCGCATGCTTTGACTGGTAGGAAGAATCCTGAAATGACACGACTTTCATGAGCGATCTGGCCATCATCGTGCTCGCCGCCGGCAAGGGCACCCGGATGAAATCCGTCCTGCCCAAGGTCCTGCACAGGGCGGCGGGCCGCAGTCTGCTCGGTCACGTGCTGCACACCGTCAAGCATCTGGCGCCCGCCCGGACCGTGGTGGTGAGCGGACCGGGACCGGAAGCGGTGGAGGGCGAAGCTCTGGCGCATCTGCCGGGCGCGCTCGTCGTCACCCAGGAGGAACGCAAAGGCACGGGCCATGCGGTATCGGTGGCGAAACCGGCGCTGGCCGGCTTCGACGGGTTGGTGGTGGTCCTCTACGCCGATTGCCCGCTGGTTCGGGCTGAAACGGTGCGCGAGGTTGCAGGGCTCGCCGATCCCATGTCGGTTCTGGCCTTTACCGCCGCCACTCCGCGCGGCTATGGCCGTCTCGTTCTGGCTCCAGGTGGCGATGTCACCGCCATACGCGAGGAACTTGATTCCACGCCGGAAGAAAAGCGGATAACGCTTTGTAATTCCGGCATTATTGCAATTCAATCCAAACTCCTGTGGGAGCTCTTGCCGAAGCTTACGGGAAACAATGCCAAGGGTGAGCTGTACCTCACCGACCTGGTGGAACTGGCGGTCGCCTCAGGCGCCCGGGTTCGCTACGCCAAGTGCCCCGAGGCGGAAGTGGCGGGCGTCAACGACCGGGTCCAGCTCGCCGCGGTCGAGGCGGCGTTCCAGGAGCGCTACCGCCGCCAGTTTATGCTGGACGGGGTGACGCTGGTCTCGCCCGAAACCGTGCAGTTCTCCGCCGACACGGTCATCGGAACCGATGTCACCATCGAACCCCATGTCATTTTCGGCCCCGGCGTCAGAATCGGCAACCGGGTCGACATCCTCGGATTTTCCCATATCGAAGGAGCCACCGTCGCGGAAGGCGCGCGGATCGGCCCCTTCGCCAGGCTCCGGCCCGGCGCCGAAATCGGCGGCAACGCCCATATCGGCAATTTCGTCGAGGTAAAGAAGGCCAAGATCGGCGAGGGCGCCAAGGTCAATCATCTGAGCTATATCGGCGACGCTGCGGTAGGCGCCAAAAGCAATATCGGGGCGGGCACCATCACCTGCAATTATGACGGCTACGAGAAACATGTGACCGAAATCGGCGCCAATGTGTTCGTGGGCTCCAACACCGCTTTGGTGGCGCCGGTCAAGATCGGCGATGGCGCCAATATCGCGGCCGGCAGCGTCATCACCCGCGACGTTCCAGCCGACGCATTGGCCATCACCCGGGCGGAGCTTCAAATCCGCCAAGGCTGGGCCATCCGCTATCGTGAACTGAAAGCTGCCCGCAAGGCCGCCAGGGCCAAGGGCCAGGAGTAAACGCCAATGTGTGGAATCGTCGGAATTCTCGGCCGCGAACCGGTGGCCCACGGCATCGTCGAGGCGCTCAAGCGGCTGGAATACCGGGGCTACGATTCGGCCGGCGTGGCGACCATCGAGAACGGTTCGATCGGCCGGAGGCGGGCTGCCGGCAAGCTTCGCCATCTCGAGGAGCGCCTGCTGGCCGAGCCACTTCTCGGCACCTCCGGCATCGGCCATACGCGCTGGGCCACCCATGGCGCTGCGACCGAGACCAACGCCCATCCGCATATGGCGGGCGATGTGGTGATCGTCCACAACGGCATCATCGAGAACTTCCGTCAACTGAAGGACGAACTGACGGCGGCGGGAGCGGTGTTCCAGACCCAGACCGATACCGAGGTCGTGGCCCATCTTATTTCCCATGAGCGCGCCAAAGGAAAATCTCCGCGTGACGCGGTGCGCGACGTGTTGAAACGGCTGGAAGGCGCCTTCGCTTTGGCGATCCTGTTCAGAACGGAGCAGAACCTGTTGATCGGCGCCCGCAAAGGCAGCCCCTTGGCGGTCGGCCACGGCCAGGGCGAGATGTATCTGGGCTCGGACGCCATAGCGCTCTCGCCCTTCACCAATCGCATCACCTATCTGGAAGACGGCGACTGGGTGGCGCTGACCCGCACCTCGATCGACATCCATGATTCGCAGGACCGGCAGGTCATCCGCCCGATCAGCTTTTCGCAAGCCTCCTCGATGCTGGTCGACAAGGGCAATCACCGCCATTTCATGGCCAAGGAAATCGCCGAGCAGCCGGAAGTCGTCGGCCATACGCTGGCCGAGTATCTCGATTTCTCCGAGCGCACCGTGCGGGTGCCCGACAAGCTTCCTTTCGATTTCAAAACGCTCGACCGGCTGACCATCACCGCCTGCGGCACCGCCTCCTATGCCGCACTCACCGCCAAATACTGGTTCGAGAAAGTGGCGCGGCTGCCGACCGAGGTAGATATCGCCTCGGAATTCCGTTACCGCGAGGCGCCCTTGCCCAAGAACGGTCTGGCCATCGTCGTGTCGCAGTCGGGCGAGACCGCCGACACGCTGGCGGCGCTGCGCTATTGCAAGGCGCAAGGCCAGCACACGGTGGCCATCGTCAATGTCCCCGAATCGACCATCGCGCGCGAAAGCGAGCTCGTGCTCCGCACCTTTGCCGGACCCGAGATCGGCGTTGCCTCGACCAAGGCCTTCACCTGCCAGTTGGCGGCACTCGCTTGCCTCGCCCTGCTGGCTGCCAAGCTGCGGGGACATCTCAGTCCCGAGCGCGAGCATGAACTGGTGGGCGCCTTGATCGAGGCGCCGCGCCACATGGCGGAAATTTTGAAAGACGAAAAACACATCGCCGCCGTGGCGCGCGAAATCGCCCACGCCCGCGACGTGCTCTATCTCGGCCGCGGCATCAATTATCCGATAGCGCTTGAAGGCGCTCTCAAGCTCAAGGAAATTTCCTACATTCACGCCGAGGGCTATGCGGCGGGCGAGCTGAAGCACGGACCCATAGCGCTCATCGATGAGAACGTGCCGGTGATCGTCATCGCCCCCCGCGACGACCTCTACGAGAAAACCGTGTCCAACATGGAGGAAGTGGCGGCCCGCGGCGGCAAGATCGTGCTCCTCACGGAGGATGGCGGCCATGAGGGGCACAAGGCGTTCCAGCATATCCGCGTGCCCGCCGCCCATCCTTTCATCAGCCCGCTGCTCTATGCCGTGCCGGTGCAGCTCATCGCCTACCACGCCGCGGTGTTCATCGGAACCGACGTCGATCAGCCGCGCAACCTGGCGAAATCGGTGACGGTGGAATAGGGAGAAGGATCCGCCGCGCCAGATCCGCCAGTGCCAGCGGGTAAATCCGGTGTTCTTGCCTCAAGATACGCGCCGCCAGAGTCTCCGGCGTATCGCCTTCCAGCACCGGCACTTCGGCCTGCGCCAGGATCGGCCCGCCGTCGAGATCGCCGGTCACCAGATGAACCGTGCAGCCCGCGACCCGCGCCCCATCGGCCAAGGCGCGGCCATGCGTGTCGAGACCCGGATAGGCGGGCAGCAGCGAGGGATGAATGTTCAGCATGCGGCCATGCCACGGCTCCGTCATCGCGCCCGTCATCACCCGCATGAAACCGGCGCAGGCTACGATGTGGCAGCGCTTCGATTGCAGATAGACGTTGAGCGCCCGGTCGAACGCCTCGCGCGACACATAGTCCTTGTGGGCGATCACCCGCGTCTCGATGCCGTGCGCGCGGGCGTATTCCAGCCCCTTCGCATCCGCCCTGTTCGACACGACGCACACGATCTCGGCCGGATAGGAAGGATCACGCGCCGCCTCGGCCAGCGCCATCATGTTCGATCCGCGCCCCGAAATCAGGATGCCGGTGCGGGCTTTCACCAAAGGGTCAGCGACCCGCGCGTGGCGACCTGTTCCTCACTGCCGATCCGCGCCCGAATTTGTCCGAGCCTTGCAACCGTCTCGCCCGCGTCTTCGAGCGCCCGCGTCACTTGCTCGCTCAACTCCGCGGTCACCACCGCCACCATGCCGATGCCGCAGTTGAACGTCCGCAGCATCTCGCGCTCGGCGAGGTTCCCGGTTCTTCGCAGCCAGCCGAACACCGGAGGGCAGGGGACGCGGGACAGGTCGATCTCCGCCACCATATCATCCGGCAGCACGCGCGGAATGTTTTCGAGAAAGCCGCCGCCGGTCAGATGCGCCAGCGCCTTGATACCGCCGCCGCCCCGCAACACGGCCAGCAGCGGCTTCACATATATGCGCGTCGGCGTAAGCAATGCTTCAGCCAGCGTGGCGTTCTTCGCGAACGGTGCTGCGTCCGAAAGTTTCAGTCCACTAATCCCGACCAGCTTGCGGATCAGCGAATAGCCGTTGGAATGCGGCCCCGACGAAGCGAGCCCCAGAATGACATCGCCTTCGCCCACATCGCTGCGCGGCAGCACCGCGTCGCGCTCGACCGCGCCCACCGCGAAGCCCGCGAGATCGTAGTCGCTCCCGTGATACATGCCCGGCATTTCCGCCGTCTCGCCGCCGATCAGCGCGCATCCGGCCTTGAGGCAGCCTTCGGCGATACCCGCGATCACTGCGCGCGCCACGCCCACATCCAGTTTGCCGGTGGCGAAGTAGTCGAGAAAGAACAAAGGCTCCGCGCCCTGCACCACGAGGTCGTTGACCGACATGGCGACGAGATCGATGCCGACCGTGTCATGAATGCCGCTGTCGATGGCGAGCCTGAGCTTGGTGCCGACCCCGTCATTGGCGGCGACCAGCACCGGATCGCGGTAGCCGCAGGCCTTGAGGTCGAACAACCCGCCGAAGCCGCCCAGCGCCGCATTGCTGCCAATCCGCGCCGTTGCTTTCGCCAGAGGCTTGATCGCGTCGACCAGCGCGTTGCCGGCCGAAATGTCGACTCCCGCCCCGGCATAGGTGTGGCCTCCCCGCCCGTCTTGTGTCGATTCACCCATGCCGCTAGTTTGCCTTTGTTTTCTGCGCAATGTGCATAGCCTGTCGCCACGCCCCGATAAAGCGTTGATCAATCCGGAGTGATTGCCCGTATGCCGTTTTCCATTCCGTGGCGCATCGTTTTCGCCACTTTTTTCATGGCAACGCCGGCAGCGGCGGGACCGGTCGAGACCAGTATTTTCGCGGTCCAGGGGGTCGACGCCGACGTCACCGGCCCCGACGCGACGGCGGCCCGCAACCAGGCGCTCATGGATGTCCAGGTCAAGGCCTTCTTCGTCCTGGTCGAACGCCTCGGCTCGCCCGACATCGCCTTGAGCCTCAAGGATACCAAGCCCGAACAGATCGCACCCTATCTCAAATCCCTGTCGATCGAGGAGGAAAGCTCGGCGCCCGGCCGTTATATCGGCAAGTTCACGGTGCGCTTTCTCCCCGACCGCATCCAGAAACTGCTGGCCGGCTATGGCGTGACACTGCCCGCCAACCAGGCGAAACCCATGCTCGTGCTGCCGGTATGGAAGGGCGGAACCACCCCCCAGATCTGGGAGGACAACCTGTGGCGCAAGGCCTGGCTTGAACTCCGCGCCGAACAGTCGCTGGTCCCCATCATCATTCCCTTGGGCGATCTCGAAGACACCGAGGCGATCACCGCCGAGGAGGTTCTGGCGCAGG
>JANNSP010000196.1:0-7194 GCA_031402975.1 Hyphomicrobiales bacterium
CCAACCGACTGGGCCAATCCTGTGCCCCGATTGCGGCAAAAGAGATTTACGCAAAGGGTGGGATTGAGCAATAGGGGTACGGGGCGGGAGGTAGAGTCAATCAACCAATCTTCGCAAACCTTTTCTGCGCGAATTTAGTAGTTTTCGGCGCAATTTCATGCACATGCTCTCTTAACGGCCGCGGCATTGGGGAGAAGCCGATATCGGAGATATGTGCGACCATTTCTCAAAATTAGATGCGTCATATGAACCATAGTTTTGCGGCCTCCTGTAACACGTCTATGTAGCAACTAGGTCCCGCCCAAAACATTGACATAGCGAAGTTTTTACGCCTTCAACAGCTCAAGAAAAGTTGGTGCGCCCTACGGGAGTCGAACCCGTCTTTACAACGTGAAAGGCTGTCGTCCTAACCGATAGACGAAGGGCGCCCGTGTGCCGGAAACGCGGTCTCTATAGGGGGCTTGCGCCAATCAGGCAAGTGGGGCCGCGTCCTCGATATGGAGCGACGGCACGCGGCTTGAGCCCCAGTCGTCGATCGCCAGACGGCCCGCCACATGGATCGGAAAACTCCGTTCCGACAGCAAGAGTTCGCCAAGCGGCGTTCCCATCGAGCGGAACGAGATCGCCTTGATCCGTTTGCCGTCGTCGGAGGCGAGCGTCAGTCTGATGTGATCGCTGCCGGCCTTGTCGGCATAGAGCACGCGATGCGCTGGAAAGGCGAAGAGCGGCGAGGGATGGCCCGCGCCATAGGGCCCCGCCTGTTCGAGGAGCTCGATCAGGTCGAGTGTCGCGCCGCCCGACGTCAGCGCGCCGTCGAGCGCCAGCGAGCGGTTGTCGGCCTTGGCGACATCGGGGCCGAGGCGCTGATCGAGAAAGGCGCGGAGTTCGGCGAGGCGCGCGATCTCGACCGTCAACCCCGCCGCCATGGCATGGCCGCCGCCCTTGACGATGAGACCCTGGGCGAAGGCCGCGTGAACGGCGGATCCCAGATCGACGCCCGCAATCGAGCGCCCCGATCCGCTGGCTTCAAGCCCGCCCTTGGGAAACGCCAGCGCGAACACCGGCAGTCCGAAACGCTCCTTGAGACGCGAGGCGGCAAGCCCCGCCACACCCGGATGCCAGCCTTCGCCCGTCACCATCAGCACCGCCGGGCGGCGCTCCGCTCCCATCGCCTGCTCGGCCTGTATGACTGCCTGGTCGACCACCCGCATCTCGATTGCCTGGCGCTCGCGGTTGAGGCGTTCGAGTTCCTGCGCCAGCCGGTTGGCTTCGTTCCTGTCATCCGTCACCAGCAGTTCGAAGGCGAGCGAGGCTGAGCCGATCCGCCCCGCCGCGTTGAGCCTCGGCCCCAGCATAAATCCGAGCGCGTGGCAGTCGGGCACGCGTTTCAACCGCGAAATATCGGCCAGCGCCGCCAGCCCCGGATTGGCGCGGCGTGCCATGACCTTCAGCCCTTGCGTCACATAGGCGCGGTTCAATCCTTTGAGCGGCACCACGTCGCACACCGTCGCCAGCGCCACCAGTTCGAGCCATTGCAGCATGTTGGGTTCGGGATGCGCCTCGCCGTAAAAGCCGCGCTGGCGCAGCAGCCGGTTGACCGCGGCGATCAGCATCATGGTGACGCCCGCGGCGCACAGATATCCCAGCCCCGAGAGATCGTCCTGGCGGTTGGGATTGATGACCGCATGCGCCTCGGGGAGAATTTCGCCCGCCAGATGATGATCGACGATGATCGCGGTCAGGCCCAGTTCCGCCGCATGGGCGAGTGGATCATGCGCGGTGACCCCGCAGTCGAGCGTCATCAGGAGGCTGACACCTCGCGCCTTGAGGCTGGCGACGGCGGCGAGGCTCGGGCCATAGCCTTCGGTGATCCGGTCGGGGATATGGACAATGGCTTCGCTCCCCGTGGCGCGGAGGAAGCGTAAGAGCAGCGCCGCCGAGGACACTCCGTCCACGTCGTAATCGCTGATGACGCCGATCGGCTCGCCGGCCATGATGGCGTCTGCGAGGCGAGACGCGCCCTTCTCCATATCGCGCAAGGCCGAGGGCTGTGGCATCAAAGTGCGGATGGTCGGATTGAGAAAGGCTTCCGCGTCCTCCACATCGACGCCCCGCCCGGCCAGCACGCGGCCGACGATCTCCGGCAAGTCATGGCGCTGCGAAATCGCCAACGCGATGCGCGTATCCTGCAGCCGCGAAACCCACCGCCGCCCGGTGGCCGAGCGCTCGACATTGAGGAAGGCCCGATCGCTAGAGCCGCTCAATGCGGATCATCCTTGGCCTCTTCGCCACATGGCCGTCGGTCTCGATCCGGGCCAGCGCCGCGCGCATCGCCGTCTCCACCGTGTCGTGGGTGATGAGGATGAAGGCCGCCGTGGCGCGCGTCGCGTGCTTCTCGGTCAGGCCGCGCTGCACGATACTCTCGATCGAGATCAGTTCATCCGCCAGGATGCGCGCCACTGCGGCGACCGATCCCGGCCGGTCGACCAGGTCGAGCGCCACGTAGAACCCACCCTCATGGGCGATCTTGGGCGCCGCCGCATAGGGTTTCAGCATCCCCGCCGGAACCCCGAAAGCGGGCCTGAAATTTCCCCGCGCGATATCGACGATGTCGGAAATGACGGCGGACGCGGTGGGATGCGCTCCAGCCCCCCTTCCCTCCAGCATCAGGTCGCCCACGAGATCGCCCTTCACCACGACCGCGTTGAACACCCCGTCGGTATCGGACACGGGCGAGCCCTTGGGCACCAGTGTCGGATGGACGCGCTGCTCGATCCCACCCTCATGCGCCACGGCGACACCGAGCAACTTGATCTTGTAGCCCATTTCGGAGGCGTTCCGGATATCGTCGAGCGTCACCTGCTCGATCCCCTCGATGTCGATCGCGTCCAGATTGACATGCGTTCCGAAGGCGAGCGCGGTCAGCACGGCGAGTTTGTGCGCGGTATCGAAGCCGCCCACGTCGAAAGTGGGATCGGCCTCGGCATAGCCCAGCCCTTGCGCCTCTTTCAGGATGTCGGCGAAGCTCCGCCCCTCCGTCCCCATCTTGGTCAGGATATAGTTGCAGGTGCCGTTCAAAATGCCGAATAATTTCCCCACGCGGTTGCCGGCAAGCCCCTCGCGCAGCGCCTTGACGATGGGAATGCCGCCCGCCACCGACGCCTCGAAATTGAGCGAGACACCCTGCGCCTCGGCCAGTTCCGCGAGGTGAACTCCATGATGCGCCAGCAGCGCCTTGTTGGCGGTCACCACATGCTTGCCAGATTTGAGCGCCGCCTCGACCGCCGCTTTCGCCGGATCGCCGTCGCCGCCGATGAGTTCGACAAACACGTCGATGTCGGGGCTTATGGCCAACTTCACCGGATCGTCGAACCACTTGATCGCCGACAGATCGTGGCCCCGGTTTCTCTTGGCGTCACGGGCGCTTACGCCCAAGACCTCAACCGCTTTCCCGGCGCGGACCGCAATCGCGTCGCGATGCCGTTGCAAGCCGTCGAGCAGCCCCGTGCCCACCGTTCCCAGACCCGCCACGCCGAGACGCAAAACTTCCGCCATATGATGTCCGCCTGATTGCCGTGGCCGCTCAATATGGCATGGCCCTCAGCGGCGCAAGGGCGAGCCCTTCGCCCGGTCACGACAACGGGAACGCGGCCAGCGTGAAAATTCCCTTGTAGCGCTGGAACGTCCGTTCAATCCTGTAGTTCATCTCGGCCATGAGTTTCGAGAACCGCGCAAGTTCGTTTCTGCGGATTTCGACAAACAGGATGGGCCGATGTCGGTTGATGGTCTTCATCGCACCGGCCATCACATCGAACTCCATTCCTTCCACATCGATTTTCAGGAAGTCGATCGAGCGATCCCTCAGCGCGCCGTCGAGCGTCGTCATCCGATAGTCGGTCGGCGACAAAGAGGGGGAAAACGCTGTCGATCCCAGATTGTTCGTCTGCGTGTCCGGCAGCCTGATCACGAAACCGTCCCCGCCGCCCAGCGCCATCCCTACATGCGACAGATCGACGGCGGCGGAATTCAACGCGACGTTTTTGGTCAAAAGCCCGATGGCCGCGGGATTTGCCTCGAAGGCAAAAACCCGTTCGGCTCTGCAGATCTTGGAAAAGAAGATCGCATGATTGCCGACATTCGCGCCGGCGTCGGCAACAGTCACCCGGGGCGGAATGACGGTCCGGAGATAGTCGAGTTCCTCCTCTTCATAAAATTGCCCGCGCACATGGTGAGCCTGGATGGCGTCCTGCGGATTGTCCACCGCGAACACGAGCCTGTGACCTCTGAAAACCACCGGATATTCAATCATGTCCATCCATTCGATCTATCGCGCACGGCTCCGGACCCGCTCTTCATCCGATGGCAGCTTACTTACCGAAATACCGGACACGGGCAAGGGAGAGGCTGTTCACTATCCTTTGAAAATATTGTCGCGATGATACCTCAAGAATTGTCGATGCGGCTGAAGTCGAACATCCTTTGGCAGGTTCAAATATCCCGATGGGTTGATTAGTCGTTCGACTTCCGGAGTCACTGTCTTTTTTGCTTTCAAGATGCGGAAGTCATCATCGACGGAAAGCAACCCACGATCGAACATCCAATGAAAGGTTGACGATAGCGACAACCCATTTCTCGGAGAATCAGATCCATTTCGTTCGACGGGTATAATGTGAGCGGCCTGTGCTTCAGGACGTCCCCCGCCGTTTATGATTCTCAGGCCGGTCATTGCACATCGCTTGTCATAAGCTGATTGGATCTGTTTTGCAAAAATGGCATCTCTGAATGGTCTAGTTACAGTTGTTTCGATC
Source organism: Hyphomicrobiales bacterium (assembly GCA_031402975.1). Taxonomy (GTDB): domain Bacteria; phylum Pseudomonadota; class Alphaproteobacteria; order Rhizobiales; family Aestuariivirgaceae; genus Aestuariivirga. Next base: position 4,809 of record JANNSP010000196.1, read on the forward strand.
AGTGGTCGCTCTATAAACTGATCAGGTTCTGAGAATCCGCCGACTTCGACAGGTTCAGTCACATTGCTCGCGGGCAACTCAGTTGCGAAACCCGCCCTCAGGATGAGATCAAACTCATTGTCAGGCATGTTTCGAACGGCTCGCTGAGCTGCGCCTGAATTCGTTCTGCCATCTTGACCGCGCATAGCGCTTTCGTAAAAATGATCTCCATCGCGAAAGGGAACAGGATTGTCAAAGGGCAAGTAGTCGGAAATATCCGCGTAAAAGTGATTGGCCTGCATTTCGTCAGTCCGAATTCCCGTTACTTTAGCCAAAGAGAAGTATGCTTGACGACCCCCGCGACTTAACTCATCGGATGTTGCTCGGCGGGGTTCATAGTAAATGATCCAGTCTCCGACGGACCGCTGGACTTGGTTCAGATACATGCGAGGGAAATGATACCGGGATTCGGGTATATCGTCGTAGGCGGGACTGATTTTGGTTTGAAACAGACCTTTCATAGATTTCTCATCCAGTCAAAAAGTTGCCGGCAAGTTTGAGTGGCGCTTGTTTGCAATGGGGCATCTGACAGATACTAGGTCAAGACCCGACAGGTCCAGGATCAAACATGCTCAGAGACTCTGACGCAATAGACAGGCTGCGACACTTCATATTGTCAAATCCTTGTCGGTTGATTGAAGTGAGAAAACTTTCAACATTGTGTGGCACTGGTGTGTGGCGGTCTGGTATTCAGCACCTTATTGACTACGAAGGCTACGACATAGTGATCGTGCAGCAGTTGGCGGGAACAGGACCCAATTGTATTTTTCTGAGAAGCACGCAGCAGTCTTTGTGGTTTTCTGAGAAGATACTTGCCAAGGTAGTAGCTGAAATTGAGAAACGAACGGATTTGTGCTGCAAATCTTGCGGTCGGAGCCAAAGTGAGGCCGATCCAACAACTGAGGGACGGAGACTCCGGCTTTTTGTCAACCAGCTCATGGATTCGCAACAATGGTCAGGTGCGGCATGCGACAACATTGAGGTTGTGTGCATGGCATGCAAAGAGGGCATTGAGGGTCTCGTTATTGACTTCCCGTCTGCCAGAAAACTCAAGATGCAGGTTCGGCGCGGCAAGGGTGTTGACCAGCTTGAAGTTCTTCATTGGTTGATAAAAAAATATCCCAGCCAAACAGCGTCCTACTTGAGAAGGTACAGAACGAAGAAGGAAGAGGGAAATCGAAACCTGCGTAAAAATTGAAATTCTGGACTTCGACCTCGAAATTATCGGGAAAATACTCCTTGACAATGTATTCCTATTCTGCTAATCCCCTCTCCGTCCATCCCGGAAGGGGTCCTGGTCATGACGGTGATCATCGATGGGGTGGATGTGGCGCCTGCGGGCGGGGCGGAGCGTTCGCCTTGCACTCGGGAGTCTCCGGTAAGACCCGCCGGCATTACGACCGGCGCATCGCGAGATAGAGAGACGGCGGTGCCCGCCATTCCGGGCCCCGCGCGGTCGAAGAGCGAACCGGAGGCCGAAACCGCCGCGAAAGCGTGGGCGCCTCCAGGCGCCACTGCCGGACGTTACGGCCGGCAACTTCTGCGTGTGGAGCGCCCACGCAACCCTTCTTCCCCGGCAGCGGAATGACCGCCGCCATCGAGGGCACCGCCATGTCCGCGATTCCGAACCTCCGGTCTCCCTTGCCTCCACAACCGCCGCGCAATCTGGTATGGGTGACGGCGATGACCCAATCCCCCCCACCCTCCTCTTCCGACTACAAGCTCGCCGATCCCGTGCAATTCGCCCAGAACATGGCGCGGGTGTTCGAGCAGGCGGCGCAAATAGCCCGCCAGGCCGCCGAGCGCTCCGATTTCGGCCAGCAGCAGGCCGACAGCCAGGTGACCCCCATCGAGCAGGTGGTGAAGACGCTTGGAGCGGTGGCCCAGTCCTACATGTCCGATCCGCAGCGCCTGATGGAAGCCCAGACGCAGCTCTGGCAGAGCTATTCGCAGCTCTGGCAGAACGCCTGGTCGCGCGCTTTGGGCGAGACCGCGGAGCCGCTCGCCACGCCGTCGCACACCGACAAGCGCTTCAAGGACAAGGACTGGCAGGAACACGCCGTCTTCGATTTCCTCAAGCAGTTCTATCTGATCTCCACCAGCTGGGCGCAGGACCTGGTGAAGAAGGCCGAGGGGCTCGACGACCACACCCGCCACAAAGCCCGCTTCTATGTCGAGCAGATCGCCAACGCGCTGTCGCCGTCCAATTTCGCGCTGACCAACCCGGAAGTGCTGCGCGCGACCCTCGCCAGCAACGGCGCCAATCTGATCGAGGGCCTGAAACATCTGCAGGAGGACATGCAGACGCCGGACGGCCGCCTGCGCATCAAGCAGACCGATATGACCG